>DATKNU010000163.1:0-17500 GCA_035541195.1 bacterium
CATCGCGGATGTCTTCGAAAGCGACGTGATCGCCCTGCTTCCCGACGAGCAGGGACGCCTCAAGGTCCAATGCGGGACTTCCGAGACCTTCACCCTCTCCCCGAAGGAAATGGGGGTGGCCCATTGGTCCTACGACCTGGGCCAGGTGGCGGGCCGCGGGACCGACACCCTGCCCGCCTCCGACGCCCTTTACGCGCCCCTGCTGGCCTCCGGGGAACCGGTGGGGGCCTTGGGGGTCAAGCCCCGGGATCCCGAACGGCTCTTCATTCCCGAACAATTGCACCTCTTGGAGGCCTTCGCCCACCAAACCGCCCTGGCCGTGGCCAGCGACCGGCTCGAGGAAAAGCAAAGGCAAACCCAGGTGCTGATGGAAACGGAAAAACTGCGCAGTTCCCTTTTAAGCTCGGTGTCCCACGACCTGCGCACGCCCCTGGCCGCCATCGCGGGGTCGGCCAGCGGCCTCTTGGAAAACCGACGAGCCATGGACGAAAAAACCCAGGACGAGCTCTTGGAAAACATCTTCACCGAATCCGAGCGGCTCAACCGGTTGGTCAACAACCTGCTGGAAATGACCAAGCTGGAGTCGGGCGCCATCCATCCCCGCAAGGACCTGGTCCACATCAACGAAATCATCGGCTCTTCCCTGGCCCGGATCGAGAAACAAGTGGGCAAGCGCGAGCTCTTGGTCCGGGCGCCCCAGGACCTCCCGCCCGCCCCCATGGACGGGCTGCTCATGGAGCAGGTCTTGGTCAACCTCTTGGACAACGCCCTCAAATACACGCCGGAGGGATCCCCCTTGGAGCTCACGGCCGAATCGGACGGCCGATGGTTGACGGTGCGGGTCGGCGACCGGGGGCCGGGCCTGTCCGAGGAGGAATTGGCCCATGTGTTCGACAAATTTTACCGGGGCAAACGCCAAAGGCTCCAAGGCGGGACGGGTTTGGGGCTGGCGGTCTGCAAGGGGATTTTGGACATCCATGGCGGCACCCTTTCGGCGGCCAACCGGGAGGGCGGCGGCGCGGTGTTTAGCTTTTCCCTTCCCCTGAAGGGGGACGCCCGGTGAGCGAAAGCCATCCCACCCTGCTCATCATCGAGGACGAAAAACCCATCCGCCGGTTCCTCAAGGCTTCCTTGGCCACCCAGCAATTCAAGATCGTGGAAAGCGAGAACGGCGTCGAGGGGCTGGCCCTGGCCGCTTCCCACAATCCCCGGTTGATCCTGCTGGACTTGGGGCTCCCCGACATGGACGGCCTTGAGCTGTTGAAAAAGCTCCGCCAATGGAGCTCGGTCCCCGTCATCATCCTGACGGCCCGGGGCAAGGAAGAGGACAAGGTCAAGGGCCTGGACGCGGGCGCGGACGACTACCTCACCAAGCCCTTCGGCGTCGGGGAACTTTTGGCCCGGATCCGGGCGGCCCTGCGCCACTCGCGGCAAGCGGGGGAACCCGATCGGCCGTTCGAATACCGGGGGCTCAAGGGGATTTTGAGAAAAGACGGGTCTTGGTCAAGGACAAGGAAATCCACCTGACGCCCAACGAATACGGGCTCTTGTCGCTGTTGGCGCGCCACGCCGGCAAGGTGGTGACCCAAAGGCAAATCCTCACCGAACTTTGGGGGCCCGCCGCCGATTCCCAAAACTTGAGGACCTATATCCACCAACTGAGGGAAAAAATCGAGGCCGACCCCAACCAACCCAAACTGCTCCTGACCGAACCGGGGGTGGGTTATCGGCTGAAGGACGAATAACCGGGGGCCCGCCGGCTTTCATTCCCCCTTTGGCGTCTCCCTCTGGGCCTGGACATTGCGGGGGTTCAAACCCAAGGCCCGCCGCAGGGAATCCCGGGCGCCCGCCCCATCCCCCAGCCGCCTTTGGGTCCGGGCCAGCCAGACCCAAGTCTCATCCGAACCGGGATCGGCCGCCAGGGACCTTTTGAAAAAATCCAGGGCTTTGCGGGGGTCCCCCCCGGCGAAATCCGGGGCCATGAGGAACCGGCGGCCTTGGGCCGCCAGCACCCGGGGATCGGCGGGCGCCAGGGCCAGGGCCTTCTTGTTTTCCTCGCCGTCCTTGGGCCCGAAATCCATGCCGGTAAAAAGATCGCCCAGGACGATTTTTTCGCCATAGAGGTCCGCCAACAGGGCGTGCGCCGGGCCCGAGTCCGGCGCCAACTGGACGGCCTTTTGGGCCCAGCCGATTCCTTCCTCGAGGGTTTTCTTGGCTTGGTCCCTTTGATGCCGCGAATCCTCCCCCAAAGCCCGATAATAGTCGATGCGGGCGCAGGCCAGGGCCTTTTCCAAATTTTCGGGCGCGGCGCAATAATAAAGATAAGCCTGGGCCAGCGGCCCCTCTTCCAGGGTCGATCGGCCTTGCTCGAAGAGGGCGGCGGCTTGGGAGCGCGTGGGCCGTCCCGGATCGGGCGTCGGTTGGGCGCCCGCCCAGGCGGCCGCCCCCGAAAGGCAAAGAACCAACAGGACCTTCAATTCGAAACCTTCACGGCGAAGGTCAGCCCCTCGCCCGTGGGGATGACCGTGGCGCGGAAGCGGGGATCGTCGGCCAAAGTCCGGTTGAAGGCCCGGATGGCCTTGACCGTTTCAGCCTTGGGCCCTTGGGTTTCCTGGGCGATGTCCGCCACCCGCCCGCCCGAAAAAGTGTTGTCCCCCAGCACCACGCCGCCCACCCGCAGCTGTTCCATGGCCCAAGCCAGGTAGGCCGGATAACCCGGCTTATCGGCGTCGATGAAGACCAGGTCAAAAGGACCCTTGGCCTCGATCTTCGGAAGGTTCGCCAAGGCGTCCCCCACCCAAATTTCGGCCTTGTCCGCCAAGCCGGCCCTCTTAAAAGATTCCCGGGAAACCTCGGCGTGCTTGGGTTCATATTCAAAACAATAAAGCTTGCCGCCCGCGGGCAGGGCCCGGGCCAGGCAAACCCCGGAATAGCCGGCCAGCGTGCCGATCTCCACGATTTTTTCGGCCCCCATCGACCGGGCGATCACTTCCAAGTGAAGGCCGTCCATGGGCCCCACATGGATGTCGGGCAGGCCTTCCTTCGCGGCCCTTTCCCTGATCTCTAAAAGGACCGGGTCTTCGGGATGGAAGGTCTCCAGGACATAGTTCTGGAGGGCCTCGTCGGCTCGGGCGAAGGACTTGGACATGGTGTTTTCCTAAATTGAGAATTTACGGAAACACCATATCACCGCCAAGACGCCAAGTCCGCCAAGTAAAGATAAAAAATTTGTTAAACCCATTTTTGTTTTTAGTTTTCTTGGCGAACTTGGCGTCTTGGCGGTGAAAAATCCCTTTTATCCCACCAACCGTACCGTCCAATAATCGCTGGAAAGCCCCGCGTGCAGCAGGTAGGCGTAAGGCATGAGGAAATAACCCTTGAGCCCCCAAGCCGGCCCCCAGGAATTGCGCACGAAAAAAACCTGCTGGGCGTCGTCATAGCCCACGGCCACCACGGCGTGGCCCCCCAGCACTTGTTCCCCCGCGGAAGGCAGGGGCACCCGGCCGCTCTTGGCCACCGCCGCGCTCTCGAAGCTCTCATAAACCGTGAAGCCGAACACAAAGGGATAACCCGAGGCCAGGCATCCCTTCATCTGGCCCAGGTCCCTCGCCACCTTTTGGTAGCTCAGGGCCCGGTATTGCACCGCGTCCTTGTAGCAATTGGCCGCGGGCTTCACCGCGAATTTGGCGATCCGATAAGGCCATTCGGCTTCCGGGCAAACCCCGAGCTTGGCCACGCTTTTGATGCCGTCGCGGATCTGAGCCCCGCTGTCCTGGGAGACCGTGCCTTCCAGGACCCGCTCGTTGTAATAAATGAAAAGCCGCGAGGGGACGAAAACCGAGGGCAAGGATTGCTTCATCTGGTCGAACTCGACGGCCGCGGCGATGGCGTTGGCCGTGCAGCTGCCCAATTGGCCCTGGTCATAGACCGGCGGGCAATGGGGCCGAAGGTCCGCTTTCGATGGCAAGGCCCTCAGGTGCGGGGCGGGCGCCGCGTAAAGCAGGTCCCGGTGGTCCGGCAGGTCCGGCGTCCATCCATACCCCTTGGTTTTACGGCCCGTGAGTTTGATCGTCATGAGAGTCCTCCCCTGATTGGATTTCCCGGCGGGATGACTTTATCCCTCGGCGGGGGAGAGGCGCATCGAATCTTCGTTAAATTTTAACTTTGCCTATTTTCTGTCCAACAAACGGATCAACGGTAACAGTCGTCGAAGGAATGGGTGTCCCAATGGGTGTGGGCGCAACTGAAGGCTTCCCAATTGCTCTCGTCCATGGGCGGATGGACCGGCGTGGAGAGCCCATAGTAAGCGATGTATTTTCCCCGGAGGGCGGGGTCCGATTCGATTCGGCCGGCCAAGTCGGCCAAGCTGTCCAGGTCATAGGCCTTACAACCATAGGCCTGCCGGAAGGTATATTCGAGTTTCCACGGATTCGGGGCCGGGGCCGCCGCGCGAAGGTCCGGGATGTAGAAGGTCGCCTGGTCTTCCAAGACCCCAGTGGCGCGGTCATAGCGCATGACCTGGAACCCCGGGTTGTTGCTGTCGATCTGGCAAAGACCGGGCGTCACATGGGTCAAGAGGAAGGGGCGGCCATGGGCGTCCACCGCCACCCGCCAATCGTCCATATGGGTGTGGCCGGCGAAGCTGTCTTTGATCACCGCCGCGTATTGGGCCGCCAAGTGGATGAAGCCGTCCTCATATTGGGGCTCCCAAAAAAGCTTTACGCCCTTGCCGTCCGCGCGCCGGGATTCGGCTTTTTCGGAGTTGACCCCGGGCGGGATGTGCATTTCAAGGGAGACCGTCCATCCCTTTTGGCGCGCCTGCTCGAGCTTTCGGCCAAGCCAGGCCATTTCCTCGTCGCCCGGATTGCCGACATTTTTTTCGGTCGAGCAGCCCCCCTCAAACTTGGCCGACCAAAAGATGCTGTTGAGGATCAGAAGTTCCCGCTTCGGGATGGTGGGATGCGGCAGGGCGCAATAACCGCCGTGATTGAAATCGGCGACGGCCGCGGGGTCGGCGGCCAGGGTTCCCCAGGTCCGGGACAGGGTTTTCCAAAGGTCGATGTCCCCCGCCATGCGGTAACTGTCGCATTCGGAGTCATGGTTGCCCACGGTGAAGTAAACCGGCACCCCGGGGAGACTTTGCTGAATCAAGCCCGTGACAAAGAGGATGGTCTTGGTGGAAAAATCCTTCAAGGCCTGGTCGTCGCCGCCCACATATTTATGAAAGTCGTCGATGAAGTTGTGGGAAACATAATCACCCATGACCAAGGCATAATCATAGGTCACCCCCAAGTCCTTGACTTCCTCCATGAGCGACTTGAGAAGCGGGTAATTGGGGTCCTGGCCATAGGTGGTGAAGCCGGGATGATGGGAGCCTTCCAAAATCCCCTGCCATTGCTCCACCGGGGCCTTGACCAATTCGGGGACCAAGGCTGGGTCGTCAAAAGGGGTCAGGTGCAGGTCGGAAAGAAGCAGAAAGTTCCCTTCCCCGGCTTGGACTTGCCAAGGCAAGCCCTGGGCGAAGGCCGCGCCGGCCAAGCCCAAGATCCAAAAACAAACAAGAAGTATCTTTTGACCTAACCGCATGGTTTCCCCTTTCCCCCGACATTATCCCGGGCCCTTCGGGCCCGGGATAATCCATCGTTTGGAGTCTTCTTTGGATCAGTAAGGCACTTCGGTGGGAGCCGCGTAAGCCGGGGTAAATCCTACGTTGGAAACGCCGCCCGAAGGGCAAAAGGTCAAGCTGACCGGATTCGCATTCGTCTTGGAGGTTAGCGCAAATCCTCCCTTGGATTCCGCGTTGCCCGTCCAGTTCGAGCCGCTCACAATGCTCGAAAGCGAGTTCACACAGGAACTCAGTATGGCGTTTTGGTTCATGCCGTTGGTCACCGCCGCTTGGCCGCTCAAAGCTACGCTGTTGTTCCAAAGATTCGAGAGGTCCGTCGAATTGGAGGCGCTTAATCCCGGCGGCAGATAAGAATCATAGAACTGGGTCACCGGACCGCTGGTTTGCCAGGTATCGGGCCCAAAAAGGACCCCCGCGAGAAACACCGTGGTTCCCGCCGAGGGCACTTGGAAAGCCAGGATCTTGTCCCCGCTGCCGTTGTGGTTGAATACCAGCTTGGTACCGCCCAATCCCGCGACGTTCGCCAAAGTCCCGCCTTGAAGCGTGTTTTGCGCGTTGGAAGTGTCCCCAATGACCACCGGGGTGAAGGGGGCCAGCCCAGAGCTTCCCACCGTGTAGGAAATGATGCCCTCTATCACTGTCGCGGGATAAGACAAGATGGTCGTGCTCTGATCCGAAAGGGCGCCCGCCCCACTGCCGTCCCAGGAATAGTTTGTGAAGTCGATTACTGTTCCCGAGGGCAGGTTGGACGTCGTGGTGTTGACGAAAGCGAACTGACTATTGCCGTTGCGCAACATGGCGATGATGGCTACGTCCCCGGGGTTCAACGTCACCATGGTGGCGGTAGCCGTCGGCGTCGGGGTCACGGTGGAAGTCACGGTGGAGGTGTTCGTCGGGGTCGCCGTGAAAGTATCGGTCACGGTGGGCGTATTCGACGATGTCAAGGTCACCGTGGGGGTCGCCGTCACCGTCGGCGTGAAGGTATCCGTGAAGCTGACCGCCGGCGTCTGCGTCACCGTGGGCGAGAGGGTCCAGGTGGGCGTCAAGGTCACCGTGGGGGTCTGCGTCGCCGTTTGGGTTTGGGTGGTCGTAGCGGTAAAGGTCGGGCTGAAGGTCACCGTGGAAGTCGGCGTCACCGTGAAAGTGGCGGTCGGCGTGGAGGTGAACAAGGCGGCGGAAGACCAAAGATGGGTGTCGTTGAAGGCCACGCTCAAGACCCCGCTGGAAGGCTTGGGGTTCTGGCCCACGGTCAAGGGGCCCACGATCGTGTAGGGGTCGCCGTTCTGGACGCACGGCGTGACCCCGCCGCAGGAGCCGGCGTCCGAAGGGTTGTCCGCGTTGCCCGGGTCGGCGAAAAGCATCACGTAAATCGTGCTGCCCAAGGGCAGGTCTTCCAAGGTGGAAATGGACACATTGGTGGCGTTGGAGGGATTGAACCCCCAGTCATTGGCGGGGGTGCGGGCGGTGGCCCCGGCGTTGGTGTAGGCCACGGCGTAAATGCCCGAGGGGCCTTCCCCCGAGATCGAGACGGCGGTGCCGCCGTAATTGGGCTGGCCGTTCACCCCCACGCTCAGGTAAGTATCGCCGAAGGAAAGGGTCACGCTGGTGTCCGAGCTCACATCCACCGCGGTGGCCTTATTGCCCGAGGACAGGGGCCAGGAAAAGTTGACGCCATTGGCCGTGTTGGAAACATTGTTGTAAGTGACATAGGGCGCTCCGCAAATCGGATAGGCCCGGTCCGTATGGTCGAAGAAGGTGCCGCTACCGTTCACGTTGTTGAGGGCCGCCAAGTAATAATGGCCCCCGGGCACGTTGAAAGTCACCGCGCCCGTCGCCGGCAGGGCGGCAATGACCGCCCCGGCCTGTTGGGCGGCCACCAGGCTCGACGAGGAAAAGACGTCGCTGTTGAAAAGCCCCACTTCCAGCGCGGATTTGCCCGCGGTGGTGATGGCGCCGTTATAGGTGACGTTCACGGTCAGGTTGGCGTTGCCGGCCACCGTGGGGATGGCTTTGGGTTTACAGGCGCCCAAAAACCCCGCCGCCGGGGCCAAGAGCCCCGCGAAAACGGCCAAGACGCGCCAGGATTTTCCCGTCATTTGCTTGAACCCATCCATCGTCCCCTCCTTGAAATGAACCAGCCCCTCAAACCCCGTGGAGCGCTTTGGATTACAGGATCAACGTGGCCCGGACCACCGCGGCTTGCTCGGGAAGCACGGCCAGGTTGCCGCCGGAGAATTCGGTCCTTTCGGCGTCGATCATCCATTTGAAGTGGTTGTCCAGCCACCAATTGACGCCCAGGCCGTAAGCGGTCGCCACCTCGGCCCCCTGGCCCAAGCTGCCGCCCAAGGGGTCGTAGGGGAAGCCCACCGTGAAGGAATTCACGTCGATCAGGTTGCTATGCAGGCGCGCGGCGAACTCAAAGGCGCCCCATTGGCCGCGGGCCGGGTCAAAGGGTTGGTCGACCTTGACGCCCTCGTAACCCGCTTCCCCGCCCAGGACAAAAGTGGCCTCCGCCAGCCAGCCGATATTGGTCAGTTGGACCGAGGGCTTGCCCGGCACGCCCACGGTTTGGATGGACTGCACGTACTCGCCGAGGAACCCGAAGGGCCCGTTGTAGTAATAGCCTTGGGCGTCCCAATGGTAGAAATCGCCCCGGGCCACCACCGAACCGTTGTAAGTCATGAAGGCGTTGCCGCCGAAGGAAGTCTCCAACTTCTGCCAGGGCGCGTTGTCCTGGTTGACCTCGTTGTCCAGGATGCCGGCCAAACCCAAGCCCAGGCCCTTAAGGCCCTCGTCATGGGAGTGCTTGAAGGGCGTCAAGAAAACCCGGGCGGTCACGGCCTTGAAATCCTGCGCGGCCTTGCCCGGGCCGGTGGCCGAGGATTCGTTGTCCTGCTCGCCGTTGGCGACCTCCAGGGCGTAATCCGCCCAATGATCCACTTCCCCGCTGATCATGGCGCCGATGTCCTTGTCCGGAATGAGGTTGGCGAGCATGGAGGATTCCACGAAGGGCAGGTCCGCGCTGGGTTGCAGGCCTTCCAGGCTCAGCGCGTTGGTGAACTTGCCCGCCTGGAATTCCAGGGCCTTGTCGAACTTCACGTAGACATAGGCGTGGAAGAAGCCGATGCTGACCGCCGTGGACTTGTCGCTCTCAATGCCGATGGACATGCCCACCAGGTCGTCGAAACGGCCCCCGAAATCCAAGTGGGCCTTGCGGGCGAGGAAACCGTTCACGCCCGGCTCATAGCCCGGCGCCTGGTCATTGAGGGCCAGTTCGGAAAAAAGATAGCCGCCGAAGCGCAATTGATCCTTGCCCGTGCGGTCCGACAGCACAAAGTGGCGGCTTTCGGAATTGATATATTCGCTGCCCTCGTCCAGCGGCGTATAGACGTCCTGCAATCCCGCCGGGGAAGCGGCGGATTGGTCCTGCGCCGCGGGGGCGGCGTTCACCTTGTCTTCCAGGGCCTGGAGCCTTTGTTGGAGGCTTTGGTTCTGGTCCTGAAGCGCCTGGATTTGGTCCGAAACGGAACCCTGGGACGGGTCTTGGGCCCAAAGCGCCGGGGCGGCCCAAGCCAGGACCGCCAAGATGCACAAGGAAAAACGAACGCGAAATTTCATGAGTGCCCTTCCCGATTGGTTTGTCGAAAATTTGGAAATGAGGGGAAATCGCTTTCCAACTTTTAACTGCGGGATTATTTTCGGGACGGACAAGGCAGGCGTCACATCAAGGTTAATTGGAAGTTAAAACCCAAAATCGCGCGCGGAAGGGATCAGGAATCCATTACGGAAAATCCAGGATCATTTTTCACCCACCGCCGGGTCCGGCCGGGGGGCGGAAAAAAACACCGCTATCCGCCTTTTCCTCAGGCCTCGAGGCTCGCCCCATCGGGCAGGGGCATCCGGTGAAAGCTTCCCTGCGTTGCCCGCAAGGCGAATAGGGCCGCGAAACTGACAACGAGGCTGACCACCGACATGGCCATGGCCGCCCCTTCGTTCCCCTGGAGGGCCTCGTTGAAGATGAAGGTGGAGACCGTATTCACCCCCGGCGGCTGCAACAGGACCGAAGTGACGAACTCCCTCAAACCGAAGGCAAAGGCGACGGCAAATCCCCCCAACAACGGCGGCGTCATCAAGGGCAGAACGACGTATCTTCCGATGGAAAGCCACCCCAGGCCGTGAACCCGGGCCGCCGTCACGAACCCGGGTGAGACGCGGGCGGCGGCGGTCTTGGCGTAACGCAGCGCCATGGGAAGAAGCACGGTCATGTAGGCCAGCAAAAGAATCGCCCGATGTCCATAAATGGGCAGGGGGTTCCAGGGCGCGTTCCATACCAGCACCAAGGCCACGGCCAACACGACTCCCGGCAAGGCGTTCAAGGCCGTGGTCACCAAGTCCAAGCCCCGGTCTCCACGCCGGCCGCCCTGCTGTAGCAAGGCCAGGGCGCAAGCGACCCCAAAACTGAGGAAGCTGCCGACAAAGGCCAGGCCCGCGCTGGTCCCCAACGCCTCGAAGCCCCTTTGCCCGGGCCTGAGGACTTCTCCGAAATGCGCCAAGGTGAAATTGTCCGCTCGAATCCCGGCGGTTTCCGCCTTCAAGAGGGCCAAGATCACCATGATCAAGATCGGCAGGACGCCCGCCAAAATGGCCCAGAGGGCAACAAAAATCCCCGCCCATCCCATTTTCCGGGCGGCGGGGGCCGGCGGGCCGTAATCCAGGTCAAGGGCCCGGTCGAACCGGCCATAGAGCGACCAGGCAAAAATCCCCAGGGCGAGGAGGACCAGGGCCACGTGGGTGGCGTCCGCGAGGTCCACGGGCCATACTTCCAAGTCGGTTTGAATGGAAGTGGTCAAAAGGGTAAGTCCCGCGTAGGGCCCCAGGATGGCCGGTACGCCGAACTCCTCGATCGCCGCCAAGAAGGCCAGGAGGGCCCCCCCAGCCAGGGGCAGGGACAAGCGGGGCAAGGTGACCTGGAAAAAAGTCCTTATCGGACCCAGGCCATGCACCCGGGAGGCCAAGTCAAAGCGGCGCCCGGTCCCCGCCAGATAACCCCTGATCATGGCGTAGTTCAATGGCACGAGGTGGGTGGCCGTGATGAAGGCGATCCCAAAAAGGGAAAAGACAAACCGGCCCAGGAGGGGCGCGAATAAACCAAGGTGCCTGCCGAAAATCCCCCCCGGCATGGCTAAAACGCTCCAGGCAAGCCCCAGCAGGTAAGGGGCGCAAAGGAAAGGCAGGAAGAGCAGGGCTTCCCAGAATCTGGCCAAGGGCGGGGGTGAATATTCCAAAGCCAAGGCCAGGGCCAATGAAACCGTCGACGCGATCAAAGCCACGCCCACGCCCAAAAGAAGCGAATTCCGGGTGGCGGCCCAAAGGGACGGCGAAAAAAAACCTTTCGCCCCCGCGCTTTCCCCCAAGAGGGAAGGCGAAAAGGCGGCGGCCAAGATCGCGGCCAGCGGGAGAATGACCAGGATGGTGAGTACCGCCCATAAGATCGCCCTCAACCCCAACAGGCGCGGATTTAGGTGGGCCATGACTCCCGCGGCCCTACTGAATGACTTCAGTTTTGAACCGCTGGAGCGTTTTGGCCCGCTCGGCGGACATTCGGCCCCAATCCACCGTCCAAAACTTGGCCCGGGAAAGATCCGGCCATGCCTTGTCCGGCGCCACGGATTTAACCGCCGGGATGAGGAGCGATTGGGCCGCCAAGGCCTGGCCCTCCCCCGAAAGGACGAAATCCACGAACTTTTTGGCCGCTTCCTTGTTCGGGGAGGACTTGAGGATGATGATCGGCCGGGGGACAAGCAGGGTGCCGCTCGCGGGGAAAACCAAATCCAGGCTGTTTCCCTGTTGCTTGGCCTGCAAGACGGTATGGCCCACGCCGGCCACCAACACGCTTCGCGCGCCCAATACCACCGGCTGGAGGGCCGCCTCATTGGGGCCGGGCCAGATGGCACCGTTCTTCTTCAGCGCCTGGAAAAAGCCCCAACCCTCCCTCGGGCGCTGTTGCAATAGGGCCAAGACGAAATCGGAGGCGGTCCCCGAAAGCAGGGGGTCCGGCATGGTCGCTTGATCCTTGAAGTCCGTTTCAGCCAAGCTGTCCCAGTCCCGGGGCGCCCGGCCGCCGGGAAGCTTTTGCCTGTTCACGACCATGACCACCGTGTCAGCCCCCATGGGCAGGAAATCGGACTTCGCCCTCAGGTCCGGCCTCAACCGCGCCAGGATGCGGCTGGGACGATAGGGCGACACCAGCCCCTGGTTTTGAAGGTCGATTCCCGCGGATTGATCGGCCAGGATGACCACGTCGGCGCGCGGCTGGGCCTGTTCGGCCTGGAGCCGGGCCATCACCTTGCCGGTGGAAGAGGACCAAAGCTCCACCTTTTCACCGGTGGCTTGCCGGAAGGCCGCGCAAACGGCTTCGTCGAATTCGCCGGGGCCCGCGGCGTAAACCGTAAGGGCTTCCGCCCGGGCGGCCCCCAAGGCCATTGAGGCGGCGAAAAAAAAGACCAGGCGCAATTTTTCCCAGGCCATCAGGCGGCTCCTCTATTTCTGTTTTTCATGGGGATCCGCCTCAGGCGGAACCACCCGGGCCAACTCGGGCCGGAGGTAAACATCGAACTTCGCCTGGGGCCGCCGGTCGCTCCGGAAGGCGATATGGGCGCCCGGCAAAATGGTCGCGTCCACGTGCCACTCGTGGCCGACAAAAAGGGCGTCCACAAGACTCGCCTGAAGCTTGATCGCCAGGGGCTCGGGCAGGTGGCTCAGCGCTTGGGCGCGCAACACCAAAAGCGCCTCTTTACCCGCCGCCACTTCCCCCTCGCAAGCCACGGATAGGCGCATGCCGCCCAATTGCACCACCGCGGCTTCACCTTGCCGGGAAAGCACCGGCGCCGGGACCAGGCTTACGGGGCCGGTCAACCGGGCCGCCTGGGCCGTCGCGGGCTTCATGAAAACCTCTTCGGGAGTCCCCACCTGGAGCACACGGCCCCGATCCATCAAAACCAACCGGTCCGCCAAGGAAAGCGCCTCGGCGGCGTCATGGGTGACATGCAGTGCCCCGAACCCCAGCTGGCCCGTCAGGCGCCGCAAAAGCTTGCGCAGTTCAACCCGGGTAGCCGCATCCAACGCCGAGAGGGGCTCATCCAAGAGCAAGAGCCTCGGCTCCACGGCCAAGGCGCGGGCCAGTGCCACCCTTTGTTGCTGGCCACCCGAAAGCTCGGAAGGATAACGACTTTCAAGCTTTTCCAACCCCACCCAGGACAGCCATTTGCCCGCCATCTCAGCGGCGCGGCGATTCCCCTGGCGGAACCCCAAGGGGAGCGCGATGTTGCCGGCAACCGTCAAGTGGGGCCAGAGCAGGTAATCCTGGAAAACCATGCCTAACCGGCGTTTCTCGGGCTCCACAAACCCCCTTTGGGCGGCGTCGCTCATCGTTTCGCCCAGGATCTCGACCCGGCCCCCGGTGGGCCGAAGGGTCCCCGCCACGGCGGATAAAAGCGTGGTTTTTCCCGAACCCGAGGCGCCCAAGACGCAGGTATAGGCCTTGGCCGGAAGCCTCAAGTCCAGCCCCGAAAGGATCGGCCGGCCTCCCCGTTCAACCCTCAGCCCCTCGAGGACAAGCCCCGGGACGCCCAAGGGGGTTTCCTGGATCGGTTGCATCTCCCTCAACTCCCGCATGGTCAAATCCTCCCGTGGCGAAACACTATCCTGGAAATTCCTCAAACCATCCTTGAAGGCGGAAAAACTGGGCGATGACCAAATAAACTTTTCTCGGCGGGCAATAACCGGTCCAATTCCCGTTCTTCAGGCCGTCCGAAGGGCCGGGGGGCTGCCACCGGAATTCCAGGTCGAAATATTCCCGCATGGGGTCATAGCCAACCACCAACACCTCGCGCCGCATGTCAAATTGCGGCGTCCGCGAAAGGATGATCGTGTTCGTGGCGGTCAGGGGATAGAGGTCCCCCGCGCGCGGGGACGCCGCCAGCCTCCTCACTAAGTCCACCATGGGCTTGAAGCCTTGGTCCGCCTCACAGCGGGCCTCACAGCTCTTGACCACTGATTCCCATGATTGGGCCTTCACCAACATCATAAGCCTCCCTAGGGACTTAAACCATTGTTTCAATACCTCCGGGCCTTGTCCCGCCCGGCACTCGCTTCACTGCACTTGGAAGACGCGGCACACCGGTATGGGTAGGTCATTGGAGGGCATTGAAAGCGTCCAGTTTGAAGGATCATTGATCAAAGCGCCCAATTGGGGAGCGGTTCCCGCCGACCCGTTTACACAATTGTAATAACCGCCGTTCCCGTATCCCGAGGGAATGGCCATGGCATCCTGCCCATCCACCAATCCCGGCGGGAGATAACTTTCCCCCTGCGCCTCGGAAAAATTCACGGGGGTGGGGGTTCCGGTGAGCCAAGCCCCCCCGTAATTCAATCCCCCCAGGAAAGTGACGCCCGAAGCCGGGGCGCCCAAGGCGGCGGATCCCTGATAGGCGATCAGTTGGTCGCCTTCCTTGGCCAGGCCGGTAAGGCCCCCGCCCGTATTGGCCACCGTCGACACTTGGATGGGGCTGGCGGGGTCGAAGGCGTAGGTCCCGGTCTGGGCCCCTGCGCCGGTGACATTCGTATAGGTCACCCCGGCGCTATAGATATTGACGGCGTAAGAATGGGTGGAAGACGAGGACCCGTTGCTGGTCGGCAAAACCTGCACCACGGTCCCCGCTGGGTAATCCCGGTCCGCGGCCCAGACGATGACGCCGCCGTCCGTCGTGGCAAACGCATGGCCGTCCCAATTCATGTCCGAAAGGTTCACCCGGGTGCCCCCGCCGACATTCTTAAGGATCACGAAGGCAAACTGGTCGTTCTCGGTCCCCTTGGTGGTGAAGCCCAGGAGGGCCAGGTCCCCCGCGGAGAGGGTCGTGGGGTCGGAAGGCAAGGGGGTCGGCGTGGGGGTCTGGACGGCGTTCACCGTTCCCAAACCCGCCTCCGGCAATTTTTGCGGCGAGCAAGAGGCCAACCCCAAGGCCGCCAGAAAGAACCCCAGGACCGTCACCCCCCCCTTGTGATGCCTCATGGATTGGATCCTTCGCCTTATTCCGGAACGATGGTGCAGCTCAAGACGTCGTCGAAGGGGTTCAGGTCGAGGTTACTGTCGTCCTGAAGCCCCGTCCAATTCGCCGGATTGTTGATCGCCGCGTCCAACTGGGCCACGGTGCCGGCGGTCGTTTTCGAACAGTCGTAATAGCCGTACGAATAGGTGTCCAGGCTGTTGGCGTTGGTCCCTTTCGTCAGGCTGGGGGGGAGGTACTCCACCCTTCCGTTGTCGTCCGTCCCGCCCCAGGTCAGGGAATTCCCGTTTCCGCCCAACACGATTCCCGCCAAAAAAGTGGGATTCGAGAGGGAACCCTGGATCGCGAACAGGTTGTCGCCGTTCTTGCTCATCCCGAAATCCCCGTCGTTGGAATCGACATTGGCCGTCTGGTCGTAAGCCGTTCCATTCGCGAAGACCGTGACCGGCATGGGGTCGCCGTCGAACAGCTCGAAGACCGATCCGGCGGGGAAATCCCGGCCCGCCACCCAGGTCAAATTGCTTTCCGTCGACTGGAAGCCCGCCCCGTTCTGGGTTGAATTGGCGGCCGTGAAGATCAGGGTGGTGCCCGCATTGATGGGCTTCAGGATCACGGCGGCGAACTGGTCGTTAAAATTGGCGCCGCGGGAAGCCACGGCCACGAAAGCCACGTCCCCGGCGCCCAACACTGTGGACAAACCGCCGCCGCCCGGACCGTTGGCGACCGTGGGGTAGGTCTTGGCCGAACAGGCCGTCAAGACCATCCCCACCCCGGCCAGGACCGCCGGGAATAGACAGGGAAAAAGCCAGCCTGAGCGCTTAAACAACCGCTTCATCGATCGCCTCCTTGAATTTAGGGCCCCAGGCCCTTTGCGGATCCCTTCCGCCAGGTTCGGGAATCGGCGGAGCCTCAAAGCAGCAGCGCCACCCGGAAGGCGAAGAGGTCTTCCGAATCCAAGGGAACGTTGCCCCCGGAAAAGTCCGTCTCTTCCCAATCCAACTGGGCCTTGCAGTGGCTGTTCGGCCACCAATTCACCCCCAGGCCGAAGGCGGTGGCCAGCTGGGCGCCCTTGGCGATGCTGATGGAACCGTTGTTGAAGGCCCGGCCCGTCTCGAACGAATTGGGGTCCGCCGCGAGTTGGTGGATTCGGGCGGCCACTTCCAGGGCGCCCCAATCCCCCGTGGAAAGGTCGAAGGGTTTGTCCACTCGGGCGCCCTCATAAGAGGCCTCCCCGCCGAAGACCCAGGAAGCCTCCAACACCCAGGCCGTATTGACCAATTGGATGGCCGGATGGGTGCCTCCGTAACCAACCGTCTGGATGGATTGGACCCATTCCCCCTGGGCCCCAAAAGGCCCGTTGTAATAGAAGAATTGCGGGTCCCAATGGTAAAAATCCCCTTGGGCGACCACCCCGCTGTAGGCGTTATATAGGAGGAACTGATTGCGCCCCAAGGAGGTTAGGATTCCGGACCAGGGCTTGTTGTCCGGGCTGGTGGTCACTCCGTTGGAAGTGGAGCGGGCTTCATTGTCCCAAGCCGCGGCGACGCCCAACCCCAACCCCTTCAGGCCTTTGTCGTCCGAATCCTTGAAAGGCTCGGCGAAGACCCGGGCGGCCAAGGCCGTGGGGGGATGGCCCGGTTTGTCCGTGGCCGCCCCCTGGTAAAATTCCTCGTTGTCCTGCACCCCATTTGAGAACTCGACCCCATAATCGAGCATCCCATCCACTTGGCCGCTGAGCATGATGCCGTTGTCCACGCCGGGCACCAAATCCGAAACCATGGAGGGCTCAGCGAAAAGCTGGTTGGAGGGGGTTTGAAGGGCCTCCAAGCTCAGGAGGGTGCCGAACTTCCCTCCCGTGAAAACAAGGGCCGGGTCGAACTTGAGATAAAGGAAAGCGTCCGCGATGGCGATATTCACTGGGACCGAGAACAGGGAACCGCCTTGGTTGATGTCCTCGTTCTGGAGGCCGATGGAAAGTCCGGCGAAATGGCCGAATTCCGCGCCCACCTCCACCTTCGCGCTGGTCAGGAAACCGTTGAAATCCTCCTGGATCCCGCCGGAAGGCAATCCGCCCAAGAGCGAATCCCCGGCGCTACCGGGATAGAGGTTGAATTGCGCGCTCAAAAGTCCGCTAAAGCGGAAAAGCGCGCTCCTGGACGGATCGGAAAACTCCAGCCAACGGCTTTCGTCATTAAAATATTCGTTGCCCATCTGAAGCGGCACCACAATGTCCCTGACCGCTTGGCCGCTGTCGCCGGAGGGTTCGATTTTAGGCGAGGCCACCGGGGTCTTTTCCTCCAAGGCCTTCAACCGCAGTTCCACGGACTCTTTTTCCTCCAGCAAGGCCTTGAGGTCGTCGGCGACGGAAGGTGTGGGGGTTCCCGGTTCCGGGCGGGCCTGTACCCAAACCGGAGTCGCCCCGGCCAAGCCCATGAAGATCAGGGCCGGTAAGACCCGGTATTTTTTGTGCGATTTCATCCATGCCTCTTTCCACTTGAAAAATTAAAATCCCATCCAACCGCCTCACCCGGCCCCCTCCAAGTCTTTTCCCTCAAAACACCATCACCGCCCGGAAGGTGAATAGTTCCTCCGGGAGAACCGCCAGGTTCCCCCCGGCGAAGTCGGTCCTTTCCCAGTCGCACATCCATTTGAAATGCCGGCTCAAGTGCCAGTTCACGCCTAGGGTCAGGGCCGTCGCCAATTCCGGGCCGCGGGCCAAGCTGCCATGCCCGGCGTTATAGGGGAAGTTGGTCGTGAAGGAATGCACGTCCACCGCCAATTGCTGGATGCGGGCGGCCAGTTCCAGCGC
>DATKNU010000164.1:0-14112 GCA_035541195.1 bacterium
TCACCGCGAAAGCCACCAACCCCACGGGCCAGGACCACTGGTTCTCCTGGGACGGCACCAACTACTTGAACCAAAAGTGCGCCAGCGGCATCTATATCATTTATTTCTTGGAACCCCTGGGCGTCAAAGAGGCCAAAATCCTGCTTTTGCGCTGATCCGCCCGCTTTCCATCGCCGAGGCCTTGAAAAAACCTTCCGTCCCTTCCATCCTGGGGCGGAAGGTTTTTTATTTCCCGCCAGGAGCTTCCCATGGAAAAAAGAAAATTAGGCCGTCAGGGCCTGGAGGTCTCGGCCTTGGGCTTAGGTTGCATGGGCATGACCTTCGCCTACCACCAACAGGCCGCCGAAGCCGAGTGCTTGCGGGTTTTGGAGGCGGCCTTGGAAAGGGGGATGAACTTCTGGGATACGGCCCAAAGTTACGGCCCCTTCACCAACGAGCAATTGCTGGGAAAAGCTTTAAAGGGCAAACGCGGCCAAGTGGTGCTGGCCACCAAATTCGGCTGGAAGGACGGGAAAGCTTCCCCGGAAAACCTGGACGGATCGGCCCAAAACACCCGGGAATCGGTGGAAGGATGCCTGAGGCGCCTGGGGACGGACTATCTGGATCTTTTATACCTTCACCGCGCCGACCCCAAGCGCCCCATCGAGGAAACCCTCGGGGCCATGGCGGCCCTGGTGAAGGAAGGCAAGGTCAAATACCTGGGTTTGAGTGAGGTAGGACCCAAAACCCTGCGCCGGGCCCATGCCGTGCACCCCTTGTCGGCCCTGCAAAGCGAGTACTCGCTTTTGGAAACCGAGATCGAGGCCGAAATCCTGCCCACCCTGCGGGAATTGGGCATTGGATTGGTGCCCTTTAGCCCCATGGGCCGGGGCTTTTTGACCGGGCAAATCAAGAGCTACGAGGACTTGGGCGAGCGGGACATGCGCCGAAACCTGCCCCGCTTCCAGGGTGAAAACTTCCGGGCCAACCTGCGCTTGGTGGAGGCGGTCGAGGGAATCGCCGCTCCCCGCCAAAATACCCCGGGCCAAATCGCCTTGGCTTGGCTCCTGCAAAAAGGTCCGGACATCGTCCCCATCCCGGGCACCACCCGGCTCAAGCACCTCGAGGAAAACGCGAAAGCCGCGGAAATCAAGCTGACCCCGGATGAATTAAAGGCGCTTGATTCTATTCTTTCCCAAATCAAGATCTCGGGCGGGCGCTATAACGCCGTCATGGCCCAAATGGTCAACCGCGACTAGCCCTCGAGGCCCAAGCTTCCGGTTTAAGGGAATCTGCCGCGGGAATTCTTCAAACCAAGGGCGGGGCTTTATTCGGGGACCCAGCCGGTTCCTTTGAGGGTTTCACGCGGGCTCATGCGCCTTCGAAAGGCTTGTTTCAAAGCCCCTTGGAAAAGATCTCGCTCAAGGGCTTCCATTGGGGTCCCAAGGGTTCTTCATGAAACTTTCCCTGGCGCCAATAGACTTTATACCCCCGGGCCTTGGGCTTACTGGAAAGAACCCGGCCCCGCTCCCCCACCACCTCCAGGGCCGCGCAATTATCCAAGGCGATGGCCACCCCGGGGTAACCGCGGGTCATGCGCTTGAGCTCAGGCTTCCGGTCCTTTTCCACGTCATAGTGGGGGCAAGCCATGGCTTTCAGGAATCCCAGTCCCCTCACCCGGATCAGTTTGGCCTTGGGATTTTGGTATTTGCGGGAATCCGAATTCCCGACCTCAAACCAGCAAATGGCTCCCGCGCTGGTGCCGGCCAGCACGGCTCCGCGCTTCTTGGCCCGGGCCAGGAGCCCCAAGACTCCCAGGCGTTTCCAACGCCCGATCATCTTGAGCGTATTGCCGCCCCCCACGTAAATGAGGTCGGCTTTCCCGACGCTTTTTCGGATGCTTGAAAAAGCGGGTGGATTTTTCCACAAGGGCAGGGTTTGAACCCGGCAACTAAGGCGTTTGAAGTGGGCTTCCACGGCCCGGCTATAAGCCCGGTCATCCCCGCTGGCCGTGGGCAGGAAGAGCACCCGGGGATGGCGTTTGCCGGTCAGTCGGATCATCTCCAAGCTCAAGGGAGTGACTTCGGGCTTGGCCGCGCCAAAACCGATGCTGCCGCCCCCCACGGCCAGGATCCTCATCCTTGGGGTTTGGCGGCTTCCCGCCAACGGCGGTAATAAGGAAGCCCCAAGGCCAGCAAGGAGGTAAAAAGGGCCAGGGTCGAAAGGCTGTCCGAGAAGGTCCAACCGTCCGCGCTTTGCCAGGGGCCGCCGCGCTTGATGCGCCCCACGAAGTCCCGAAGGTCCGGGTTCTGGGGGTTTAATTTCAGGCTCAATTCCATGTCCAAGAGGGCCTCGGTGCGGTTGGCCGACTGGTAATAAGCCTCGCCCATGAATTGATAGGCCTGCCAGTAATTGGGCCTCTCCTGGAGGGCCGCCTGGAAATATTGGATGGCTTTGGCGTTATCGCCCTGCTTGAAGAGGTTCAAGCCCGCGTTGAAATAATCCTCGGCCATGCCGGCCAGGCTCAGGGTAGGCAGGCCCAGCAAAAAGAGAAACAAGAAGCCAAAAGTTTTTTTCATGGAAACCTCGGATGGGGAAATGGAAAAGACGGTTTTATTATAAGGACGGGCCGCCGCCGGGGGGATACAAAGTCGTCAGCCGAGGATTTTTTCCAGGTCCGCCTCGATAGATTCGGGGCTGTCGGCTGAACTGTAGCGTTTCACGGGTGTCCCCTGCCGGTCCACCAGGAATTTGGTGAAGTTCCATTTGATGGCCTCGCTGCCCAAAACCCCGGGCAATTGCCCCTTCAAATAAACGAAAACCGGGTGCGCCTTCTCCCCGTTCACGTCCACCTTGGCGAAGAGCGGGAAGGTTACCCCGAAGTTCAGCTCGCAGAATTGCTGGATTTCCTCGGCGCTTCCCGGCTCCTGCGCCCCGAATTGGTTGCAAGGGAACCCCAAGACCTCAAACCCCCGGTCCTTGTATTTTCGGTACAAGGCTTCCAGGCCCTTGTACTGGGGCGTGAAGCCGCATTGACTGGCCACATTGACGACCAGCAGGGCCTTCCCCCGGTGGTGCGAAAGGGGCACTTCTTGCCCCCGGATGGAATCGGCCTTCAAATCGTAAAAACTCATGGCGTCTCCTCCAACGAAAGTTTCAACCGTCCTGGCGCCTTCAAGGCAGGCCTTCGGCGCGCGGAAGGGACAGGGTGAAGACGCTCCCCTTGCCCTTCTCGCTCTTCACCCAAATGTCGCCCTTTTGGGCCTTCATGAAATTTTTAGCCACGTAAAGCCCCAGCCCCGCCCCCGCCCGGGAGGCTTCGGTGCCCAAAACGCGTTTGGGGGAAAAGAGCTGGGCCATGGCGGCGTCGCTCATGCCCGTGCCCGTGTCGGCCACGTCCAACTCCACCCGGTCCCCTTGGACGCGGGCCGAAAGCGAGATGCCGCCCCGGTCGGTGAACTTGAGGGCGTTGCTCACCAGGTTCCGGATGGTTTCCACCAGCTTGTCCCGGTCCGCCGTCACGAAAAGCCCCCGGGGGACGCCTTCCAGCGACAGCGACAGTTCCTTGCGGTGGATGGTCTTCTCATAATCGCGCAGGGCCATGCGCGCCAGGTCGGCCACCTCCAAGGTTTCCAGGTTGACCGCCATGAGGCCCCGCTCGATCTTGGAGAGACTCAAAAGGTCGGAGATGAGGCGGAAATTATCCATGCCGATCTCCCGCATATCCATCAGGTAATCCCTCTGGCGGGCGTTTAAGGGGCCCGCCAGCCCTTCCACCAAGTTCTCGATGTAACCGTTGATTTCCGCCACCGGGGTCTTGAGCTGGTGGGACACGATGGAAATCAGGCTGTATTTCATCTCCTCGATTTGCTTGCGCTCGGTGATGTCGCCGAACACCGACATGGCGTAAAGGATCTCGCCGTTCGGGTCCCGCAGGGGGGTGCCCCAGACTTGGAGGGGCATCACGGTCCCGTCGGGCCGGTGGACCTCCACGTCCTCAATGGAAGTGCTCTCGCCCTTCCAAGCCCGCACGATGGCCAATTGATCCTCGGGGTAAAGTTCCCCGGTCCCCTGTTTATAAGCCTGGAGGAATTGGGCCGTGGAACCCGCCGCCGCCCCGCCCACCGAGCGGCCCAGAAGCTCCTTGCCCTTGCGGTTCAGGTAATAGGGTTTCTTGTCCTTGTCCATGATGAGGATGCCCAAGGGCACGGCCTCCAAGAACTGGAAGAGCCGGTGCTCGTTGCGCATGAGCATTTTTTGGAATTCGGCCCGTTTGTCGGTTTCCCGCAGCACCATCCGGAAAGCCAAGGCGCAGATGAGCAAGGCCGCGCCGCCGCTGGCCACCAAACCCGCCAGCACGATCCGGGTGCTGGATTCCTCGGCCCTTTTGCGGTCCTCCAATAGCCCCCGCTCGGACACCACCATCGTTTGGACCGCCTCATCGAGGCGCTGGGTCAACTTGAGGTTCGGCATGCTGTTGGAATCGTCAAAAGCCCACTTAAACCCGCCACGGGCGCAGGCCTTGAGGCCCTCCTGGATGTTGGCCAAGCGGTCCCAAACCAGGGCCTCCACGCGCACCAGGTTCTCGGTTTGGTTGGAATTATCCGCGACCAGCTTTTTGACGCCGTTCAGGCCGTCCAGCGTGACCCGAACCTGGCCCTGGTAGTTCTTGAGGTAAGCCGCGTCCCGGGTCAAGAGGTAGCCTCGGTATTGAACCAGGGCCTTGCGCAGGTTGATCGTCACCTTCTGGGCCGATTCGATGACCTGCAGAGAATGCTCGACCCAAAGGGTGGCGTCCCTCAATCGGATGATGCTGACGACCGAAAGGGCGCCGACCAAAAAAAGCGCCGCCAAGGCGCCCCCAAACCCCAAGGCGATTTTCCGGCGGATGCTGAGTTTCATGGGAGCCTTCAAAGGGCGGTCACTTCAAAAAGTCCAGCACCGCCTCCACGACGGCGGACGCTTCTTTTTCAATTTCCATGTCCACCCAGAGGGGTAGGCGTACCAGGCGGGAACTCAAGTCCCGGGTATTTTCCAAGGATCCGCCCGCCCGACCGCAACGGCGGCCAAACTCCGAGGAGTCCAAGGGCACATAGTGGAAAACCGCCTGGATGCCCCGGGCCTTCAAATGGGCGATGAGGGCCGTGCGCCTTTGAAGGTCGGGCAAAAGCAGGTAATAAAGGTGGGCGTTGTGCTGGCAATGATCCGGCACGATGGGCCGCCGCGCCAACCCCTTCTTTTCCGCGTGGGCGAAGGCCCGATGGTAATAGTCCCATATCTGGAGCCGCTTGGCCGTGATGCGCCGCGCCTCCTGCATCTGGGCCCAAAGGAAAGCCGCCACGATCTCCCCGGGAAGGTAGGAGGATCCCAGGTCCACCCAGGTGTATTTATCCACTTGTCCCCGGAAAAACTTTTTGCGGTTGGTGCCTTTTTCCCGGATGATCTCCGACCGGTCCGCGAAGGCCGGGTCATTGACCAAGAGCGCCCCTCCCTCCCCCGAGATGATGTTCTTGGTCTCATGGAAGCTGAGGGCCCCCAAATGCCCCAAACTTCCCAGGGGCCGGCCCCGGTACTGGGCGCAAATGCCCTGGGCCGCGTCCTCCACCACCAAGAGCCCTCGGCGGCGGGCCAGTTCCAGGATCGGATCCATCTCGCAAGCCACCCCGGCATAATGGACCGGGACCAAAGCCCGGGTCCGGGGCGTCAAGGCCTCCTCGATCTTGGCCTCATCCAGGTTCAGGGTATCGGGCCTCACGTCCACGAAAACCGGCACCGCCCCCCGCAGCGCGAAGGCGTTGGCGGTGGAAACGAAAGTATAGGAAGGCAGGATGACCTCGTCCCCGGGCTTCAGGTCCGCCAAAAGGGCGGCCATCTCCAGGGCCGCCGTGCAGGAATGGGTGAGCAGGGCCTTGGGGCTTTTGAGGTTTTCCTCCAACCAACCATGGCACTTGGCCGTGAAGGGGCCATCCCCCGCCAGTTGACCGTTCTCGTGGGCCTGGCGGATGAAATCCAGCTCCCGGCCCGTCAGGTGGGGTTTATTGAATGGAATGGCTTCCATGGTTCAGGGATCCCTCAACCAAAAATGATAGACGTCTTCCACTTGGTCGACTTGGTAACCGGCCTTTTCGTAAAGCCGGCAAGCCGGCAGGTTGCCCCCCTGGGTCACCACCCGGGAGGTCGCGCAACCTTTTTCCAAAGCCCAGGCCAACCCCGCCTTCACCAGATCCCCGCCCACGCCTTGCCGGGGATAAGAAGGGTCCACCGCGATGAGCCCGATAAAGGCCTCGGCCTTTTGGCGGCCCAAAGTCACCATGCCGGCCAAGGCGCCTTGCCGGCGGGCCACCCAAACGGTCTCGGCCATTTCGCCCGTCAGGGACGCCCGCATCCAGCGCTCGTAAAGGGCGACAAACCGCTCCCGGGGGAACCGGGGATCCACCCGAAAGCGGGAATGGCCGCCGCTCAAGACCGCCAGCCGCAACAGATCGGCGTCAGGCTCACGCAAGCCGTAAGGTTCCACCCCCGCGGGGACGTCCCGTCCCGCGCCGGCCAGGTTCCGGCGATAAAGGCGTTTTTCGTCCACCTTCAAACCGCCCAAACCCAAGGCCGCTTCCCGCGAAGGGCCGTCTTTTGGGTCGCAAGACCAGTAAACCATGGCCACCGACTGGGAAGCCAGCCCTTCCAAGGCTTGCCGCAACCCCAGGGCGTCCAGTCGGGGCGCCAGCACGCGGCCGACCTTAAACCCGAAAAAGGAGCTGTCCCATTCCAGGATTTGGGTTTCCACCCCGCGGCCTAGGCCGGGCGCCGGCGGGAAAGGTTTTGGGCTTCCCGGATGATGTAAAGGGGCCTTTTTTTGGTCTCGCTGAAGGTCTTGCCCAGGTAAAGGCCCACGACGCCCAGGATCGCGATGATGAGCCCCCCGATGAAATAAAGGGAGACCATGAGGCTCCCCCACCCGGCGATGGAAATATTATGGGCCAGGGCCCGGTAAAAAATCACCGCCGCGCCCAGGAAGGAAAGCAGGGACATCCAGAAACCCGCCTGCACGGCCATGCGCAAAGGTTTGTCCGAGTAAGCGATCATGGCTTCCAGGGCCAACCGAACGAGCTTGGCGTAAGTATAGGAAGTCTTCCCCGCGAACCGGGGATCATGCCGGACATCGATGGAAGCCGCCGGGAAACCGATCCATTCCATGAGACCGCCGAAAAAGCGCAGGTGTTCCCGCATGCCGCGAAACTCGTCGGCGACTTGCCGGGAGAAAATGCGGAAATTGCCGACGCTTCCGTCGTAGGGCAATCCGGAAAGCCAGGTAAAAAGCTTGTAGAATATCCAGGAAGTCGCGCGTTTCAGGGCCGGGTCCCGCCGTTCCACCCTTCGGGCCAGGACCACCTCATGGCCCTCCTGCGCCTTGGCGTAAAGCCTGGGGATTTCCTCGGGACGGTCCTGCAGGTCGCAATCCATCACCACGACCCAATCCCCGTCCGCGTGGTCCAACCCCGCCGTGATGGCGTAATGCTGGCCGAAATTCCGGGTGAGGCGGATGGCCTTGACGCGTTTGTCCTTCGCCGCCAATCCCTTCAGGATGTCCCAGGAACCGTCCCCCCCGCAATCCTCCACCATCACGATCTCGTAATTCCGGGTGACCTGGGAGAGGGCTTTCCCCAGCCGACGGTAAAGTTCGGGCAAACATCCCTCGGCCCGGTAAACCGGTATCACCACGGATAGATGGGCCACGGGTCGTTTACCGTCCTTGGTTCAAGCTGGGTCGGCGGGGAGAACCAACCGACCGGAAAATGCCCCTCATCGGTCCAAATCATCCAAGGTCACGGCGCTGTCCGAACCCGGAACCTGGACCTTGATCTGCGGAACCGTCGGGCTCACCCTGAAATAGACCACGTAATGGACGGGGTAACTGCCTTTTTTCAGTTCCACCGTCCCTCGGGCCGTGAAAGGGCCGTTGCCGGAAGCCCGGTTGTCCAGGACGTCCCGGGATCCGATGCGCAAGATGGCGAAGTTCGGGTCCTCGACGGTGAGGACGTAGGTGCCGTCCGCGGGGGCCCGGAAAGTGCCGTCGAAAGACGCCGTACTCACCTCGTCTTGCGAGGGGGGCGGCGCTTGAAGGGAGGGGCTCCAATCCTCGATTCGGATGGCGCCGTATCCCGGCCGGTAGCTCAACCAATAATAATCCCGGATCCATCCCCCCGCGGGGACATCGACCCGATAAATCAGGCGCGACGGATCCTTCGTGATCGAGGCGGCCGGCACCAAGACCCGATAAAAACGGGGGTTCCGATCCCCCGGATCCGCCGTGGGATAATGGAAGGTGTGGAAATCGACCCCGGTCCATTGGGCCTGCGGATATTGCTTCTGCAGTTCGCCCTTCAACTTCGTGTCACCCGCGAAGACCAGGACCACCAGGTCCGGGAGCGTTTCTCCGGGCGACAAATAGACCGGGTTCTTGTCCCGCCAGACATAGAAAGGATGGCCCTCATCCAAGACCCCTTGGCATTCGGGCGAGGAACAGAAGGGCAAGAGGGTCAAATAAACGCGGTTCCGGGGGGAATCCTGGATGATCTGCCGGCTGACCAAAGGCTCGATGCCGGGATAGTACACCTCATAGCGGTAAACGTTCTGGTAACTCCCATAGGCTTCCCAAGCGAAAAAGGAACAAAGCGCCATGACGCAAAAGGCGTTCCAGGACCGCGGTTCCCATAATCGAAGGCCCCAATCCCACAGCCGTCCCACCCCCACGGAAGCCAGCAGGAACAAGGGGGTGACGGCGCAGGCCAAGCGCCCGTTATAGGCGTATTCGGGAACGAAATGGTTCGCCAGTCCCACCCAGGCCGCGGCGAAGAAAAGCGCCAGCGTCCAAGTGGGGCGGGCCAAAAAGACCGCGGCCCCCAACGCGAAAAGCCAGGCGGCCTGGAGGTCGAAGGCCGAACTGCCCCAAGACCCGGCGTCCATGAAACAAGCCTGGAAGGTGAGGCCGACGCGGTGGAACAAGGCCATCCCGGAGGCGTCCCCGTGGGCCGCCGGGTTCAGGATGGCAAAACGGTCGGAATAATCCTTGTTGTAAATCATGGGGGAAACCAGCAAAAGGACCGTGGACAGCCCAAAGGCCAGTTTCAACACCAACCCATCCAGGCCCCGCGTCAGGTATTGCCGCAGGACCAGGGCCAGCAGCAGGGCGCCCAAAGCCAGGAACGCGAAGACCGACGCCTGCCCGAATGGCGACCCGCCCCCGGCCCGGTGCCAAAAACCATTGGTCACCAGGAAATTGACCATCCAAAAAACCCCTCCCCAGGCGCCCAGGGCCCATCCGGCCGGGCTTTTTTTGCGGTCCGGCCCGAGAAAAACCCAGATGAAAAGGGCCCCGACGATGAAGAAACCGAAAAGCCGAAAAGCCGGATAGGTGTAGGTTCCGTAGGAGACGGCCAGGGCCCAATGGGCGAAACGAAGCCAGGTCGGCCGTTTGGCCAGGCGGACCAAGGCCCAAAGCGACCAGGTCGCCGCCAAAGTGGCGGTGACCGGGAAATAAACGGCCACCACTTCCCCCGGGACCCATTTGCAGGCCGTACCTAAAGCCGCGCAGATCAGCCCCACGCGCCGGCCCGCGACTTCCCGCCCCAGAAAATAAAGCAGCCAAATATTCGCCAGGGCCGTGACCTCGGCCCCCAAGTAGGAAATGTGCAGCGCGGACTGGTCGGGCAGGAGCCTCCACAAGGCCGCCGTGAGGATGTGGCCTCCCGTCTCGCTGAGGCTGTAGGGGCCGATGAGCGGCAATTCATGCAGATAATTCATCCGCATGGAAACTTCGATGGCGGCGGCCGAATCGTCGCAATAATAGCCGATGGGGACGTCCAGGTTGAGGATCGTCGTCCAAAGGCTGTAAGCCGACAGGATCAGCAGCATCCCCCAGACCTGCCAGGACCGGGGGCCGGGCCGCTGCGGGGATGGATCGGGGGAAGTCCTGAGGCCCGCCCATAGCAGGGCGAACCCCAAGACGAGGATCATCCCCGAATAGGGGGCCACCAAGGCAAAGGCCGGGGGCAGGGCCGCCGCATAATCCGGGACCGCGGCGAAGGACACCGCCACGGCGAACCACCCTCCCATGACCAGACCGAAACGGGAAGTGGGGGCCAAGCCGGACAACCAAGATCCGGAAAAAGCCAAGCCCAAAGCCGCGAGGGCCAGCGCCCCGGCGATCCGGGGCTCATGGGCCCGCCAAAGGACGGCGGCGGCGAGGAGCGCGAGAAGGGGCAGGGCCCTTTCAAAGGCTTCCCGGGGAAAGGCCAATCCGGAAGGCGCGGCCATCGGCGCCGGGGACCCCTTCCTGCTTTTTTGACGCGGGCGTTTCTTCATCCGTTCGATCCTCCATGGCGCTTTTTAATCAAGGGCCGGGGTCATCCAGTTCCCGGACTCCCGACCCCGGCCCTTGGACCGTGATATCGGGGATCGACTCGTCGCCCAAGAAATAAACCTCGTAACGCAGGGGATGATCCCCTTTCGCCAGCTCAAGCACACCCCGGCCCGTGGGCGGCAGGGGTGAATCGGAACGCAGGTCGAGGACCTTTTTCCCGTCGATGAAAAGCCGCACATAGTTATGCGCCGTCACCGTGAATCGATAGGCGCCGTCCGCCGATGCCCGGAAAACTCCTTGGAAGGCGGCCGAATGGACCACCTCCGGCGTGGGAAAAGGCGCCCGGAGCCGCCCAACCCCGTCCTCCCATCCGACGCTTCCACAGGCCATCCCATAATTGCCCGAGTAAAAATCCCTGACCCAAAATCCCGGTCCCAAGGGCTTGCGCAGGATATAGAAGAGCTTCCCGGGCCGATCGGGCAACTGGTCCGCCGTGATCAAGACCCGGTAGAACCCGCCTTCCGCATCCCCCGCTTCGGTTCCCGGGTAATGGAAGGTCTGCGCGTTGACCTGGGTCCATTGGGCCCTGGGAAATTCACGGTCCAGTCGGGCCTTGAGGGCCTGGTCCCCCCTGAAGGCGATCACCACCAGGTCCTTCGGCGCCTCGTCCGGGGCGAGGAAAATGGGATTGGAGTCCCGCAGGACATAAAGCGGGTGGCCTTCGTCCAGGATCCCCTGGCAGGAGGGCGAGGAACAAAAAGGCGCCAGGCTCAAGTAGACGCGCCGCGCCGGCGAATCCAGGACCACTTGCCGGCTGACCATGGCTTCCACGCCGCGCGAATAGTACCAATTCCCGAATATCGAGTGATAGCTGGTATAGCATTGCCAGGCGAAGAAGCAGGCCAGCAGCAGGGCAAAAAAGCGGTTAAAGTTCCTCTTATCCCAAAGTTGCGCCCCCCAGGCCCGCAGGCCCTCCAAGCCCAAGGCCCCCAGCAAAAGAAAGGAAGGGCTGGAGGCCAAGGCCCGTCCGTTGTACTCGTCCTTGCTGAGGATGTGGGGCGCGAGGCCCACGAGGGCGGCGACCAACCAAAGGGCGCCCATCCAGGACGGCCGCGCCCAAAAGAAGGCCAGTCCCAAGGTGATGATCCAGGTGCTTTGAAAATCGAAGGCCGAATCGCCCCAGAACCCGTCGCCCAGGAAGATCTCCCGGATGGTCTTCCCCACCTTGTCCAGCAACGCGCCCGGTCCGTGCACGGGATTGGCCCCGTTGTGGAAGGTGTTCAATTCGGCTACCCGCATGGTATAGGCCGGATGGGTCACGAGGGGATAGACCAGCAAAGCCGTCAAGCCAAGCGCCAAGGCGAACTTCAAGGCAACGCCGTCGCGGCCGCCGGAGCGCCAAGACCGGAAGGCCGTGAAAACCAACAGGATTCCCAGGGACCCGGGGACCAAGACCCCCAAGACGAAGGGGGCCGTCAGCATGCCTTTGAGCGGCCCGGGCAGGAACCCGTTCTTCCAAAGGAACATCAGTCCCCAAATGAAAGTAAAGGCCAGGATCAGGACCCACCCGGCCCGGCCCAGGTC
The DNA here is from genome assembly GCA_035541195.1 of bacterium. Classification (GTDB taxonomy): domain Bacteria; phylum Oederibacteriota; class Muellerivitia; order Muellerivitales; family Muellerivitaceae; genus Muellerivita. The sequence continues at coordinate 11,921 of DATKNU010000164.1, forward strand.
CAAATCCTTCCTTTTCGCCCAGATCCAGGCCGCCAGGGCCAAGACCATGAAGAAGGAAAAAGGCCGGTAGGCGCCGTAACTGTAGATTCCAAAAGCCACCGCAAAGGCAAAAAAGACGAAGCGGGTCCAGCGGGGATCGCGGAAGATCCGCAACAAGGCCAGGAAGGACCAACCCATGGCCAGCACCACCAGGATGAGCCCCGAACCCCAAACCGTCTCCGTGAGATACCACTTGTTGACGGCTCCCAAGGCGGCCAGGCACAAACCGGTCCGGCGTCCAGCCGCCTCCTTCCCCAAGAGATAAAGCATGAGGACGACCGCCATATCCATAAAAACGGGTCCGATGCGCTGCATATGGACCCCCGTCTCCTGGGGAAACAGGTACCAAAGCAAGGCGGTCCAATAGGTGATGGCGGGTTCGCGGAAACTGGTCGGCATGATGATGCCGTAAATATGAAGCTCGTAAACGGTCCGGATGTCCTGGATGACGGTTCCATTGTCGTCCCAGTAGAATCCGGGCGGTTCGTTCAAATGGGCCAATCCGACGAACAACACCGCGCCCAGGGACGCGGCCAGCCCCAAGGCGACTTGCCAAGTCTTCAGGTCTTCTCCCGGCCCGCGGGCGCCGGGGATTTCTTTGGCCTCCGGCAGGCTGAAAGCGGCCGTCATCAGGGCAAAGCCGGCGAAAAACAGGGTCCCGGCCAGGGCGGGGCCCAAGTGGAACAGCAATCCCGAAGGCAGGATGTCGGCGTAATCGTGGACCGAAGAAAGACCCAAGGCCGTGAGAACCCAACCCAAGACGGCCGTTCCCAAGCGCGCCGTGGGGGCCAAGCCCCCGATGAGGGGCCTCACCAGGAAAAGAACCGCGGTCACCGCCAAAATGCCCCAGCCCGCTTCCCGCGGGCCCCTCAGGACCAAGCAAAGTCCCAGCAGGACGGAAACCAGGGGGAAAAGGGGTTTGAAGAAGTGTTCGGCGGCGGGAAAAGCCTTCTGCGGCGCGGCGGGTGGCGTCACGGGACGGCGCCGGGGGACGGCGGTCCGCCTTTTCTTTTTACCTGGCATAAGCTTCCTCGGTCATCAGGGAATGGCGCCCGTCCCAGGACAGGACCGGCCAAAAGCTCTTTTAGCGCTGCGACCCCTGGGCCGCAGGAGTATCACGATTAAGAAAAAGAACCTCAAGAAAGAAAACCCGCCCCCTCTCCCTGCCTTGCGGCGACCGGGAGGGACGGACGGGGAGGCCGCTTTTTCCCTTCCGGCCGACGGCTTTTCAACGGGCCGTGGAATTTTCCCCTCGGCTGGCTTAAGAACCGCGCGCGACCCGGAAGGGAAAAGTCTTTGACCCCCGAAATTCTACCAAAATACTGGTTTTTTACCGAAAAAATCGGAGGACCTCAAACCCTACTCAGGGAGGAACATTGACAAAAAGTTCATGGGGCGGCGCTCTTCCCGCCCGGCACCCACCCATTATGCCCGCGGAAGTCGTCCACAATGGCGTTGACCACCTCGTAAGTGGCGTCCTCGCGGAGCTTGGCGAAATAATGGCTTTGGCGATAAAGCAACTGGCCCGAACTATTCTCGTCGAAAGAAGCCGGTTCCCGGTCGTCTTTTTGAAGGACCCGGTTTTTCACCAAATTGGCCAAGTCCAGCAAGCCGTTCACTTGATCCGGCAACTGCAAACCCGGCGGGATGGGCAAGGGATTGAAGGTGTTGGTATAGCTGTAGCCCTGGTTCTTCTGGCTCCAGACCAGGCTGCCGCTGGAAGGGTCCAACAGCTGGGCCCGGGCGGCCACCGACACCTTGCGGAAAGTGTTGAAGCCCCAACGGCCGTCGTCGGACCTTTGGGGGGCTTGGTCCTTTAAGATCTCGAGGTAACCCGTGGAAGATCCCACCAGGATCAGGTCCGCCTTGAAATGCTGGGCGATTTCCCTCATCAAGTCCGGATTGGCGGCCACCGAGGCGGGGTCGGCCCGCAGGCTTTTCAAATAGGCGCCCGTTTGGGCCACGTCCACCAAAGGCACGGCGTTCAATTGGGAGATTTGATCCACCATCTCGGATTGGACGGCCGCGCCCAAGGCCGGATCTTGGGTCTGGTTGTCGAAGGGGATGACGGCCACCCTTTGGTAGCCATAGAGGTTGAAGGCCGGCGGATAAACCCGGGGCGCCCCGCAACCGGCCAAGAGCAAGCTTCCCAC
>DATKNU010000165.1:0-10670 GCA_035541195.1 bacterium
CCAAAACCGCCTGATGGTGGTGGAAGCCTCGGGGGTGAGACTGGCCCTGATTTACTCCAACTTCAAGGCCTACGCGGTGGACAACGCCTGCACCCACCTGGGAGGATCCTTGGGAAAAGGAAGCCTCAAGGGCCAAACCATCGTGTGTCCCCTGCACCACTGGTCCTACCACTTCGCCACGGGCCGGGTGGTGGAAGGCGTTTCGGACCAGAATCTCAAGACCTACGAGACCAAGATCGAGGACGGCAAGGTTTTCGTGCGGATTTGAGGGGCCTTGCCTTAGAATCAAATGGAACTCAAAAGCCAAAGGGCCTCCCATGATCGTCGGAACGGGCGTGGATTTAATCGAGATTGAGCGCGTCAAGGCGGCGCACGAAAGGCACGGGCGGCGGTTCCTTGAGCGCCTCTTCACCCCGGGTGAAGCCGCTTATTGCCTGAGGAAAAGCGACCCCTATCCCTCGCTGGCGGGCCGCTTCGCCGCCAAGGAAGCCGTGATCAAGGCCTTCAGCCACGGTTTCGGCGGCCGCTGGAAATGGTCCCAGATCGAGGTGGTGAAGGAGCCCAGCGGCAAGCCTTCCTTGAAGTTGACCGGCGTCTTCGAGGAGCTGCGCCGGCAACGCGGCATTGGGTCCCTGCACCTATCCATCGCCCACAGCAAACGGGACGCCACCGCCTGGGTCCTCCTGGAGAAAAATTAAATGAAGCCGCCCGCCTACCAACCCCGGGTTTTCACCGACCGTCAATTGACTTGGGTCTGGTTTTTCTTCCTCTTGATTTTAGGCGCCGCCACCCGCTGGACCCTGCTTTCGAATAACGCCACCGAGAACACCGACGGCATTTTGAACCTCACTTATTTCTCCCCGGACCGGGTGCCCACCCCCCGTTTCGTGCTATTGCCGGGTTATCCGGCGCTGGTTTGGGCCGGGGAGAAGCTCGGCTTCTCGGGAATCCTCTGGGGCCGCTCCTTGGCCTCCCTGGCGGGGTTGCTTTTCCTCATCCCGCTTTGGCGTTTGGCCAGGCGTTGGATGTCGGTCGAAATGACGGGCATGGTCTGCCTGATGGGGCTCGTCTCGCCGCTTTTGTGGCAATGGTCGCTGCGGGTCATGGCCGACACCCTGTTGCTGCTTTGTTTTTGGGCTTCGGTGGAAAGGCTTTGCGAAGCCATGTTGGAACAAGACGAAAAAGCCTGGGTGGAAGCCTGCCTCTTCGGCGCGGGGGCGGCCCTGGCCCGGCCCGAGGGGTTCTTACTGCTGCCTTGGCTGCTCGCCGCGGGGTGGAAACTGAGAAACCGGGTGGAGGTCCGAAACCCCCTGCTGGCGGCGCTGGTCTGGGCGGTTCCGCTGGTTTTTTTGGGGCCGCACCTTTCGTTGATCCTCCAGGCCTATGGGGAAGGCCTGCATCTGGGCAATCCTTTGGCCAACCTGGCCGAGCATTTTTACGCCTACCTGACCCAGCCGGTTTATCTCTTCACCCCGCTGATTTTCTTCCTGTCCCTGGGGGGGCTCTGGCGCATGGGCACGGTCAAGAGCCCCCTGGGCCGGGTCTGGCGGCGCGTCCCCTTGCCCCTTTGCCTGCTACTGCTCCTCACCCGCCTTTTTCCCACGGCCTACCAGGATCGGTATCTTTTGATCTTCCTGCCGGTTTTCCTGGTGGGGGCGGGCTTTGAGCTGGAGACCTTGTTCCTGGAATGGAAAAAGAAACGGGGAAACCTCTGGGCCATGGTGCTCAAGAACGGCCTTTTGACCTTGGGACTCCTCTATCAAATCACCTTTTCCATGATGGCCATCGCCTACCAGACCGATTCCTTCGGCGACATCCGCCGCTCGGCCGAATACCTGAAGACCCTGCCGCCGAACGCGGTCATTTATTCCGACGAAGTCCCCAAGACCCGCTATTGGTCCGGGCGGGACATTGAGCCCCTGGTGCTGCCCTTCAAGCCCAACCCGGGCGACTACCTGTTGCTGCATTCCTTCTATACGCCGCGGTTGGGATTCGTGGACCAGACCCTCCGGGACCGGCACGGGGCCGAGATCCTCTATACCAACGCCAGTTCGGTGGTGCCGCTCTTGACCGACGTGATGGCCGATCCCGCGGTGCAAAACCGGGTGGCGGCCACGGGTTTCCGGTTCCAGACCCAGGATTTCGAGAGCGTGCTTTACCAAATCCACCGCTAGCGAGGAAAAAGCCGTGAAACTCGCTTATTCCCAAGACCTCAAACGAATCGATGCCCTGGCGGCCGCAAAATACCGGATTCCCCTGGCGCGGCTCATGGAACGGGCGGCGGGGGCCGCCTTGCGGGTCTTGCGCCGAAAGGCCGGGTCCTTCCCGGGCAAAAAAATCGGGATCCTCTCGGGCAAGGGCCACAATGGGGGGGACGGGCTGGCGCTGGCCCGGCTTTTGAAAAAGAAGGGCGCTTCGGTCAAGGTGTTTTTGGCCGCGGCCCCGGGGGACTTGAGCGCCGAAACCGCGCGGCAATACCAAAAGGCCAAGGCCGCCCGGGTCCCCCTTGAAACCATGGGAAAAAAATTAAACCCCGCCCGGGCCAAAGCTTTCTTCGATTCCTCGGATCTTTTGGTGGACGGCCTTTTAGGCACCGGGCTTTCGCGCGCCCCGCGGGGATTGGTCAAGGCCCTCATTCAAAAAGCCAACCGGTCGGGCAAGCCCATCCTGGCCCTGGATGTCCCCTCGGGTTTTTCGGCGGACGAGGGCAGGCCCCTGGGCGAGGCGATCCGGGCCCGTTGGACGGTCACCTTCGGCCTGCCCAAGCCCGGCTTCTACATGCCGGGCGCCCCGTCTTACACGGGGGAAATCCTCCTCGATAAAATCGGTTTTCCCCCGGCCTTGCTGCAGGAATCTTTTCTTTCGGCCGAATTGACCGACGCTCGCATGGTCAAAGGATTCCTGCCCCGCTATGACGGCGAGGTCCACAAGGGGACCCGGGGACGGGTCTTGGTGGTGGCGGGTTCCCCCGGATTGACCGGCGCGGCGGCCCTTTGCGCCTGGGGCGCCCAGCGCATCGGCGCCGGGTTGGTGACGGTGGCCTGCGCGAAAAGCATCTATCCCATCCTGGCCGTGAAATTGACCGAAAGCATGACCGCGCCCCTGCCTGAGACGGGCGGCGGGTTCCTCTCGCCGAAGGCCGAGGGGAAGCTCTTGGGCCTTTCCCAAAGGATGGATTCCCTGGTCATCGGGCCGGGCCTGGGCCGCAACCCCAAGACGGCCCGTTTGTTGCAAAAATTATTGCCGCGCCTACGCGCGCCCATGGTCCTGGACGCGGACGCCCTTTTTCTCTTGGCGGGGAAGGGGTCTTGGCTCAAAAGGGCCTTGGCCCCGGCCTTGCTCACCCCCCATTCGGGCGAGGCGGCCAGGCTCCTGGGGACCACGGCCGAGGCCGTGGAGCGCCGGCGCCTTGACATTGCGAAGCAAATCGCCCGTGAGTATAATGCGGTGGTTGTGTTGAAAGGCCCGCATACGGTGATCGCGGATCCCCAGGGCCGGGTGCGGATCAACCCCACGGGCAACCGGGGATTGGCCACCGGAGGCACGGGTGATGTTTTGTCCGGCATCCTGGGCGGCCTTTTGGCCCAAGGCTTGAAACCCTTTGACGCCGCCGCCGCGGGGGTCTACCTGCATGGTTTGGCCGGCGAAAAAGCCTCCCAAATGCTCGGCCCGGACGGACTTTTGGCCGGCGACTTGTTGCCCATTCTTCCCGGCCTGCTCAAGCGGGTCCGGTAATAAACACTGGAGCTTCCATGCCCATCGATCCCGCCCTTCAAACCCAATGGGACGCCTTCCTCAAGCTCATCCAGGTCAAGGAAGCCAGGCTTTTTGACCACCTCAAAAAAGGCCGGATCAAGGAAACCACCAAATATAACGTGATTTTGGCCTCCCCCAACGCCGAGACGCATAAAGAAATAGAGGTGGGGCTCAAAGTCTACCATGATAAGATAACCGAGCTCGTGCCCACGATTTTCGGCGGCAACCGGGGCATCAAGGCCGAGCTGGTATCCGAGGCCGAATGGGAATCCATGGCCCCCGCGGCCAAACCCGCGGCGATGCCCGCCAACCTGTCCTCGGACCAAAACGAGCTTTTGAAGGTTTTGGAAGGGTCCATCCGGCAGAAGATTGAGGCCGAGCTTCGGGCCGCCATCGAGGCCGAGGTCATGAGCGGCAAGGGGCAGGAACAGCTCTTGGCCCGCCTGAAGGAAGACCTGGAGCAGGAAGAAGGGCAGCATCGACTGGCCCTGCGCATGGGCCACATCGCCGAGGGCGACAAGGCCCTGGAAAAATTGACGGCGGCCTGGCAACAGGCCAAGCAGAGCGGGGACGGCGGCGACCCCTGGTTGGAAGTCAAAAAGTGTTTGCTGGAACTTTTGGACACGACGGTCCAATTGACGCAATCGTAAATTTTCAGGTCCGTTTCGGGAGGCGGCATGGAGAGCTATTCGGTGGGTCCGGCTTTGGGTTATCTGTTCTTGTCCTTGGTGGCCTGGTCGGTGACCTTCGCGGTGGTGGTGTTCGGCATCATGCTGCGCCGCAAGATCCTCTTATGGGACGATAATTGGAAGGAAACCCTGGAACAGGGGGGCCTGTCCATCAAGGATTACGCCGACGACTTGAAGCGCACCCATGAGAAAATCCGCTCCACCAGCCGACTGCTGGGTTTTTTCCTGGTCGTGATCTTCCTCTTGATGGGCCTCTTGGTGTACTTGGGCGTGATCCAGCGCCCCGTCCTGGGCCCGGCCCAGGTGGAACAGGGGCTTTGGCTTTTGGCCCTGCTTTCCCTTTCGGCGGTCCTGCCGGCTTACGTCAATTTCTCGGTGGGCGCTTATCTGGCCGAGACCATGTTGTTGAAGGCCAATGTGTTCGTCTATAAGGAAGTCCGGGAAGAGTATAAAGAGAAGAAGGCCAAGTTGAAGCTTTTGGAAAGAACCCGCGAGATGAAGGCCCAGCGGGAAGCGGCCAAGGCCGCGGCGGCCCTGGAAACCAAGGCGGCCAAGTAGCCTCCCCTGCCGCGCCTCCGGCTTTTCGGGGAGGCGCCTCACCCTTTCGGATCAAGAGGTCCCCTTTTGCGAAAATTATTCATTTTATTTTTCCTTTTGCCGCCGCTGGCCCCTTGGGGTTGCGCGACCTTGGGCGTGATGGACTCCACGCTTGAGCTCAAGGTGACGCCCCTGCCCCTTTACCGGGGGAAGCCGGCCCTGGCCGAGATCAACGCGCCGATGGACGCCACCCAAGTGGTGGGCACGGTGGAAGTCATGGGTTCGCCCCAACTGCTCTTCCGCAAGGACGAGAAAAAACGCGAGTGGTATTTTTACGGCGCCATCCCCTTCTCGCCCTGGGTGAACCCGGGGGTCTACAAGGTCCGGGTGAGCGCGTCCCTGCCCCAGGGCCCGCCGCACTACACCGAGGCGCAGGTGGAACTTAAATGAAGTTCCCCGGGCTTTTGTCCGTCGTCATCCCGGCCTATAACGAGGAAGGGGCGGTGGCCCAAACCATTGGGCGCACCCGCGCGGCCCTAAAAGCCGCCAAGGTCCCCCATGAGATCATCCTGGTGGACGACGGGAGCTCCGACGCCACCGCGCTCAAGGCGCGGGGCGCCAAGGCCCAAGTGATTTCCATGGGCGAGAACCGCGGCTACGGCGCTTCCTTGAAGGCCGGCATCCGGCAGGCGAAGGGCGACTTCATCGCGATCCTGGACGCCGACGGGACCTACCTGCCCGAGGAGCTGCCATTGCTGCTCAAGGTCATGGACACCAACGACATGGTGGTGGGCGCCCGCACCAGCCCCGGGGCCGCCATCCCGAAGCTGCGGCGGCTTCCCAAATGGTTCCTGGGCCAATGGGCCAATTACCTGGCCGAGCGCAAGATCCCCGACCTGAATTCGGGCATGCGGATTTTCAAGAAAAGCGCCATGGCCCGCTATGAGGGCCTTTTCCCGAACGGCTTCTCCTTCACCACCACCATCACCCTGGCGCTGGAATGCCACGGCTACATTGTGCGGTATGTGCCCATCCGCTACCTGCCCCGGGTGGGGGAGTCGAAAATCCGCCCTTTTCGCGACACCCTCAACTTTTTCGCCCTGGTTTTGCGGGTGGTCATGTATTTCAAACCCTTGAAGATTTTTATCCCCCTGAGCGGTATCATCTTCTTAGCTTCCCTGGCGTCCGCCCTCCGGGCCCACGAGGAAGGCTTGGGCCTGACAGCCCCCACCCTTTTACTGTTCGTCGCAGGCCTCCAGATCGCCGCTTTGGGTCTCTTGGCCGATCTGCTGGTGAAAAGAGGCCGCTAATGAAAGTTTTGCTCATCAACCCCCCTTCCGAGCACATGATCACCACCAACATCCCCTCGGTCATCGACGAGGAGCGGGGCTACAACCCGCCCCTGGGACTTCTTTACGTGGCGGGCTACGCCAAGGCCAAGACCGCCCACGAGATCCGCGTGCTGGATTGCCAGGTCGAGGAAACCACCCACGCGGACGTGGAAAAGCGCATCCGGGAATTCATGCCCGACGTGGTGGGCATCCAGACCCTCACCTTCACGCTCATCGACGCGCGCATGGTGGCCCAGGCCGCCAAGCGGGCCAACCCCGCCTGCCGCGTGGTCCTCGGCGGGCCCCACGTGCATATCTTCGCCCGGGAAACCCTGATGATCCCCGAAGTGGATTTTGCCATCAAGGGCGAGGGGGAATTGGCCTTCACCCAGCTTCTGTCCGCCCTGGAAGGGCTCCTGAGTTACGACAAGGTTTTCGGCTTGGCCTACCGCGACGCCCAAACGGGCGCGGTCAAGGACAACCCGCCGGCGCCGCCCGTGGAGGACCTGGACAGCCTGCCCTATCCGGCCCGGGAACTGACGCCCATGCACAAGTACTACTCGCTCATCGCCCGGCACAATCCCATCACCACCATGTTCACCAGCCGGGGTTGCCCTTACCGCTGCCTCTTTTGCGACCGGCCCACCATGGGCCGCCGCTTCAGGAGCCACTCGGCCTTGGCCGTGGTCAACGAGATGGAAGCCTGCGTGAAGCTGGGCATCCGGGAATTCTTCATTTATGACGACACCTTCAACGTGAACCGCAAGCGCGTCTTTGAGATCTGTGACGAGATCAAAAAGCGCAAACTCGGCATCGCCTTCGACATCCGGGCCCGGGCCGACCGCATGGACGAGGAGATGCTCAAGGAATTGGCCTCCGCGGGCTGTGACCGCATCCACTATGGGGTGGAGTCGGGCAACGCCGAGGTGCTGGAGACCCTGATGAAGGACCTAGACCTGGACCACGCCCGCAAGATCTTCAAGGCCACCCGCAAGTACGGCATGAAGACCCTGGCTTATTTCATGATCGGAAACCCCGGCGAGACCCGGGAAATGGCCCTCAAGACCATCGAGTTCGCCAAGGAACTGGACCCGGACTTCGTGCATTTTTCCGTCTTGACGCCCTTTCCGGCCACCGCCATCTATTACAAGGCCCTGGAAGAGGGGCGCTTCGACCATGACTATTGGGCGGACTTCGCCAAGAACCCCACGCCGGACTTCAAGCCCCGGCTTTGGGAGGAGCACATGAACCGCGAGGAATTGATCGAGCTGCTCAAGTTCGCCTATAAGTCCTTCTACCTGCGGCCCAAGATCGTGATGAAGAACATGAGCTATACCCACACCCCGCTGGACTTCTTCCGCAAGGCCCGGGCGGGTTTGAAGATGATCCGCATCTAAAGTTTCCGTCCGTACCGCGCAGGGGCTGGCCGCCTTATCCTCCACTTGGGGAAGAAACCGCATGTTCAAAAAATCGCTGCCCATCGTCCTCGGCCTGGGATTGTTCGCGCTCATCCTCAAGCGGGTGGATTTGGGGGCCACCTGGGACCTGCTCAAGACCGCCGACCCCAAGCTTTGCCTGGCGGCCTTCCTTTCCCTGGTGCTGATGGTTTACCTCAAGGGCCTGCGCTGGAGTTTTTTGCTACGCCTCCAGGGCCACCGCTATTCGGTGTGGAACTGTTTCCTCATCTATATGGGCAGCCTCTTTTGGGGCAACGTGACCCCGGGCCGGGCGGGCGACTTCATGAAGGTGCTTTACCTTAAAGACGACTTGGGGCTTTCCATCGGCGCCGGCATGTCCAGCGTCCTGGTGGACCGGGTCTTCGACCTTTATCTTCTGCTCATCCTGGGAAGTTTCGGCATCCTGGCCTATCCGGGGGCCCTGGGCCTCAGCCCCCAGGTGGTGCACCTGATTTGGATTTTCTTCGGCCTGCTCATCGCGGCGTCCTTGGTGGCCTTCAACCGGACCGTTGGGGAAGCGCTGATCCGGCTTGTCTTTGAGCGGGTGCTGGGCCCCAAGCTGAAGGAAAAGGCGGGGCAGGCTTTCGGCGATTTCCACGCCGGCATGGAGGCCTTCTACAGCCCCCGGGTTCTTTTCCCCGCGCTTTTATCCCTGCTGTCCTACGCGCTCTTTTTTGAGGGATCTTCCTGGATGGCGCAGGCGCTGGGCCTTTCCATCAACATTTTCTACCTGTCCTTCTGCCTGTCGGTGGTCAACATCGTGTCGCTGCTGACGCTGCTGGGCATGGGCACCCGGGAAGGCACGCTCATCCTTTTGTTCGGTTTCATCGGCTTGTCCCAATCCCAGGCCCTGGCTTATTCGCTGCTGATCTTTTTCGTGGGAACGGTGCTTTTCACCCTGCTTTGCTTCCTTTGCTTCCTACTCAAACCCATCCGCTTTAAAAACGCTTTTTAACCGGCTTTTTTCCCCGGCCCCCACCCCTCGTCGGCGTTGTCGGGGCTGGGGCGCGGTGCTATAGTGTCGCCCCCGCGGCTTTTAAGCGGCGGGAGCCAGGGACCGGGGGAAGTTTCGGATGGGCAAAGTCATCTGCATCACCAACCAAAAGGGCGGCGTGGGGAAGACCACGACCACCGTGAACTTGGCGGCCTGCCTGGCGGCGGTGGAAAAACGAACGCTGCTCATCGACATGGACCCCCAGGGCAACGCCTCCAGCGGCGTGGGGCTCGACAAGACCCAACTGTCGCCCAACATCTACCAGGTGCTCATGGGCGAGGCGGACATCCAGGACGCCATCCAACCCACCGAATTGCCCAAGCTATTCTGCCTGCCTTCCAACAGCCACCTCATCGGCGCGGAAGTGGAGTTGGTGGGATTGGAGAACCGCGAGGGGCGGCTCAAGGCCGCGCTGGACACGGTCATTTCCCAGTACGACTATTTCCTCATCGACTGCCCGCCGTCCTTGGGCTTCCTGACCTTGAACGCCTTGATGGCCGCCCACTCGGTTCTGATCCCCGTCCAGAGCGAGTATTACGCCCTCGAGGGCCTCAGCTCGCTCATGGAAACCGTCCAAATGGTCCGGGAAAACCTGAACCCCAAGCTGGAAATCGAGGGGGCCCTCCTGACCCTCTATGATTCCCGCACCCGCCTGGCCAGCCAAGTGTCGGACGAAGTGAAGAAATTTTTCGGCGATAAAGTGTACAATACGGTCATTCCGCGCAACGTCCAGCTTTCCGAATCGCCGTCCTTCGGCAAGCCCATCATCCTCTACGACATTAGGTCCAGCGGGGCCCAGGCCTACTTGAACCTGACCAAGGAGATATTGAACCATGACTAAAAAAGCGCTCGGCCGCGGATTGGAAGCCCTCATCCCCAAGAAGGTGGTCACCGCCCTTGAGGAGCAGAAGAAAACCGGCGCCCAGCCGATCCCCCTGTCCAAGATCCGACCCAACCCCTACCAACCCCGCAAGACCTTCCGGGCCGAGGACCTCGCCGAACTGGTGTCCTCGGTGAAGGAAAAGGGCGTGCTGCAGCCCATCCTGGTGCGCCGCCGCGCCGAGGGCTGGGAGATCATCGCGGGGGAGCGCCGCTTCCGGGCGGCCCAGAAGCTGGGGCTCCTGACCATTCCGGCCGTCGAGGTCACGGCGTCCGACGTGGAGTCGCTGGAAATCGCGCTCATCGAGAACCTGCAGCGCGCCGACCTGTCCCCCCTGGAAGAAGCCGACGGCTACCAGCGGCTGGTCGACGAGTTCCAGATGACCCAGGAGCAGATCGCCCTCAAGGTGGGCAAGGACCGCTCCTCGGTGGCCAACGCCCTGCGGCTCCTTCGGCTCGCCCCCGAAGTGAAGGCCCTGGTGGCCTCGGGGCGCCTTTCCGCGGGACATGCCCGCGTGGTGGCGGGGGTGGTCACGCCCTTGGAGCAGAAAAAACTCGCGGAGAAAATCATCGGCCAAGGCCTGACCGTGCGGGAAGCCGAGCGGTGGCTCCAGGGCCAAAAGGGGCCGGTGAAGAAAAACAAATCCCTGGCCCGGGGCAAGGACCCTAACGTGGCGAAACTGGAGGAAGATTTGCGCCGCTGGTTGGGCACCAAGGTGCTCATCAAAACCCAGGGCCGGCACAAGGGGACTCTTTGCTTGGATTATTATTCCTTGGACGACTTGGACCGAATTTTAAGCCTTTTCCGCAAAGCCGGCTTGAGATAAAATGAAAAACCCGGGGAAAACCCCCGGTCATTAACAGCAAGGAGTCGACAGTGCCTCAAACCCCTGCGGAAATCATCGCGAAAAAAATTGAATCGGAAGCCAAGCGGTTGGCCCCGTTGGCGGTTGTGCGCATCGATTATTCCAACTACAAGGACGACGGCGCGGACATCTACATCTACGCCCCCCGGAAGGTCGCGGAC
>DATKNU010000166.1:0-2858 GCA_035541195.1 bacterium
AGGATCACCACCGCGCCCAGCATGCCGCCCCCCAGGGAATTGTCGTTGCCGATGACGGCGTTCTGGACGACGTTGGAAATGATGAGCAACACCACCAAATCAAAGGGCGTCAATTGCCCCACCTGCCTTTTGCCGGTGAACCGGAAGGCGACCAGCAGGAACAAGTAAATGACCGCCGATCGGAGGATTTTTTCCCAAACCGGAATGTCCGGCACCCAAAGATGACCCATACGCGCCTCCTGAAAGAAGCAGTTCTAAGTTTTGAGTTTTAAGTGGGGAGTTATGGAATGTTTTTTGGCCGAAGGCCGAAAAACCACATCAACTGAAAACTAAGAACTTAAAATTTCCGCCCTGGCCTTGGGCGTGCCGGGTCGCCGAAGCCTGCAAAGGCGATAAAAGACCCGGCTAAACCTCCTGGGGTAGGAACTACCCCAGATAAGCGTCGGCCTCGATCTCCACCAGCATGGCCGGGTCGATGAGCTTGGACACTTCCACGATGGCCATGGCCGGGCGGATTTCCCCGAAGACCTCGCCATGGGCGCGGCCGTACTTTTCCCAATCGGCGATCTTCGTCACGTAAAGCCGGGTGCGCACCACGTCCTTGTAGGAAGCGCCGGCCTTGGCCAGGGCCTCGCCGATGGTCTTCAAGGCCAATTGGGTCTGCACATAGGGGTCCGGGCTGAACTTGCCGTCCGGGCCCGCGCCCGTGGTGCCGGACACATGCAGATAGTTGCCCACCTTCACGGCCCGGGAATAACCCAGGATGGGTTCCCACTTGGATCCGGTGCTGATGTTCTCGCGGTTGGACATGCTTTCGCTCCTTGGAAGGTCTTGGCTTAGGACGCGCCCGTCTTGCGGGGGGCGTTCACTTGCTTGGTCATGTGGGCCGTGGGCGAGTGGGGTTTCGCCCCGCCCTTGTCGTGCGAATGGCCGTGGCCGTGCGGGCGATCGTGCCCATGGTGGTCATGGCCCTCATGCTCGGCCCCCTCGGCCTTGGCCTTTTCGGCGGCCTCGGCGTTCGTCTTGGCCAACGCCTCGCTCTGGGCCTTCTCGTCGGCCTGGAGATGGCACTTCTTGTATTTCTTGCCCGAGCCGCAGGGGCAATCGTCGTTGCGCCCGGTCTTAAGCCTCGCCTGCCAATCCTGATCCGCCATGGTCCGCTCCTTCATGCCGTCTTTTCGCCGCTTTATTTTTTGGAACCGCTCTTGGCCGCGTCCTTGGCCCTTTTGGCTTCCGCCGCCTGGTAATCCAGGTAATCGGCGTAGTTGCCCTTGAAATCATAGAAGGTTCCGTCCGGCTTGAGCTCAAAAATCCGGTTGGCCACCTTCGAAATGAGGTCCTGGTCATGGCTGGAGAAGATGACCGTGCCCGTGTATTCCGCCAGGGAAGTCGAGAGGGACTCGATGGATTCCAGGTCCATGTGGTTGGTGGGTTCGTCCATGATCAGAACGTTTCCGCCCTCCAACATGAGCCTCGAGAGCACCATGCGCTGGCACTCGCCCCCGGACAGGACCTTCACGCTCTTGTCCTGCTCCTCGCCGGAGAAAAGCATACGGCCCAGCATCCCCCGGATGACCTGGCCTTCTTCCAGCGGCGCGAACTGGCGCAGCCATTCCAAGGCCGTCATGTCGCTGGTCAGTTCTTCCTTCACGTCCTGGGGCATACTGGAAAGCCGGACCGTGGAACCCCAGGCGATGGACCCCTCGTCGATCTTGAGGCCCCATTGGGCTAGGTTGGACCCCTCGTTCTGGTAGGAACCCACCAGGCACTTGATGAGGGTGGTTTTGCCGATGCCGTTGGGGCCGATGATGGCGATCTTGTCGCCGTTGCCGACGATCAGGCTGATCTTGTTGAGCACCTTCAGGTCGCCGTAGCTTTTGGAGATGCTCTTGACGTTGAGAATGTCCTTGCCCGCGCCTTGTTTTTCCTTGAAGAAAAGCCTGGGATACTGCCGGGTCGAGGGGATGATTTCTTCCAGCTCGATTTTTTCCAAGAGCCGGGCCCGGCTGGTGGCCTGGGCGCTCTTGCTGGCGTTGGCCGAAAAGCGGGCCACGAAAGCCTTGAGCTCCGCGATCTGCTTTTCCTTGCGGGCGTTTTCGGTCATCTTGGCGTCCATCACCTGCTTGGAAGCCTGCATGAAGTAATCGTAGTTGCCCGTGTAGATGGTGACCTTCTGGCGGTCCACGTCGGCGATGTGGGTGCAGATGTGGTTAATGAAATGGCGGTCATGGCTGATGGCGATGATGGTGCCCTCGTAGCCGTTCAGGTAATCCTCCAGCCAGTCGATGGTGCGGATGTCCAGGTTATTGGTGGGTTCGTCCAGGAGCAACACATCGGGCTTGGCGTAAAGCACTTGGGCCAAGAGCACCCGCACCTTCCAACCGCCGGTAAGCTGTTTCATCTTCCAGTCGTGCTTGTCGGTCTCGATGCCGAGCCCCTCCAACAGTTCCCCGGCGCCGGCGGCGATGGTGTAGCCGTCCATATCGCCGAATTGGGCCTCCAGCTCCGCGGCCCGCAGGCCCTCGTCATGGCTCATGTCGGCCTTGGCGTAGAGGGCGTCCTTTTCCTGCTGGATCTTCCAAAGGTCTTCCCGGCCCATGAGCACGGTGTCGATGACGCTGTAGTCGTCGAAGGCATATTGGTCCTGCTTGAGCATGGCCACCTTGACGCCGCGGTCGATGACCACTTCGCCCTCGTCGGGCTTGATCTGGCCCGAGAGGATCTTCATGAAGGTGGACTTGCCCGCGCCGTTGGCGCCGATGAGCCCGTAGCAATAGCCGGGGTTGAACTTGACCGTCACATGGTCAAAGAGCACCTTTTTGCCGAAGTGGAGGGAAACGTCGCGCGCCGAAATCATG
>DATKNU010000167.1:0-8691 GCA_035541195.1 bacterium
CCTCCTCCACCGCGCCGTGGGCAAGCAATTGGATTGCGTCTTCGTCAACAACGGGGTCTTGCGCAAGGACGAGGCCAAGCAAGTGGTCAAGATGTTCCAACAACTGGGCATCCCGCTGCACTACATCAACGCCGAGAAAAAATTCCTCGACCTGTTGGAGGGCGTGGCCGAACCCGAGAAAAAACGCAAGATCATCGGCAATACCTTCATCCGCGTCTTCGAACAAAAGGCCCGGGAACTTCAACGCCAAAAAGGCCCCTTCCAATTCCTGGCCCAAGGCACCCTTTATCCCGACGTCATCGAGAGCGTGTCGGTCAAAGGCCCCTCGGCCACCATCAAGAGCCACCATAACGTGGGCGGGCTTCCCAAGGACATGAAGTTCAAGTTGGTGGAACCCTTGCGGGAGTTGTTCAAGGACGAGGTGCGGGAGTTGGGCAAGAAGCTGGGCATCCCCTATGAGTTGCTTTGGCGCCAGCCCTTCCCGGGCCCGGGCCTGGCGGTGCGCCATATCGGGGCCCTTTCCAAGGAACGGTTGGACATTTTACGCGAGGCCGACGCCATCGTGCAGGAGGAGGTCCGCAAGGCGGGCCTCTACCATTCCATCTGGCAGTCCTTCGCGGTCCTCACCCCGGTCAAGTCCGTGGGCGTGATGGGGGATGAGCGCACCTACGAAAGCGCCTGCGTGATCCGGGCGGTCCATTCCACCGACGGCATGACCGCCGATTGGGTGAAGCTGCCTTATGACCTTTTGGGCCGCATGTCCAACCGCATCATCAACGAGGTGCGCGGCATCAACCGGGTGGTTTATGACATAACAAGCAAACCACCAGGAACCATTGAATGGGAGTAGAAGGACCCTTCAAATAAGGAGCTTGTTATGATGCAGACCTCCCTGAATTTTCATAAAAGGTCTGTGCATGACGAGTAAGCCCCCCGGAACGATCGAGTGGGAATAAGAAGTCCTTTCGCCACAGAGACGCTGAGACGCGGCAAAGCCATTTATTTAAAACACAAAGGCCGTTTTAAACATTACTTCTTTCTTGTTTTAACTCCGCGTCTGTGCGGTAAAAGGGCACCGTCCTTGGACTTACCCCTTTTACCTCGGGGAAAAGCGAATCAAGAGTCGTTCACCCCACAAGCGCGGGCGCGCGGTCAAGCCATTGGTTAAAAGCGCGGGGTCTTTTTAGGTTTCGCTTCTTTTTTGTTTTAATTCCGCGTCTCCGCGTCTCTGCGGTAAAAGGGTTTCACCCTTCGATTTGTTCCTTGTGGCACCGCCCCCGGCCCGATAAAATCAATGGGTTCGACATCTTACCGGGGGTTTTCATGAAACAATCCTTCGCTTGGTTGGCCGGTTTTTCCTTGCTGCTGCTCGTTCCCTGCCGTCTTTTGGCCTGGGGGGATTACGGCCATAAGGTCATCGCCCAAATCGCCCTGGACAACCTCTCGGGCCCGGTGTCGGCCAAGATCGTCGAAATGATCAACGACGCCGGCTATACCTCGCCGGACCAGTTGGTGGTGGACGGCCTGGGGGAGCATGACAGCCAGGAAGGGTTCCCCTCCCACGCCACCATGATGGACATCTCGATTTGGCCCGACTACCTGCTCACCAAATCCGACGAGTTCAAGCGCATGACGGCCCCCTGGCATTACCTTTCCATGGACCGCAATGTGAGCGAGAGCGAGGACAAGGAAGCCGCCTTCTGCCGCAACAACGACTGCCTGCCGGTCCAAGTCAACCAGGCGCTCTCCAACCTGACCGACTCCTCGGTGTCCGTGAAGCAGAAGTTCGTTTCCCTGGCCATGCTCATCAACTTGATGGGCGACATCCACCAACCCCTGAATTGCTCGGACGAAGGGGACCACAACGGAACCGAGAAGTATTTCACCTGGAACGGGAGCAAGCCCATCAGCCTGCATTCGCTTTGGAACAACCTGCTGCGCGCGGGGCCGCCCGGGGGAAGCCCGGTGGCCTACGCCAAGCAATTGGAAGCCAAGATCAAGCCGGAAGACCGCGCGGCCTGGGAGTCGGGGGTGGCTTCGGATTGGGCCTGGGAAAGCTATCAAATCGCCGACGACAAGATTTACGCCCTGCCGGCCTTCAAGTATGGGCCGCAAAACGTGAAGGTGGATTCGCTGGGCAACCTCATCCTCAGGGCCGGATCCCCGGTCGTCACCCGCTCCGTGCCTTTCCCCGAGGCCTTTCACTCGGACGATTACCGGCAGATCGTGGAAACCCAATTGGAGAAGTCCGGCATCCGGCTGGCGTGGCTGCTCAACCAAACGCTGGGGAAATAAGCTTGGCTTACGGGCGCTGCATGGGGCTCATGGTGGTGGACGAGGGGATGTATGGGCAATATCGGCGGGCCATGGCGCCTTACCTTCAGCGCCACGGGGGTTCTTTTCGCTACGACTTCAAGATCGCCGAAACCCTTTTCTCCGAGACGCCCGAACCCATCAACCGGGTTTTCGTCATCGCTTTCCCGGACAAGGCGGCCAACGACGCCTTCTTGGCCGATCCCGAATACCTAAAAGTCCGCGAAGCGTTCTATAAACCTTCGGTGGCCCGGGCCACGACCCTGGGGGTTTTCGGCGGCTGAGAGCTAGGAACCGCTCACGGTCCAGGTGTAACAATTGACGGCCCCGTCCACGTTGAGTTCCGAGATGTCCCCGGCGCTGGCGGAGAAGCCATAGCCAAGGGTGGTGGCCGCGCTGTTGCTGAAGGTGCAGGTCACGCCATCGCAGGTGTTGGTCATGAAGGACATGTGGAGGGTGTGGTTCCCCGGGGCGAAGGTATCAGGGAAAGTGTACAACTCCCCGTAGGTGATCGTCGTCGCGTCCTTGCCGTCCACGTCGGCCTCGAAGGCACACCCCGAACCCGGCCCTCCCGTGCTGGAGTAATTTACCTCAACCGTGCCTTGACTCACGTTTTTGGGCTCGCAGCCCGCCGCCCATAGGATGCCGCCGAAGATGGCGGCGAAGAGCAGGGCGGCGACGGTTTGGTGTTTCATGGTTCCTCCTGAATTGGGCGGCCTTCTTTGGACGTTTGGGGCAGATGAAAAGGTCCGCCCGATCCCCGATTTAGCGTGATTTCCCCCGGGTTTCTTTTTCCGCTTGGGTAAAATTGCCCCTCTTTTCCCGCTGGGATGGTCGCTTTTACCTTATTTTCCCCAATCGCTTTTGGCATATCCCTTGCTTTTCCTTTCGTGAACGAAAGGAAGGCGCCATGCGGTCTTGGATTTTAGCCTTTGTCTTATGCTTGGCGGGAAACTGCCTTGGGGCGGGATCTTCCCGGGACCCCAAGGTGGCCGAGGCTTACCTGCCCGTCCTGCGCCAGTTGGCCGCCGAGGAGGGCCTCGTCCGGGAAGTGCAGGCCCGCGACGCCCATCCCATCAGCGATTCCCAGGCCCAAAAAATCCAAAAAACCTGGGCGGACATCGGCATCAGCGACTTGGAACGGCCTTATCTTTTCAACGGGGCCAGCGAGGCCATCCGGGCTTATGAATCCCGCGTCCCGCCCATGTTCAAGTGTTTCGTGCTGGATCAGCAGGGCAACGTGGTGGGCACGGCGCCCGAGTGCAAGGACTTCATGCACGGCCGGATGCCCAAATTCCTCAAGTGCTACAACGGCGGCCAAGGCCGGGTTTATCTCAACCCGCCGGGGTTGGATATCTCCACGCAGATTTACTCGGTCCAGGCTTCGGTGCCCGTGGTCCTTAAAAACCGGACGCTAGGCGTGCTCGTCGCCACGCTTTCCCTGGAGTGACCCCTTGAACCCTTTTAAGAACCTGACCCTCAGCCGGCGACTTTTTTTGAGCCTGGCGTTCCTGGCCTCCTCCATGGTAGTCATCATCGCGGTGGGGTACCATTTGGCGGACCTTTCGGCCTCGCGCACCAACGAGGTGCATGACCAAGCCAACCGCAAGACCGTGGCGGGGTTGACCCTGGCCAAGGCCTATTCCCAGGACTTGGTCAGTTTGGTGGACAAGCTTGAAAGCGGGGCTTATCCCTGGTCGGTGGGTTTGGAGAGGCTCGCCCAAATCAGGGCGCAAATCGCTTCCAGCCTGTCGCTGTTGAACCAACCGCCGCTGGATTTCACCGAAACCCAACTGCTCAAGGACATCCAGTCGCGGATGGCGTCCGGCGACGACTTCATCGCCCGGCTCCAGGGGATCCTCCAAAAAGGGGACCGTCCGGGGCTGCGGCTTTTGAGCCGCCGGATGTACCCCTGCGTGGATCCCATCGGGTTCCGCGTCCACCTTTTCCTGGATTATGAATTGGGACGCGCCCGGGACTTGGTGGAGGCCAATCGGGATTCCTTCCAGCAATCCTACGGGTGGATGGCGGTTTCGGCCTTGGCCGGCGTCTTGACGCTCTTTTTCCTGGTCGCCGTGTATTTGAGGGACCGGGTTTCCCGGCCCCTGGCCCAATTGGTAGAGGGCATGCGGGGGGTCGCCCAGGGCAATGGGGAATTGACCCATCGTTTGGAGGTGAAGGGACGGGATGAGATCGACCAAGTGGCGGAAGGATTCAACGCCTTCATCGGCAAGCTCCAGACCGTGTCGGACATGAAGCAGGATTTGATCTCCGTGGTGTCCCACCAGCTCAAGACCCCCGTGGGCGAGATCAACGGCTACATCGAAAACCTGCTGGAGGGGCTGGCGGGGCAACTCTCACCCCGGCAGAAGGAATATTTGGAGGATATGCGGGAGATCGGCCGGGACAACTACCGGTTGATCACCGACCTTTTGAATGTCTCCAAGCTGGAAAGGGGCGTGGTGACGGTGGAGCCCAAGCCCGTGCCCATGCGCCACTTGGTGGAGCTGGCCGTGCGCGATTACGACAAGATCGTCCAGCGCAAGGGCCTGTCGTTGATTTTGGAGGAGGGCGAGGAAGGCCTCTGGGTCTTCGCGGACAAGGATAAGACGGTGGAAACCATGCGCAACATCCTCAACAACGCCGTCAAATGCACGGACCGGGGGGCCATCACCCTGCGCTGGGGTAGCGAGGGCGACCGGGGGGTGGTGGAAATCCATGACACGGGCATCGGCATGACGCCCGAGGTGATGTCGCGGCTCTTCAGCAAGGGGCGCATCTTCGGCCAGGAAGCGCACCGCGCGGGCGCGGGGCTGGGGCTTTTCATCGGCAAGAAATTCATGAAACTGCAAAAGGGCGACATCCGGGTGACGTCCGAGCCCGGCCGCGGAAGCTGCTTCGCCCTGGTGCTGCCCAAGTGCCGGCAAGAGCGAAAGGGGGCCGCATGAGCCGGGAAACGATCTTGATCGTCGAGGACCAGAGGGGCTTCCGGCGCGTTTACCAGGACGCCCTGGAAGGCGGGGGCTATTGGGTCCTGACCGCCGAGGACGGCGAGAAGGGGCTGGACCAAACCCGGTTCCACCGGCCCGCGCTGGTGCTGCTGGACCTGGGATTGCCCCGCCTGAACGGCTTTGAGGTGCTGCAGAAGATTCGCCAAGACGCTTCCCTGGACGGGGTCAAGGTGGTCATCTTTTCGGTGATGGGCGAGGAAAAGGACGTGGAAAGGGCCATGGCCATGGGCGCCAACGGCTATGTGCTCAAGGGCGGCCATACGCCCAAGCGCGTGATCGAGCTCATCCGCGAGATGCTCGACAAGCCCCCGGTTCAGCCCGCCGAAGTCATTGAGCTGAAGGCGACCAAGGACTGACGAGTCGGGGTTGTTTCAAGCGGCGCGCAACAGCCTAAAGCCGTGGGTTCCATTGCGGGCTGACCCGCCCCCAAACCGGATCGAAATAGTGCCAAAAAATGTATAAAAATGTTCGGCAGAGACGGCGGGGAGCAATTGGGCGGCCGGCCGGCGATCGGCAATGGATTGAGTGTTAATTTTTTAAAATTTTAGACATTAATAAGGCAAAAATAACTCCATTTAACAAGGTTTTGACAATAATGTTGCTATATTTTAAACGGGCATAAAATTTAACAGTATTTTTATGCCTGGATTTTGGATTCCAAATATAATCAGACCGGTTCCTGGGCATAATTTTTTATCTTTTCTGGCTTATCTGTTTGTTGAAAATTTTTTATTTATTTCGCCGGGATGTTGCCGGTGGCCAATATTGGCGCAAGGTATGGCTCGTTTATGGGAAAAATATTTCTCCTATTCTTTTTTACCGCCATTCCTTCCTTTCTTCCCGCCCAAACACTTCGGGGTTATGTCCTCGTCAAAATCGCCGCAACTCCCCAATATTCCGGTTCCGCCACCTATCAGTGGGTTGCCTCCGACCATACATCGGTGGGTGGAGAAGACCTTTTTATCCTTGCGCGTGTTCCTGACCGCGCGACGGTTCGGTCCGTCACCGGTAGCGCATCAGGTTTGAAAGTGAGCCCATCGCTCCCCTTGGCGGGGCCAGCTTCGTTGTTAGTCGGTCCTTTTTCCATTGGCCCGGATTCGTCCGTCACTTTTACGGTGGCCGAAGATGGGGTGGACGAGGCTGGGAGTGGGTCCTTCCGGTTGTTGACTAGTTCCCAATTGACGCAGGTTCACGCGGCCTCCATCACCTTGCCCGACCCGACCGTCACCCCGGATGAAACCCCCGGCATCCGGCCCCAAACCGTTGTGGCCGCGCCCAACCTCTCCAGGGGCGGCACGCCGATCCATTTTCTGGTTCAACTGAACGCTCCGGCCGACATCAAACTTGCGGTTTACGCGTTGACGGGCGAAAGGGTTTTTGACGAGCGGTTGCAGGGCAATGTTGGAATGAACCAGTTGGTTTGGAGGCTGGAAAACAACGCCCGCCAATCCGTCGCCAGCGGGTTGTACCTCTACCGCTTGGAGATGGATGGCGGGGCGGGGCTGGCCGCGAGGACCGGAAAACTATTGGTTGTCCATTAGGAAGATATTTGCCGATTTATTTTGCCTAAACGGGAAAAGTATCTTGAGACTTCTGGGATTTCAAAACCAAATGACTCGGCGGGGGACCCTCGGATGAGCGCGCCTTTTTGGGGCCACCGGCTTCCCTGGCGCTTGTCCCGTCTTTTGACGTGGGCACTGGCGGGCTTCGGAATTTGGGTTTTTGCCGCCGTGAATGGCTCGGCGCAGGATTCCTCCCTGAATGGGGGAGTTGTCAACTTGTCATGCCGGTTGGGGGATGGGGGAGTTACCCTCCAGTGGCAGGGAGCGGCTTCGGGAACTTTCTCCGCGCCTGACGGGTTCAACATTTACCGGGCGTCGCAAGCGGCGGGCCCCTTCGAGCAAACGGGAACGGTTTCCATTCCCCCGGGTTCCGGTTCGGGGGCTTCATTCACTTACGAGGAACAGCCGGGGCCCGGGACTTGGTTTTATGAAGTGACGGCTTTTACCCTCTCGCCCGACGCTGAAAGTTCACCGGCGGGGCCCTGTGAAACGGATATGGGAACCCCCACGGCCACGCCCACGCCGACGGCCACCATGACTTCGTCGCCTACGCTCACCCCGACGCCCATGTCGTTGACCTTGGGGGGGGATTCGCTGCAGTCGGGAACGAGTATGGGGTCGGACCTTCAACCCTTGGTTGTCACCAACACTTTCACCAAAACCCCGACCCGGACCATCACGCGAACCTTCACGAAAACCCCAACCCCCACCCGCACGGCCACGGCGACGGCAACGCCCCAGTGCTTCCTGGTGGATAACTTGGAGGACGGCAACCTCATCGACTTCTACCAGGGTACTTGGGCGGGATATGGATGGGGAGGGGGCGCCTTCAATAATCCGCCGGCCGTGGTGACCCCAGGAGCGGCAGGGACCAACGACTCGGTCGAGGAGACGGGGAGCAACAACTCTTCCTCGAATTCGGACGGGTTCGGAATTTTGGCGACATTAAACGCCGCCGCCGGGGGAACGGCGAACCTGGGCGGTTATTTCCAGGGGTTGTCTTTTTACGTGAAGGCCAGCCGGGCGGCCACCTTGCGGGCGGAACTCGTGAGCTCCACGGACCAGTCCAGCGGAAATACGGATTACTATGGGTATAACTTCACGGTAGGGACTTCTTGGCAACAGGTGGTGATCCCAGCTTCGTCCTTCGCCACGGTGGGTTACGGGACGACGGGTTCCTTCAGCTCCGAGCTGGCGAACGCGGTGCAGTTCCAGTGGCAGACCCAGAACAGCGCCTATTCGTCCGGAATGAGCTTCTGGGTGGATGAGGTTTGTATACAGACCAATAACCCGCCCTCGCCCATCCCCACTTCCACCTTTACGCCCTCACCGACTAAAACCCCGACCCCGACACCGGCGGCGACGGCCACCCGAACCTTTACCCAGACGCCGACGGTCACCCCCACCTTCACGCCGCAATGTTTCCAAGTGGACAACTTGGAGGACGGCAACCTGGTCAACTTCTACCAGGGGGTTTGGGCGGGCTATGGGTGGAACGGGGGCACCTTCAACAACCCGCCGGCCGTGGTGACCCCAGGAGCGGCAGGGACAAACGATTCGGTCGAGGAGACGGGGAGCAACACTTCGACCACCAATGGGAATGGTTTCGGGATATTGACGACACTGAACGCCGCCGCCGGGGGAACGGTGAACCTGGGCGGTTATTTCCAGGGATTGTCCTTTTACGTGAAGGCCAGCCAAGCCGCCACCTTAAGGGTGGAACTCGTGAGCTCCACGGACCAGTCCAGCGGAAATACGGATTACTATGGGTATAACTTCACGGTAGGGACTTCTTGGCAACAGGT
>DATKNU010000168.1:0-19950 GCA_035541195.1 bacterium
GGAAGACCCTGGCCGAAAGGACCAATGTCCGGGCCCTGCGCCAATTGGCGGGTGTCCCGGTTTATGGCCCGGTCAAGAGGAACGCCCAATACCGAACGAAGCTTGACCTTTTGGCCCGGGATTTGGAAAGATTGGGCCTGCGTTTTTAAACTAAAAGACCCGGAAATCATGAACTACTCCGTCCTGGCCGCGAAAGACAAAAAATACCTCTGGCATCCCTTCACCCAGCAGCTCGAATGGGAGCGGGACAAAGACATCACCATCGTCACCCGGGGCAAAGGCACCTTTCTTTACGACGCCAAGGGGAAAAAATACCTGGATGGGGTCTCGTCCCTCTGGTGCAACGTGCATGGCCATCAGGTCCCGGCTTTGGATAGGGCTTTAAAGGCCCAGATCGGGAAGATCGCCCACTCCACCTTGCTGGGGGCTTCCAACGAACCAGCCATCCGCTTGGCCGAGAAGTTGGTGAAACTAGCGCCCAAGGGCCTGACCCGGGTTTTTTATTCGGACTCCGGATCCGAGGCCAATGAGATCGCCGCCAAGATGGCCTTTCAATTTTGGAAACAAGCCCCCACCCCTTCCCGGGGGAAAAACCTCTTCCTGACGGTCCGGGAGGGTTATCACGGGGATACCCTGGGGTCCGTCAGCCTGGGCGGGGTGGATCTTTTCCACCAAATTTTCGGGGGATTGCTTTTCAAAACCCTCAAGCTCAAGAGCCCCCATCATTATCCCCAGCGGCATCAATCCAACGGGGCTTGGCTTTCCGCTTGTCTTGAGGACGCGGAGAAAGTCTTCCGGAAACAGGGTTCCCGCTTGGCGGCGGTTCATTTGGAACCCTTGATGGAAGGCGCGGGCGGCATGCTGGCCCATCCTTGGGGTTACCTGCGGGGGCTTCGCGAGCTTTGCGACCGCTATGACGTGCTCATGATCCTCGATGAAGTGGCCACCGGATTCTGGCGCACGGGGACCCTTTTCGCCTGTGAGCAAGAAGGCGTCCGTCCCGATATCCTTTGCTTGGCGAAAAACCTTACCGGCGGCTACCTGCCCTTGGCGGCCACCTTGACCACCGAGAGGGTCTACCGGGCCTTCTTGGGCAAGTTCGAATCGGGGCGCACCTTCTACCACGGCCATACCTTCACGGGCAATCCGTTAGCTTGTTCGGTAGCTTTGGCCAATTTGTCCTTGATGGAAAAGCCTTCTTTCGTGAAGTCGGTGCAAGACAAGTGCGCCCTGTTGGAAAGGCTGCTGGAGCCCCTGGCGGGGCACGCCCATGTGAAGGAAATCCGCTTGCGGGGGCTGATGGGAGGGATCGAGCTGGTGAAGGACAAGAAAACCGGCGAGGACTACCCTTACGCGAAGAAGATGGGATACCGGGTCTGCGCCGAGGCTAAAAAGCGGGGGGTTTTGATGAGGCCACTTGGGAACGTCATTGTCCTCATGCCGCCGCTGGGTATTTCGAAGGGTGATTTGACCCGTTTAACGAAGGTCATCCAGGATTCCATCCAGCACGCCACGGATTGAGCGAGGAACCTTTTTAACCCCGCTTGGCCCCATATTTGGTGGGGTGAAAACCTTTTGACATCTACCGGTGGGGATGATAGATTTTCCACGTTCACGGCGTTCCGGGCCCTTTTCCATCCTTTCCACACCTACCCGCGGCCTCCATATCCGTCCACACCACCATCGGGAGTTTTTTCCTTGTACCTAAAGAAATTAGAAATTCACGGCTTCAAATCCTTCGCCGACAAGACCGAACTGGTTTTTGAGCCCGGCATCACGGCCGTGGTGGGTCCCAATGGTTGCGGCAAGACCAACGTGTCGGACAGCGTGCGATGGGTCTTGGGCGAGCAATCGGCCAAGGGCCTTCGCGCCGGCGAAATGACGGACGTTATTTTCAGCGGTACCGACACCCGCAAGCCCGCCAACCTGGCGGAAGTCACCCTGACCCTCACCAACGAGGACAAGGCCCTGGCCCTGGAGTTCGCCGAAATTTCCATCACCCGCCGGGTCTACCGCTCGGGCGAGGGCGAGTACCTCATCAACAAAGTGCCGGCCCGCTTGAAGGACGTCCGGGAACTGCTCATGGGGACCGGCCTTGGCACCAGCGCCTACTCGGTCATGGAACAGGGCAAGATGGACAAGATCGTGACCGCCAAGCCCATGGAACGCCGGGTGATTTTCGAGGAAGCCGCCGGCATCACCAAGTACAAGTCCCGCAAGGAAGAGGCCCTTCGCAAGCTGGACGCCACCGAACAGAACCTCATCCGCGTCTCGGACATCATCTCGGAGATCAAGCGGCAGATCACCTCCCTGGAACGCCAGGCCAAGCAGGCCGAGAAGTACCGGGAATTCAAGGAGCAACTCGCCAAGCTCCAGGTCCAAATCCACTTGGACAAGGCCGCCAAGCTCAAGACGCGCCTCAAAGACGTCCACCACAAGATGAACCAAGTCAAGGAGAGGCTCGAGGCGGCGCAGGGGGAAACCCACCATCTGGAACATCAGGAAAAAACCCAGCGCGCCCACTTGGCCCAGATCGAGCAGGAACTGACGGCGCTCCGGGAGCAGGCCTATAAGGTGGGCAGCGAGGTGGAGGTCACCCAAGGCCGCATCGAAGGCGCCCAACAGCACAAGAACCTGCTCACGGACCAGAAGCAACGCAACGTCCAACAAGTGGCCGAGGCCACCAGCCGGGTGGAACAGCTCAAGGTTTGGGTGGCCGAGCGCCTGCACCTGCTGAAGAACCGGGAGTCCCAGAAGGAAGAAAAGCTGAACCGCAAGCGGGAACTGGAAGGAAAACTCCAAGTCCTGGAAGGCGACCTTTCGGACAAGGCTAAAAACCTGGAGAACCAGAATTTGGCCGCGGTGGACTTGGTGACCCAGGCCGCCCAAATGCGGGCCGAGCTGGATTCACTCAAGTCGCAGGACGAGGAAACGTCCCGGAAGGTTTCCGAGCTGGCCGCGAACTTGGGGCGTTTGTCGAGGGAGCTGGAGGAGGCCCAAGGCCGCCAGGCGCGCCTGGGCGAGGAGCGGGAAAAGTCCCAGGAGGAGGAGGCCAAGACCGGCGAAGCCATTTTGGGCTTCCAGGCCCAACTGACCGCCGTGGGAACCCAGATCGACGAGAAGGTTTCGTCCATCCAGCAACTCAACAACCAAGTTTCGGAAGCGCGCTCCCGCTATGGGGTCCTCCAGGAACTTCAGAACAAACTGACGGGCTATGACCCGGGCGTGAAATCCGTCCTCCAGGCCAAACAGCAGGAACCCCTCATGTGGCAAGGTGTGAAGGGGGTGGTGGCGGATCTTTTCACCGTGGAACAGGCCCAGGAAACCGCCGCCGAGGCGCTTTTGGGGGGGCAGTTGCAGTCGTTGGTGGTGGAAAAGGCCGAGGACGCCCGCAAGGTCATTAATTTCCTCAAGTCCGAGGGCCAGGGCAAGGTTTCCATGTTCGTGCTGGAGGATTTGGCCAAGCTCGACTTCAGCCCCATCCCCGAGAAGGTGCTGACCGAGCCCGGGGTGCGGCAATCCCTGAAGTCGTTCCTGAAGTACGGAGCCGAGCTGTCGCCGGTGATCCATTTCCTTTTTGAGCAGGATGTGCTGGTTTCCGAGTGGGAAGCCGCCGAACGATTGTCCGCGCTCTATCCCCGGGTGCGGTTCGTGACGCCCGACGGCGACCGACTGGGACCGCTGGGTTTCGTGAAGGCGGGTTCCCAAACCTCCGACCTGTCCCTCCTGGGACGCCACCGGGAAATGACCGAGTTGTCCGACAAGCTCAAGGGCCTGGAAGAAGGGCTCCAGCGGGCCGAGGGCGAACTGGGCGAGGCCAAAAAGGGCCGCAAGGCCACCGAGGATTCCCTCATCGCCGCCGAAACCCGCCGCCAACAGCTGAAGATCCGCTTGGCCGAACTGGAAAAGGAGCTTTCCCAAACCGTCGAGACCCTGGGGCGCTTGGCGTCCGAGAAGGCCGCCGAGGAAAAGGAAAAAGCCGGCCTGGAGGAGCATTGGAACTTCGACAAGGAACGGATCCAGGAATTGGCCGGCCTTTTGGCCAAGAGCGAGCAGGCCCAGCACCTGACCCAGGAGCAAATCGCCGAGGCGCGGCGCGCCTTGCAGGAGTTGCAATCCCAGAAGGAAGAGCTGTCCAAACAGACGCTCCAGGTGGACATGGAATTGGCCGCCATGGAAGAAGTGGCCGTCCGGGCCCAAGAGGAAGCCGACCGCTACCAAACCGAGCAGACCCAGCTTTCGGAAATGATCGTGCAGAAGGCCGAGGAGAACACCAAGCTGGACGAGCAAAACCAACAGCTGAGCCTGGCCTTGGACGATTTGGGGAAGAAGACCAGCGGCTTGACCCAGGCCAAGCAGGAAGCCGACGCCAAGGTGGACGCCATCGTGGAAAAGCGGGCGGGGGTGGCCGCGGAAGCCGAGGGGATCGCGGAAAAAGTGCGGGCGTCCCGGGGCAAGTTCGAGGAGGTCCAGCGCGACCTGCATTCCTTCGAGGTGCAGGAAGCCCAGATCCACGTCGAGGCCCGCAACATCGAGGAAAAGCTCCAAGTGGAGTATAAGGTGGATTTGGAGAACCCGCCGGTGGCCCTGGACGAGTCCTTCGACGCCGACGAGGCCGAGAAGGAGACCATTGAGCTGCGCGCCCGGATCGAGCGTTTGGGGCTGGTCAACATGGTGGCGGTCGAGGAATACGACGAATTGTCCCAGCGCTTCAAGTTCCTGACCGAACAGCGCGAGGATTTGCTCAAGGCCAAGGATGATTTGCAGAAAGCCATCCACAAGATCAACCTGACTTCCAAGGAGCTTTTCACCTCGACCTTCGCCACGGTCCAGGAAAACTTCAAGGACATCTTCCAAAGGCTTTTCGAGGGCGGGCGGGCCGAGCTCATCCTCATCGACGAGGGCGACGTGCTGGAGTCGGGCATCGAGATCGTGGCCCGGCCCCCGGGCAAGCGCCTGCAGTCCGTGTCGCTGCTCTCGGGCGGCGAAAAGGCATTGACGGCCATCGCGCTTCTGTTCGCGCTCTTCATGGTCAAGCCCAGCCCCTTCTGCCTGATGGATGAAATCGACGCGCCGCTGGACGACGTCAACGTCAGCCGCTTCACCCACCTCTTGAAGGAGTTCAGCAAGCGCACCCAGTTCGTCATGGTGACCCACAACAAGCTGAGCATGGAAACGGGAGACGTCATTTATGGCGTGACCATGCAGGAGTCGGGGGTTTCCAAGATCATCTCCGCCAAGTTCAAGGAAAATTCGCCGGAGGAGCCGGCCGTTTCCTGACGCCCTTCCCGCTGGAAGCGGCCTTCTTTTGCGCCGGTTCGGTCCCCCCAGCCCCCTTTTATTTATATACTGGAGGCCTTCAAGCCTTTGGGCTTGGTTCATCCTAATCACCCTATGAGGTCGGCGTGGGACTGTTCGATCAATTCAAGAAGGGGCTCCAAAAAACCGCCCAGGGTCTTTGGGGCGGGTTATCGGATTTGTTCCAGGGGGGCGGGGCCCTGTCGGACAAGGACTTGGGCCGGTTGGAAGAAGGATTGCTTTTGGCCGACGTGGGTCTGAAAACCGCCCAAGCCCTGACCGCCGAGATCAAGCAAAAAGCCAGGCAATCCGCCGAGCCCCAGGACGGGGCCGCCCTCTTGCGCGAAGCCCTTTATCAGCGCCTCCTCAAGGTCCAGCTGCCCTTGAACCTTCCCCAGCCGGCCGTGATCCTGCTCCTGGGGGTCAATGGGGCGGGGAAGACCACCACCGCGGGAAAATTGGCACTCCATTTCAGCCGACAAGGACGACGGGTCTTGTTGGCGGCGGGCGATACCTTCCGGGCGGCCGCCGAAGAACAGCTGACGCAGTGGGCCGAACGTGCTAAAGTGGAGTTATTCCGTGGAAATCATGGGGCCGCGCCCTCCGCGGTGGTTTTTGACGCCGTCCAGGCGGGACTATCCCGGGGTTCGGATTTGGTGCTAGTGGATACGGCCGGACGCCTGCATAACCGTTCCAACCTGATGGAAGAACTGGAAAAAATCGTCCGGGTGGCCCAAAAGGCCTCGCCCGGTATTCTTCAGGAAAAATGGCTGGTTTTGGACGCCAATACGGGGCAGAATGCCCTTGTCCAGGCCCGGGAGTTCCACCAACACACCGGTTTGACCGGTTTGGTGGTGACTAAGTTGGACGGAACCGCCAAGGGCGGCGTGGTGGTGGCCTTGGCCGAACAATTGAGGGTGCCGGTCCGGTTCATCGGCTTGGGGGAAGGGCCGGAGGATTTGCTGGCTTTCGACGCCCGGATGTTCGTGGAGGCTTTGATTCCCGCCCCGCGGGGGTGAGGAAACTTTTAGGAGGTCGGGATGGAGCGCTTGGTTCTCGCGGCTCGGGCCGCCATGTCCAATACGGCGGTGACGGTGGTCGACATTGAGGGCGTTCTCGACATCAATACCGTGGGCGAGTTCGAGGGCGTTCTGCAGGATTTATTCAAGAAGAAGCAGTACAAAATCGTCTTGAACATGAAAAAGCTCACTTATATCTCCAGCGCGGGTTTCGGCGTGTTGATGTCCATCATCAAGGACGTGCGCAAGAACCGCGGGGACATCAAAATCGCCAACGTGAGCCCCGACATCTACAAGGTGTTCGACTTGCTGGAACTTCCCGGTCTTTTCCATATCCTCAAAACCGAGCAGGACGCGGTCGGCGAATTTTAGTCCCCTCCACCCGCGTATTCCCGCTTTTGCCTGGGACGCCCTCATGAAAACCAAGACCCATTCCTTCGCGTTCTTCCTGGGCCTCTCCTGCCTGCTTTTTTCCTCCTTCCTTTGCGCCGCCGCCCAAGCCCGGCCTTCCCACTTCACGCTGCTTTTCACCAACGACCAATTGGGCCAGATGGAGCCGTTGGCTTCCCCCGGGGGGGACGGCAAACCCGTGGGGGGCGTCTCCCGCCGCATGGCGCTCATCGAGAAGATCCGCGCCGAAGTCGGGGCCGCCAACGTCTTTTTGGTGGATGGGGGCAACCTCTTCACCGGTACGGCGCTTTCGGACCTGACGAGGGGCGAGGTGGATTGCGCGGCCTATAAATTGATGGGCTACGACGCGGTGGTGCTGGGCGAACATGATTTTGACGAGGGGGAGAAAGCCCTCTTGGGCTTCGAGAAAGACTACAAAATCCATTGGATCTCGGCCAACGCGGTGGCGGGCGGCCACAATTTCATGGACTCCTATGTCCTGCGGCGGGTGCCGGGGCTTCGGATCGGCATCATTGGGTTCAGCAACGAAAAGACCCCCCAACTCACCAAGCGGGACAATGTGCGGGGCCTGACCTTTTATCCCCCCAGCGACGTCGCCAAGGGGCTCCATTCAATCCTGAAGAAAGACGCCGACTTTTTTATCGCGGTGACCCACGAGGGCTTGGCGGCCGACCGCAAATTGGCCAAGGAAAACCCTTTTCTGCATGTCATCGTGGGGGGCTATTCGCAGGACGCCCTTGCCGATCCGGAGGTGAACAAACGCAAGGATGGGACCCTGGACGGGCCCATGATCGTCCAAGCCGGGTCCCACGGGCTTTATTTGGGGCGGCTGGACCTGACGGTGGACGGGGACAAGAAGCATGGTTACGCGATCCAAAGCTATCAATACCAACTGATCCCCATCACCCAAGACCTGCCCGAGGATCCCCAGATGCAGGCCTTGCTCGCGAAGTTCGAAAAAAAGCTCCAGGCCCTTTCCCTGGACGAGGTCCTCACCACGGTGGACGCCCCGGCGGCCAACAACCAATCGGGGGACTCGCTGCTGGGCGAAGTGACGGCGGACGCCGTGCGCAAGGCCAGCGGGGCCCAGGTGGCCCTCATCCATAGCGGCGCCTTCACGGCGGACCTGAAGCCGGGTCCCTTCAGCCGCG
This sequence comes from bacterium, assembly GCA_035541195.1. Lineage (GTDB taxonomy): Bacteria > Oederibacteriota > Muellerivitia > Muellerivitales > Muellerivitaceae > Muellerivita. The sequence continues at coordinate 7,880 of DATKNU010000168.1, forward strand.
AATCGCTTTACGCGCTTTTCCCTTCTGAGGACGACGTGGTGACTTTCCAAATGAGCGGCCGGGTGTTGCGCAAGATTTTGGAGCAATCCGCCGCGGGCCCGGGCGGCGCCGCTTTTTTGCAGGTGTCGGGACTGACGCTGACCCGAAGCGCCTCCGGCCTGCAGATTTCGGTGGGGGGGGAACCCTTGAACGACCACGCGCGCTACAAGGTCGCCACCAACGGTTTTCTGGCCGAGGGGGGCGCGGGTTACGACGAGTTCCGCCTCTTGAAGGACCGGGAGAAAACAGGGCTCATGGTACGCTCGCTCTTGGAGGCGGCGCTCAAGGCCCAGCCCCATCTTTCCCCCGACCATATGGAAAAACGCTGGAATCCTCTGTAAAAGACCCGGAAAAGGCTTTCGGGCCCCGCCTCCCGGGTCGGCCCGCCTTGACAGGCCCCCGGCTGAATCTATAATGCCGTCGTTTCGGTGACGAAAGACGTCGAACGGCCCGTTTTTTCCTCAAAAATTCGGCAAAATTTGCCCAGGATGTTTCAAATGCCCGCAGCCCGCAGCGCGAAACCCAAGCCCAAGACCCCCGGATCGGGGGTTTTCCCCAAGCTGAAAATCCTTTTCGTGGCTTCGGAAGTGGAGCCCTTCGCCAAGACCGGCGGGCTGGCGGACGTGGTCGGCTCCTTGCCTTCGGCTTTGATGAAACTGGGCTGCGAAGTGGCCGTGGTGTTGCCCAAGTACAAGGCCATCTCCCGTGAGAAGTACAAGCTCCAGGTGGAAATCAAGGGCATGCAGGTGCCCATGGGCATGGGCGAGGTCGACGCCAATATCCTGTCGACCAGGCTGGGCAATAGCCATGGCACGGTTTATCTGATCGAGGCGGACCGTTATTTCGACCGGGACGGTTTTTACGGGACGCCCGAGGGCGATTACCACGACAACGCCGAGCGGTTCGCCTTTTTTTCCCGGGCGGTGTTGGAAATGCTCAAGAGCCTCCAGTGGTACCCGGACATCCTGCACCTCAACGATTGGCAGACCGGGCTGGTGGCGCCTTACCTGGAGACGATTTACCGCGCCCAACCCCATTTCGAGCACATGCGTAGCCTCTTCACCATCCACAACATGGCCTACCAAGGCATCTTCCCGAAGTATGTCCTTCCCATGACGGGCCTGAGCTGGGACGAGTTCAAGGCCGACAAGCTGGAATTCTACGACCAGATCAATTACCTCAAGGCGGGCCTCATTTATTCCACGGCCCTCAACACGGTTTCGCCCACCTACGCCAAGGAAATCCAAACCGATGAGTTCGGCTACGGCCTCCAAGGCGTCCTGCGGGACCGCTCCTCGAGCCTCTTTGGGATCCTCAATGGCTTGGACTATGGGGAATGGAACCCGGCCACCGACAAGGAATTGCCGGCCCTTTACACCCCGAAGAACCTGGAACATAAGCTGAACGCCAAGCGCCAGCTCTTGAAGGAAACCGGGCTTCGGTTCGACGAAAAAACGCCGGTCATCGGGTTGGTGTCCCGCCTGGTCGACCAGAAGGGGCTGGACCTCATCGCCGGGATCGTCAATGAGATGCTGGCCGGCGACGCCCAATTCGTCATCCAAGGGTTGGGAGACCCCCGGTACCACGTTTTGTTCCAGGAAATGCGAAACCAATTCCCGGACAAAATTTCCCTGAACCTCAAGTATGACAACCGGCTGGCCAAGCTCATCTACGCGGGCAGCGACCTGTTCCTCATGCCCTCCCGGTTCGAGCCCTGCGGCCTGGGCCAGCTCATCGCCATGAAATATGGGACGGTGCCCGTGGTGCGCAAGACCGGCGGGCTGGCCGACACCGTGGAGAACCTGTCCTTGGACGGGAAAAAAGGCACCGGGTTCGTCTTCGAGGATTACCGCACCGAGGAACTGTTGGCCACGGTCCGCCGGGCCCTGGAAGCCTTCGGGCAACCCAAGCTCTGGAAAGGCTTGGTCCAAAGGGCCATGGCGCGGGACTTTTCCTGGGACGCCTCCGCCCAACAGTACCTGGACCTGTACCGACGGATCCGTTTCGGGGCCTGAGCGCCTTTAAGGGAAGCCCATGGAACAACGCGACGACGATTTTTTAAACCAATTCTTCCTGAAGAACGATGGATTATTGCGGGAGCGTTGGCGCTCCTCCCTCCACCAGTTGAGCCAGCGGCTGGGCCAGTTCAGCCCCGACTCGAGGGTTTTCGGGGAGGTGCGAAAGCTCATCCTGAATTTGGTGGCCTTGGTCCAAAGCACGGGCAGCGCCGAACAGGCCGTGGACCTGGAACTCAAACCCATCGTTTCCCAACTGCGGGCCCTGCAGACCGAGAACGATCTTTCCCACGCCGAGATGGTGCTTTTCCTTTTCTTCGCCCGGGACTTCCTCAAGGACGTATTGAAGGACTGGATGGGGTCCGCGCCCCAGGGCGCCAAGACCGATCCTCCCTTTTTGGAGGGACTCAACCAGGTGTCCAAGCTCCTCAACCGCCTGGGGCTGGTTTTTTTCGAGAACAGCATGCGGCTCAAGGACGAGGAGTTGTCCGACCAAGACGTCTTGGCCATCGAGTACGCCCTGCTTTACGAGCGCACCCGCCAAATGGCCATCACGGACCGCCTGACCGGGCTTTACAACTTCGGTTATTTCCTGGACCGCCTCAAGGAAGAACGGATCCGCGCGGACCGCTACCACCGCCTGCTTTCCTTGATCCTCTTGGATATCGACCATTTCAAGAAATACAACGACACCAACGGCCATCCGGCGGGCAACGAGGTCTTGAAGAGGATCGCGGCCATCCTCAAGGAAGAGGCCCGGGAAGTGGACATCGTGGCCCGTTATGGCGGGGAAGAAATGGTCATCATCCTGCCCGAAACCAGCCGCCGTAGCGCCCATGAGCTCGCCGAGCGCATCCGCGCGCGGATCGAGCAAAGCCTTTTTCCCCGCATGGAAACCCAACCCCTGCGGCGCATCACGGTTTCGGCCGGCGTGGCCACTTTCCCCGTGGACGCCGCCACCGAGGACGACCTCATCAAGAAGGCCGACAAGAGCCTGTACCAAGCCAAGTCCAAGGGCCGCAACCAAGTGGTGGCCTTCGAGCCCATGATCAAGATCCCCATCCACTACAAACCTTCCCGGGAAGTTTCCAAAGTGGCCCTGGTCGGGAGCTTCAATAATTGGGACAAGGAGGCCGATTACATGCAGCGCCAGGCCGACGGGTCCTATCAGTTCATCATTTCGCTCAACCCCGGCGTTTACCATTACAAATTCGTCTTGAACGGCGTGGAATGGATCCCCGACCCGGCCAATCCCATCCGCGAGGAGGACTCGCTGGGCGGCGAGAACAGCGTGTTGCGGGTTTCCGGCGAGGCCACTTATTACCCCGCGGGGGCCTGATCCCCGGCTTTATGGGCTTGCCTCCCTTTTTCAGATGATTTAGACTCTCGTTTCCGTCCGGCTTCGCGGCGGACCTTGGCGCCGGTCCCAGGGGCGCTCGAACGCTTCCCGCGCCGCGAAAACGCCCGGCGAAACCCGTGAAACCGGGTCCATTCCAATGCCTTAGGACTCCCATGGCCGAATATAAGTCCACCCTCAACATCACGCAGACCTCCTTCCCCATGAAGGCTAATCTGCCCCAGACCGAACCCCAGCGCCTGAAGCTGTGGGAGGATTGGGGCTTCCACGCCGCCCACCGCCCCAAGCCGGGCGCGCCCCAATATGTGCTGCACGACGGCCCGCCCTTCGCCAACGGGGACATCCATATGGGGCACGCCCTCAACAAGACCTTAAAGGACATCATCGTGAAGTACCGCTCCTTGAGGGGGTTTGACGCGCCCTATGTGCCGGGCTGGGACTGCCACGGCATGCCCATCGAGCACAAGGTCATCGAGAAGCTGGGGTCCAAGGCGAAGGCCATGAGTAAGGTCGAAATCCGCGGGGAGTGCCGCCAATACGCGCAGAAATTTCTGGAACGCCAAAAGGAAGAATTCAAACGGCTGGGGATCTTGGGGGATTTCGCCCACCCTTACCAGACCATGGATCCTTCTTATGAGTTGTCGCTGGTCAAGGCCCTGACGGGTCTTTTGGAAAAGGGTTATGTGAGCCGCAGGCTTCGCCCCATCCATTGGTGCCCGGTGTGCCAAACCGCCTTGGCGGAAGCCGAGGTGGAATACGCGGACCATGAGTCCCTGGCGGTGACCGTGGCCTTCCCGGCGAAGCAATTGCCGCCCGGGATCTTGCCCAAGACCCCCTTGGACAAACTCTCCTTCCTCATTTGGACCACCACCCCCTGGACCCTGCCCGCCAACGAAGGCATCTCGGTCCATCCGGATTTTGACTACGCGTCCGTGAAGGTGGGGGAGGCCTATTATGTGGTGGCCAAGTCCCTTTTGGATTCGGTGGCGGCCCAAGCCGGTTGGAAAGACTACCAAGTGGTGGAAGAGGCGCGCGGCGCCCAATTGGACCGCGCCCTGGCCCGGCACCCCTTTTTGGACCAAGACTCGCTGGTGATGGTGGGCACCCATGTGACCGCCGACACGGGTACGGGGCTGGTGCACACGGCACCCGGCCATGGCCGGGAGGACTATGAAATCGGGCTCAAATACGGGCTGCCGGTCTATTCCCCCGTCAATGAGGCGGGGCGTTACGACGGGCGGGTGAAAGAATATGAAGGCCAGACCGTCTGGGAAGTGAACCCCAAAATCGTGGAAAAGCTCAAGGGCCTGGGACGGCTCTTGTCCCTGGAAAAAATCAAGCACAGCTATCCCCACTGCTGGCGTTCCAAGAACCCCATTCTTTTCAGGGCCACCGCCCAATGGTTCATCGAGCTGGACCACCTGGACCTTCGCAAGAAATGCCTGGCGGAGATCGAAAGGGTCCAATGGATCCCCTCCTGGGGCAAGGACCGCATCCACAACATGGTGGAGGGCCGCACGGATTGGTGCATCTCCCGGCAGAGGTCTTGGGGCGTCCCCATCACGGCCATTTATTGTAAAACTTGCGGCAAGGTGGTGGAGGACCCGAAGGTCCTGAAATCCATTGTTGCCCTGGTCGAGAAAGAAGGGATTGACGGCTGGTTCAAACACCAGGCCCCGGACCTCCTGCCCGCCGGAACCACCTGCGCCTGCGGGTCCCCGGATTTCGTCAAGGAAGAGGACATCCTGGACGTTTGGTTCGAGTCCGGCAGTTCCCATTTCGCGGTCCTGGACCAGAGGGACGAGTTGAAGGCGGGAAACGCCCCAGGACGTTTCGTGCTTTATTTGGAAGGCAGCGACCAGCACCGGGGATGGTTCCAGCACGCCCTCTGGACCGGCGTGGCCCTGAAGGGCCGGGCGCCCTTTGACGGGGTCCTGACCCATGGTTGGGTTTTGGACGGCGAAGGAAAGGCCATGCACAAGAGCGCGGGAAACGTCATCGACCCGCTGGAAATGATCAAGAAATACGGCGCGGACGTCCTGCGCCTTTGGGTTTCCTCGGAAAGCTACACCGAGGACGTGGGCATCAGCGAGGAAATGCTCAACCGCATGTCGGAAGCCTATCGGCGCATCCGCAACACCTTCCGCTTCATCCTCGGCAATCTTTCCGATTTCGATCCCCGGTCCCACCGGGTGGAACCGAAGGATTTCATGCCGCTGGACCGCTGGGCTTGGGGGGAGGCCCAGAAGGCCCTGGGCGCCGTGACCGAGGCCTATGACCAATATCAATTCACCCGGGTGTTCCACCAAGTGGACCAGTTTTTTTCCGTTTCCTTGAGCGCGGGTTATTTCGACATCTTGAAGGACCGTCTTTACACCTTTGAGGCCGGATCCCCAGGGCGTCGGGCCGCCCAGACGGTGCTTTACGACCTTCTGAAAGGCTTCGTGGTGGCGGTGGCGCCCATCCTTTCCTTCACGTCCGAGGAGATTTGGCAATCCCTGCCCGAAGGGTTTAAATCCGAACGGGAAAAAAGCGTCTTTCAGGCGGCTTGGCCCAAATGGGAATCCGGTTTGGACGAGGCCCTGTCCCGGGAATGGGAAGACCTCTTCGCGGCCAAAAAGGCCGTTCTGAAATCCTTGGAGGCCTTAAGGCAGTCCAAGGCCATTGGAAGCTCCCTGGAAGCGGAAGTGGACCTCTATGTGGGGAATGAGAAGCTTAAGGAGCGCCTGGCCAAGCACTCGGAAAATCTGCGTTATTATTTCCTCGTCGCCCAAGTGACCTTGAAGGAAGGCGCGGCGCCGGCCGAGGCCCAAGAAGCCGAGGAAGGCCGGTTGAAGTTGAGGACTTTGGCCCGTAAAACCGCCGGGACCAAGTGCGCCCGGTGCTGGAACTACTATGAGGCTTCCCAAATGGACGCCCAAAACCCCGAGATTTGCCACCGCTGCGGCCCGGTGGTCCGCCAAGCCGTCCCCGGCCCCGCCGCATGATCCTGATCGGGGTCTCGCTCTTGGTGCTGGCGCTGGACCAGGCGACGAAATTCTTGGTTTTGCACAGCCTGACGCTCAATGTGCCTGTTCCCCTGGTCTTTGATTTCATCTGCTTGACCTACACCCAGAATCCCGGCACGGCCTTCGGGCTCTTGGGCAACCTGAACCCCGTCTGGCGGGGGCCTTTTTTCATCAGCATCACGGCGGTGGCGGGCATCATCGTTTACGCTTATCAGCGCCTCATCCCGGAGGGGAAAATCCTGTCCCGGGTGGCCTTGGGCCTCATTTGGGGCGGCGCCATGGGCAATTTCGCCGACCGGCTTTTTTACGGCAAGGTGGTGGATTTCATCGACATGGGGTACCAGCAATACCGTTGGTACGTGTTCAACCTGGCCGATACCTGCATCTCGTTGGGGATCTTGTTGCTGATTTATGAGTTCCTTTTCCTGGAGCCCAAGCCCAAGGCCAAGACCCCATGACCCTGCGCCGGGTGGCCTGGATCCTATTCTTGCTGGACCAGGGGTCCAAGGCCCTGGTGGCCCATGGCATGCGGTTGGGCCAATCCTGGCCCCTGATCGGAAACTTCCTCGAGCTGACTTACGTCCAAAACCCGGGGGCGGCTTTCGGATTTTTGGCTTCGGCCCCGGCGATTTGGCGCGCCCCCTTTTTTATCTTGGTCACCCTGGGCGCCTCCCTCTTGGTTTACGCCTACCAACGGTTTTTGCCCCCCGAGGCCAAGGCCGTCCGGGTGGCCTTGGGCCTTATTTGGGGCGGGGCCTTGGGCAATTTCACCGACCGGCTTTGGCTGGGAAAGGTCGTTGATTTTATCGACGTGGGAATCCGACAATACCGTTGGCCGGTCTTCAACTTGGCCGACTCGGCCATCACCATCGGGCTTGGCCTTTTGATCCTTGATTTTTTTCGAAAGCGCCAATCCGAAAACTGAAGCAGGCGGAAGGAACCCCTTTGCATCCCATTCTCTACTCGTTCGGCACCTTTCATCTGTTCGGCTATGGGGTGGGGCCGATCCAACTTTATTCTTACGGATTTTGCCTGGCCCTGGCCCTCGGGATCAGCATCACCCTCTTCGCCCGGGACGCGGGCCTTTATATCGCCCCGCGGATCCATTTGGCCCGCCAGGAAGCCTTCCAAAGGACTTATGACTTGGCCGTTTGGGTGATTTTGGCCTCCATCGCGGGGGCCCGCCTCTTTTACGCCGTGGAAAATTACCCCGAGTTCGTCGGCCATTGGTGGGAGGTTCTCTTCGTCTGGCAAGGGGGATTGGTTTTTTACGGGGGCCTTTTCGGGGGCGCCTTGGCCGGGGTCCTTTGGTTCAAACGCAACCGCTGGCCCTTGGCCTATTCGGCGGACCTGTTGGCCCCCTATGTTTCCTTGGGCCAGGCCATCGGGCGCATGGGCTGTTTTCTCAACGGCTGTTGTTATGGAATCGTGGACGAGAAACATGGGGTGGTTTTTCCCGGGATCGGCGACGGGGCGCCCCATTTGCCCACGCAGCTTTGGGAACTTTATGGGGACCTGGCGCTCTTCGCCGCGCTTTGGTGGGTGAGGCGCCATACCCTGAAATATCCTTGGCTGACCCTCAGCGCCTATGGCCTGACTTATGGGATCCTGAGGTTTGGGATTGAGTATTGGCGCAGGGATTGGGACAAACGCTACCTGATTTATTTCGTCTCGGCTTCCCAGGCGGTGAGCGCCCTTCTGGTGGTCCTTTCCCTGGCCGCGATGGTTTGGATCCTTTGGCGGGGCCCGAAAAAGGCGGCCTGAAGGCCAAATTCCTCTATAATTCAAAGCCATGGCTTCTTCCCCGAAAAATCCCGAAAGGCTTTTGACCGTGGCCGACCCTTGGGGCGGCCAACGCCTGGACGTTTTCCTGGCGGCCCAATTGAAGGACCTTTCCCGGGCCCGGATCCAGAAATTGATCGAGTCGGGCCACGTCATTCCCACGACGCCCGTGAAGTCCCTGAAGGCCAAGCTTTTGGTGAGCGTGGGCCAATCCTTCCGGGTGGTCCTGCCCGAGCCCGCCCCCAGCCATCTTCCGGCCCAGGCCTTGAAATTGGACGTGCTTTTCGAGGACGAGGATTTGCTGGTCCTCGACAAACCCGCCGGGCTGGTGGTGCATCCCGGGGCCGGCAATCCGGACCACACCCTGATCAACGCCCTTTTGGCCCATTGCCCCAAGATCCAAGGCGTGGGCGGGGTCAACCGGCCCGGACTGGTACACCGCTTGGACAAGGATACCTCGGGCCTTTTGGCGGTGGCCAAGTCGGATTTGGCTTTCAAGGGGTTGGTGCGGGAATTAAAAAGCCGTTACTTGAGCCGCATTTACCTGGGGTTGGTCAAGGGCGCCTTGGAGGGGCGGGGGAAAGTCGACGCGCCCCTGGGCCGGCACACGGCGGCCCGCAATAAAATGAGCGTTCAACCCGACAGCGGCAAACCGGCCGTCACCCACTTTCAGTCGCTTCAAGCCCAAGCACAGGCCAGTCTCATGCTCTTCAAGCTGGAGACGGGCCGCACCCACCAGATCCGGGTCCACCTACAATTCATCCAGCATCCGATCTTGGGCGATCGGGTTTACGGCAGCCCTTCGCCCTTGGCCCCCCGTCAAATGCTCCACGCCTTCCGGTTGTCCTTCAAACATCCCCGGAGTAAAAAGCCGCTGTCCTTTTTCGCGCCGCCTCCCCCAGATTTCGTGGATTGCGCCAAACTTTTGGGTTTCGCCCCGGTGAAATGGAAGGAAGTGGATTGGAACGACGGGGCCAAGCCGGCTTCCCCCCGGCGGAAAGGGAAATCGTGAGGCCCAAGAACCTTCATCCTTGGGCGATCGCCCTGGGGCTCGGGGCGCTGGCCCTCCTTTTGGGGGCGGAACGTTTCCATACCTATTGGGAACCCCAACAGCCCGTCATCACCACCGAGGCCTTGATCGGCCATGGCTTGTGGCAGGGGCGATGGCTTTATTCGGACCTTTGGGATTTTCATCCCCCGGCTTTCGCCTTTTCCTACGCTTTGGCGGAAGCCTTGGGGGGATATGGCCCCTATTCGATCTTTCTTTTGAACCTCGGGTTGGCGGGGGGGCTGCTCATCGCTTTGGGATTGGCCGGCTGGGCCTATGGGGGACTGGGAGCCGGGTGCGTCGCCGCCGGGCTTTGGACCTTGGTCTCGGGCGACCCGGGGCTTTGGGCCAACCAGCCTTTCGCCGAAACCTTCGCCAACCTTTTCCTCGCCTGGGCTTTTTTTTGGCTCTTGCGGGCGAAAAAGACGCCGGAGGACTGGAAGCCGCGGGGGTGGGCCGGTTTTTTCCTGGCGGTGGCCTCGCTGTATAAGGTTTCGGTTTTAGGGCTGGCCCCTTTGTGGGCCTTGGCGCTTTGGGGCGCAAGCGGTGAAAAAAAAGCCCGGCGGGACCGGAAGGGTTCCTTCTGGCTCTTGGCCCTGCCGGCGGCCCTTTGGTTTTTAATTTTCATTTATTTCGCCTCCACGGGCCGGGGCGGGGAATTCACCTCGGATGTCTTCGTTTACCCCATTTTTCAATTGGCGCAATCAAACGCCGGGGCGGCTTTTTACACCCCGGCCTTGGGCCTGGTGGTTCCCCTAGGCCTGGCGGCCTTCTTGGGCGCCTGTTTGGCCTTTCAAGCCCAAGCCCGAAGCTGGCTTCTTTTGGGCGCTTATGGTGTTTGGGTTTTGATGGAAACCAGCTGCGCTTCTTTTTCGCCCCCCTCCTATCAATGCTGGTTGCCGCCCTTGGTGGCGGGCGCCGCCTGGGGCCTTTGGGAATTGGGCCGTTGGATCGAAACTTTCAACCGGCGCTTGGTTTGGGCCCCGGCGTTTTTGATCCTGGCTTTCGCCTTTTGCCGGGAATGGCCCCTTTACCAAAAGTGGGCGGCGGATTGGTCGCGCATCAAGGCCGGCGAGGCGGCGGTGGAAAGCTACAATTTGGCCCGGAATCTCCAGGATGTTTTAAAACCCAAGGAAACCTTTTACGAGTGGGGCGATGAAACCCAGCTTTATTATTTGACCCAACGGGAAGCGCCCAGCGGGGTCCTGGCCTGCGATCCCTTGATCCGGGGTCCCCTGGCCGAGACCTTGAGCGCGCGGGTGGCGGAGGATTTACGCCGTCATCCGCCCGATCTTTTCCTTTTCAACCGGGTGGAATCACGGAGAGCGGCGGCTTCCAATCCGGTCTTGGCCCAAGTCGCGTCGAATTATCGGTTGCTGACTCGAATACCGCCTGTCGGGGGCATCCTTTTTTTCGCCCGCAAGGGAAGTGATTTGGAAAAGCGTTTCGAGCGGCGGCCTTAAGCGGCCCCCCAAAAATCCAAAGGCGCTTAACCGGGATGGACTTGGATCGAATCGGTTTTTGTCAGGGGTCCTAAGGCTGGGTGAGCGATGAAAGCCTTTTTTGGGCGTCCCGGATCAGGGGGTGATCCGGGGCGAAATACTTTCGAAGGATCAAAAGGGCCTGGCCCAAGTCCTTGCGCGCCGCGTCTTCTTCCCCCAGTTTGAGCGAGGTGTCGGCCAGATTCTCAAGAGTGAGGGCCACTTCGGGATGAAGCGGGCCGTAAACCTGGGTTTTGATGGCGAGAATGCGCTGATAGAGCCCTTGGGCGTCCTTCCAGCGGCCCAGGGCGCCATAGGCTTCCGCGCCCCTTTGATGGTAGGGGATATTGGCGTAGGTATCTTCGGGGCCGATGAAATGAAGATCCAGGTCCAGGGCCTTTGCGGCAAAATCCCGGGCCTTCACCGGGTCCCCCGAAAGTTGGTAGAAGTCCGCCAAGGCCTGAAGACTGTCGGCGATGGTGATGGATCCCGGGACGTTGTTTTTTTGGTTGAGGGCCAAGGCCTTTTGCAAGTGTGTTTCGGCGTCCTTCCAGTCCTTCTGGGCGCTTTCCAGTTTTCCCAAATGCGTTAAAAGTCCCGCCTCGAGCGGAAGAGAGCTGATTCCCGGCAGGGCCAGGGCTTGCTTCAAGTCCTCCACCGCCGGATCCAGGGATCCTTGGTGCGCCTGAATGTCGGCGGCCAACTCCAGGGCCTGGGCCTCCTCGGGGGCCGATTTTTCCCCGCCGGCCTTTTGGAGCGCCAGGGCCCTTTGAAGCGTTAGGCCCGCTTCCTCAAAACGGCCCAGTTGGTCCAAGAGCCGGGCCAAGGGGACCAAGGAATCCGCCAAGGAAGGATCGTTGGGGCCCAGGGCCTTCTCCCCCAAGGCCAAGCCCCAACGGAAATTGGATTCGGCCTCGGGATAGAGGGCCAAGGTCTCGTCCACCACCGCCAAGTTATTGAAATAGGGAACCACCGAGGGATGGAGGGGGCCGAAGCGATCCTGGGCCAATTGAACCGCTTTTTGGGCGTTGGGGAGCAGATCCTTGAAGTCGCCCCGGGTCCATTGGGTTTGGGTGGCGGACCAAGCGGAAGTCAGGGCGTCCATGCTGTCCATGAGGCGCTCGGCATGGAGCGCGGGGGTCAAGGCCAGGGCGACCAGGAATACGGGAAGCGTGAGCGCGGGTCGGGTCATGGCTGGAGGAACCTCAAGAGCGAAGCGGGCGGATCCAAGGGATGGATCTTCGGCGGGGCGGTGGAAATCATCGAGGAGCAATCGGGGCCCGTCAAATAAACGTCGGCGTCCCTTTCGAAGGCGTCCGCCCAAGTGGCGCCGCCGTCATG
>DATKNU010000169.1:0-3010 GCA_035541195.1 bacterium
CTCCAGCAGGTCCACCGCGTATTCCCGGAGCACATGGAAGCCCCGCCGCGCCACCTTCTCCGTCAGGATGGAGCGTTTCATGGTCAAGACCGTGGTGGCGTAAGCCGCGACGGAGGCGATGAGAAGGGGCAAGAGGACGTTCGTGTCATGGGTCAGCTCCAGGGCGAAGGCCAGGGCCGTGAAGGGCACCCGCATGACGCCGCCCAGCATGGCGGCCATGCTGATGAGGGGCCAAACCCCCGCTCCCCCCTCGGCGGGAAAGAAGGCGCCTTCGGCCACACCCAACCCGCCCCCGATGATGAGCAGGGGGGCCAGCACGCCCCCGGAGGTGCCCGAACCCAGGGCGAAGGCCCAGATGAGGGCCTTGACCAGGACCAGCAGGGCGGCTTGGGCATTGGGGATGTTGCCCGCCAGGAAGCCCCCGATCAGGTCATAGCCCACCCCCAGGGTGCGGGGCTGGAAGTAGCCCCCGATTCCCACGGCCAGCCCACCGATGGCGGGGAACCAGGCCCAGTGGAAGGGCAGTTTCTGGAAGAAGTCCTCCCAAAGGTAAACCAGCTTGGTCAGGAGGGCCGAGGCCAGCCCGGCGATAAGGCCGCAGGCCACGGCGAAAAGGAGCCCCCGCAGGGGGAGGATGGGGTGGACCGGGACGGGGAAAAGGGGGCCCGGCCCCAAGAGGTAAGGCCGCAGGATGGCCGCCGCCGCGCTGGCCGCCGCCACGGGCACCAGGCTGCGGGGTTTCATCTCGAAAAGCAGGAGTTCCACCGCCAAGAGGGTGGCGGCGATGGGGGAAAAGAAGACCGCCGACATGCCGGCGCAGGCGCCCGCCACCAGCAGGGTCTTGCGCTCGGAGGCCGTCAGGTGGAAGGCCTGGGCCAGCAGGGAGCCGAAGGCCCCGCCGGTCATGATGATGGGACCCTCCGCGCCGAAGGGGCCGCCCGAGCCGATGGAAATGGCGGCGGACAGGGGCTTCAGGAGGGCGACCTTCAGGGACATCTTGCTCTTGCCGAAGAGGATGGCCTCCAGCGCCTCGGGGATGCCGTGGCCACGGATGCGGTCCGACCCGAAGCGGGCCATGAGGCCGATGAGGGCGCCGCCCGCCACGGGCACGAGGATGATCCAAAGCCCCAGGTGGCTGTCGGCGGGGGAGGCAAAGGAGGAGGAAAGGCGCTGGAAGAAGAACAGGTTGGTGAACAAACCGATGAGGCGAAGCAGGCCCAGGGCCACGAAGGAGCAGACCCCGCCGATGATGAGGGCCAGGCAGGTGATCCAAAGCATGCGCCGGCCTGTCGTAAAGTCGCCCTTGTCCTTGTTCACGGAATAACCCCCGAGAGGAATGAAATTAAAACATGGGTTTAGTTTAGGGGGAGCAAAACCGAAATAGAAAGGGGCGAGCAGAAAAATTCAGAAGAAAAGTAAAGAGACAAAAGCCATTTGAACCACCAAGGTCACCAAGAAAGACAAAACGAACAAACGATTTGTTTAAAACATTAAGGGTAAAGCTGTTCTTGGTGCCCTTGGTGACTTGGTGGTTAAAGATTTGTTTAACAACAGCCGTATTCGGGCAACTCATGTCCCTTGTGTGAGGCGTCGCGGACGGCCTTGGGATGTTTCTTGAGGATGAGGATGTGGTACCAGCGGGCGAAGGATTCCCACAGCACCACCACCGCGCAGGCCATGATGACCACTGTGAAGGCGATGTCCATCCAGCCCTGGAAGGCTTTGGCGGGGTTGGCCGTCATGGGCAGGAAATTATCCGAGATATTAAGGTAACAGGCCGTCAGGGTCGTGACCGCCACGAAGAGCATGGGCAGAAAGGTCACCCAGGCGTAGCGGGCCCGGCCAGAGTTGATGATGGCGCTGGTGGCGGCGCAAAGGGCGATGGAAGCCAGAAGCTGGTTGGCGGTGCCGAACATGGGCCAGATGGTGGAGACCGTCCCGGCCAGGATGAGGTAAGCCCAGAAGAAGACCACCAGGCCGGTGGAGATGAGGGTCCCCGGAAGCCAGTTGGGGTTCTCGAATTCCTTCCACGCCTTGCCAATGAACTCCTGGAACAGGAATCGCGCCACGCGGGTGCCGGCGTCAATGGTCGTCAGGATGAAAAGCGCCTCGAACATGATCATGAAGTGGTAGAAGTAGCCCATCAGGCTCTCCAACCCCGGAAAGCCGCTGAAAATCTGCGCAAACCCCAAGGCCAGCGAAACGGCCCCGCCGGGCCGCCCCGCCACGTTCTCGCCCACGGCCTCGGACAAGTGCTGGAGGTTGACGGGGGTAAGCCCCAGGGCCGCGAACTTTTCCGGGGAAAGGTTGATGGCGAAGTAATCGGCGGGAAAGAGGGCGGAAGTGGAGAGGAGCGCCACGATGCCCACCAGCCCCTCCATCAGCATGGAACCGTAACCGATCATGCGGGCGTCGGATTCCTTATCCAGCATCTTCGGCGTCGTGCCGGAGGAGACCAGGGCGTGGAAGCCCGAGATGGCCCCGCAAGCGATGGTGATGAAGACGAAGGGGAAGAGCTTGCCGGGGATGATGGGGCCGCCCCCGCCCATGTATTGGCTGAAGGCCGGCATCTGGAGGTTGGGGTGGACCAGGATGATGCCCACCACCAACCCCGCGATGGTGCCCACCTTCATATAAGAGCTCAGATAGTCTCGGGGGGTCAGGAGCATCCACACGGGCAGAACCGCCGCGATAAAGCCGTAGAGGGCCAGAGCCCAGATGACCCCACCGCCGGTGAGGGTAAAGAAGGGGGCTAGGGAGGAAGCCGCGACCTGGTTGCCAAAGACCACCGCCAGGGTGACGAGAATCACCCCCACGGCGCTGGCGGGGCCGATGGCCTGGGGCCCCTTGCGCATCCAGAACCCCACCAAAAGCGCGATGGGAATGGTCATGGCGATGGAGAAGACCCCCCAGGGACTGCCTTTCAAGGCGTTCACGACCGCGAGCCCCAGCCCGGCCAAGGCCAGGATGACGATGATGAAGATGGCCACCGCGCCCATGGAAGCGGCCA
>DATKNU010000170.1:0-5523 GCA_035541195.1 bacterium
CGTCTCCTTGATCCGCTCAAAGCTGAAACCCGAGATCCCCCTGATTGGTTTCGCGGGCGCGCCCTTCACCTTGGCTTCTTATTTAATAGAGGGCGGCGGCTCCAAGGATTACCTGAGGGTGAAGGCCTTGCTGAAGGACGAAAAAACCTGGCACGCCCTCATGGAAAAGCTGGTCGTGGCCACCGCCTCTTACTTAAACGCCCAAGCCGCCTCGGGCGCCCAGGCCCTGCAATTGTTCGATTCCTGGGTGGGCCTCCTGTCCCCGCAAGAGTTCCAAAACCTGGTTCTGCCCCACTTAAAGCGCCTCATCGCCGGCCTGCCCGCCGAGGTCCCGGTCATTTATTTCGGCACCCAAACCGCCCCCTTTTATCCTTATATAAGGGAAAGCGGCGCCACCGTGGCGGGGGTGGATTGGCGCCTGCCCTTGGACGAGGCTTGGAAACAGTTGGAAGGCCTGGCGGTACAGGGTAATTTGAACCCCGAGGTGCTGTTAACTGACCCGGCCACCGTGAAGCGGGAGACCGAGAAGGTGCTCCGCTTGGCCGGTGGCCGCCCGGGCCATATCTTCAACTTGGGACACGGCATTTTGCCCAAGACGCCGATGGAAAACGTCAGGGCGATGATCGAGACGGTGAAGCATTTCCGGCCGGCCCCCCAAATTTAAAAAATGGAACCCCTTTCTTGAAAACACCCTTCGACGCGGTTCTGCTCATCGGATTCGGCGGCCCGGAAAAACCCGCCGATGTCATGCCTTTTTTGCGGGACGTGGTGGAAGGCCGGGGCGTGCCCGAGGAGCGCCTGCAAAAAGTCGCCAAGCAATATGAACAGATCGGCGGCGTCTCCCCCTACAACCGCCTGACCCACGAGCAAGCCGAGGCCTTGGAACAACTCTTGGCGGCCCGGGGCCTGCCGCTCCCCGTTGTCACCGGTTTCGCCCACGCGAAGCCCCGCGTCGCTGACAGCCTGGGCTTTTTGGTGCGTCAGGGAAAACTGAATATTTTCGCCATCGTCATGGCGCCCCACCGCAGCCCCGCCTCCTTCGACAAGTACGTCGAGAAGGTGGAACAGGCCCGAGAGAGCCTAAAGGCCCAGGGCTTTCCCGATTTTCACGTCACCTACGCGCCCGAATGGCACACCCGCCCGGGTTTCATCCAGGCCATGGCCGACCATGTGAAGGAAGCCTACGCCCAATTGACCCCCGAGGAAAAAGCCCGCCACCGCGCCGAGCTCATCTTCACCACCCACAGCATCCCCCGGGCCATGGCCATGAAGTCCCCCTATTCCAGGCAGTTCGAGGAAACCGCCCAGCTCGTCGCCCAAAAAGCGGGCATCCCCTATTACCAAACCGCCTTCACCAGCCGCAGCGGCCGCCCCGAGGATCCCTGGCTGGAACCGGACCTGGGCGACTTCATCGAGCGGCGCACCTACGAGACCCTGGCGGCCTGCGTGGTGGCTCCCATCGGTTTCTTGGTGGACCACGTGGAAGTGCTTTACGACATCGACACCCTGGCCCAGGAAAAGGCCAAGTGGAAGGCCCTGCACATGGTGCGGGCCAAGACCGCGGGCCTGCACCCGGCCTTCATCGCCATGCTGGCCTCGCTGGTGGAAGAGGCCCAGGCTTGAAGCGCCTTCGCGTCGTCATCGTGGGAGCGGGCGTCAGCTCGCTGGCTTGCGCCCACCGGCTTTTAAAAGGGGTCCGGGAAAAGGGCCTGGCGCTGGACCTTCAAATCCTGGAAGCCGGGCCCAGGGCCGGCGGGGTGCTCAGCACCGTCGAGCGGGACGGCTTCCTGATGGAAGAAGGCGCCGAGTCCTTCATTACCGACAAACCGGCGGCCCTGGAACTGGCCAAGGAGTTGGGCTTGGAAGGCCAGTTCCTCAGGACCAATCCGGACCTCAAACAATCCTTCATCCTAAAAGGAAACAAGCTCCATCCCATCCCCGAGGGATTCACCCTCATGGCCCCCGCCCGCTGGCGGCCGCTTTTGGCCTCGCCGCTCCTGTCGCCTTGGGGGAAACTGAGGGCCTTGATGGAACCCTGGGTCCCCCGGCGCCGGGACCCGCAGGACGAGAGCGCGGGCGCCTTCGTGCGCCGGCGCCTGGGCCGGGAAGTTTTTGAAAGGCTAGCCCAGCCGCTCTTGGGCGGGGTCTACAACGCCGACCCGGACGATTTGAGCTTGTCGGCCGCCTTTCCCCGCTTCAAGGAGATGGAACGGACCCAGGGATCCCTGGTAAAAGCCTTGGCTTCCCGGCCCCTCGCCTCGCAGACTTCCGGCGCCCGCTACTCGCTTTTTGTCAGTTTCCAAAAGGGCATGGGAAGCCTCATCCAGGCCTTGACGGCGTCCCTTCCCCCGGGCGCGTTGAAGCTAAAGACCCGGGTCGAATCCATCCAGCGCAAGGACTTGGACCAATGGACCCTCCGCCTGGGCGACGGGACCTTGGAAGCCGACGCCCTGGTCCTGGCCTTGCCGCCCCATGCCATGAAACCCTTGATCGGCCACCTGGACAGCGAGTGGGACAAGTTGCTCTCCGGGATCCCCGCCCACGACTCCGCCACCTTGAACCTGGCTTTCCCCCGGGAAGGGGTGGGGCATCCCCTCAACGGCTTTGGCTTTGTGGTGCCCGAGAGGGAAAACAAGATCCTGTTGGGTTGCACCTTCTCCAGCCAAAAATTCGACCATCGGGCCCCCTCGGGAAAAGTCTTGATCCGCGCCTTCCTGGGCGCCCCAGGCGCCCAAATCTTGAAAGCCGAAGGCGAAGGGGCCGCGATTCAAAGGGTGCTGGCGGAATTGAAACCCATCCTGGGCTTGAAGTCCCCGCCGCTTTTCACGCACTTGGCCTTTTATGAAAAAGCCATGTCCCACTTCAGGCCCGGCCATTTGAGCCTGGCCGCCCGCGTCCTCCAGAAGGCCTCCGAGACCCCGGGGCTCTTCCTGGCCGGCAACGGCTTCACGGGCGTGGGCATCCCGGATTGCGTGGCGGGGGGCCAATCGGCGGCGGACAAGATCCTGGCGGGTTTCACCGCTTAATTTTCCCCCTGCCAAGGGGCTTTTTTTCCCGCCCTTTTCCACTATTATCAAACCCCCGGCCCGGCCGGCCACACCCCAGGAGGGCGCCATGGATTACCAATCGCTTTTTTCCAATTCATCCAACCGGATGAAGCCCTCCATCATCCGCGCGCTGTTGAAGCTGGTGCAGAATTCCCAAGTCATTTCCTTCGCCGGCGGAACGCCCGACGCCGACCTTTTCCCCAAGGATCTTTTGGCCGAGCTCGCCACCCGGGTCATCAAGGAACAGGGAAAACTGTCCCTTCAATACGGCGAAACCCCCGGCTGGATGCCCCTGCGTGAGCAGGTGGCCGCTTACCTGAAGGCCCAGGGCATCGACTGCACGGCGGAAAACATCCTCATCACCACCGGCAGCCAGCAGGGCCTTTTCCTGACCGGCCTGACCTTGCTCAATCCCGGCGAGGGCGTGATGGTGGAAAGCCCCAGCTACCTGGGGGGCCTTTTGTCCTTCCGTAATTTCCAAGCCGAGTTCCTGCCCGTGGCTTGCGGCGAACAGGGCCTCGACCCCCAAGAAGTGGACGAGGCGCTGTCCCGCGCGGCGAGGAAGCCCAAACTACTTTACACCATCCCCACCTTCCAAAACCCGGCAGGTTCCACCCTCCCCAATGAACAACGGGCGCGGCTGATGGAAGTGGCCCGTAAGCACCATGTGATCGTGGTGGAAGACAACCCCTATGGCGAGCTTAACTTCACGGGCCAAACCATCAAGCCCCTCAAGTCCTTCGACACCGACGGCCGGGTCATTTATTTGGGAAGCTTCAGCAAGATCGCCTCGCCGGGCATGCGCCTGGGCTGGGTCTGCGCCGATCCCGAGCTGATTGCCCGCATGGCCATGGCCAAGGAGACCACCGACGTCTGCACGGACGTCTTGTCCCAAGCGATCGCGGCGGAATTCTTCAAGGGCGGGCATTTGAGGGAACACCTGGACAAACTCATCCGCACCTACCAAAGCCGCCGGGACGTCATGCTGTCGGCCATTGACCGGCATTTCCCCAAGGCCGTGCGTTACAACCGGCCCCTGGGCGGATTTTTCATCTGGGCTTCCCTGCCCGAGGGCATGAACACCGTGGAATTGTTCGAAAAAGCCGTGGCCGCGGGCGTGGCTTATGTGGTGGGCACGGCCTTTTACCCGGGCGAGAACCAGGGCCTGAACACCCTGCGCATGGCTTTTTGCGCCGTGGGCGAGGAGAAGATCCAGGAAGGCATCAAGCGTTTGGGCGGGGTCTTCGAGGAAGCCCTGCTCCAGAAGCGCTGATCCCATGGAAAACCCTACCCCGGTCCTGATGCTCAACAAGCCCAAGGGCTATCTGGTCAGCCGCGTGGGCCAGGACGGCCAAAAAACCGTTTATGAGCTCCTGCCCGAATGGGCCTTCACGGAAGGATGGATGCCGGTCGGACGCCTGGACCTTGATTCCAAGGGCCTGCTCCTTTTCACCCAGAACAGCCAATTGAACGACCAGCTTTCCCGCCCCCGGGGCAGCCACAAGATTTATGAGGTTTGGGTCAGGGGCCATGTCACGCCCGAGCATATCAAGCAGGCCATGACCGGCATTCAAACCGCCGAGGGGAAACTGAGGGCCGTGCACGTGGAAATCACCGGCGGCGCGGGGCCCAAGACCAAGCTGGAGGTGGAACTGGACGAGGGCAAGAACCGCCATATCCGGCGCATGTTCGGGGCCCTGAAGGACAAGAAATTCAAGACCCCGCTGAAGGTGCTGGAGCTAAAGCGGATCCAAATCGGCGGGTTGAAGCTGAACGTGGAATCGGGCAAGTGGCGCTTCTTGACGAAAGAAGAAGTCTTCCTTTTGCACGCGCACTTGAAATAAAGTCAAAGTCGCTTCCAACATATAAAAAAATTTTTAAAACTCAGTTTTAAGAGTACTGTTCTATCTTTTCTTGCGCCCTTTTAATCACCTCCAACTGTCGCATGGCAAACTTATTACCTTTTTTTGTTTCTATCGAGTAATAAGTATAGGGATCCAAAATGACGATGAGACCAGACGCCAAAAGGTAAAAGATTGCAATGGCACCACCGACCCAATAATAGCCCTTACAAAAATCAAAAATGGCCCAAAAAATTCCGGTTAAGCGAAAGCAATTTAAACCCCACGAGAAATCTCGACCAGCAAATGTATAGCGGATATACAAAAAATACTTTCGGACAATGTGAAGTTCATCATTGTCGAAAGTCGCAAAGGTGGACATTGCTCTTAAAACTTCTCTCCGAGGCTTTACAAGCTGATTGCCGAGAAGCAAAAAGATAAAAGCAAAATATTCCGCCAAAACAAAAATAATCGTTGCCAACTTAATAGAAAAAAAAGATTCAACAACAGAAAACAAAAATAAAATGATGGCGAATATAGAAAATAACATCGGAACTCCTCCCTATATTATTTTTTCAAACTCTGTTTGTACGTATAGAATTAATCACCGTTTTTCAAGAATCCCTTCACCGCCT
>DATKNU010000171.1:0-4590 GCA_035541195.1 bacterium
CCGCCCGAGGGGATGGCCAAGGCATACATGGCGTTGAAACCCAAGCCCCGGCCCCGGTAGCGGCTGTCGATGAATTGGGTGGGGATATTGGCGCCCACTTGGTTGGTTTCCCAATCCTGGTTGCCCGAGGGCAGGTTCACCGAGACGTCCAACAGCGAGGACAGGCCGAAGCTGTCGAAGTGGATGTCCGTCCCGATGACCGAATCGGAGAAATTCGAGGGGTTGTAGGTGTAAGCCAACGAACTGCCCGTCTCGCCCGTATAGTTGGCGGCCATGAAATTAGCCTGGGCGAAAAAGCCGATGTTGTCGTCCAGCTTGAATTTCGTGGAGAAAGGCACGGAGAACTCGGCCCCGTTGATCGGCAAAAGCGTGTTGGTCGTGGCCCAGCCGTCATAGCGCAAACCCAAGCTCAAGTAGCCCGAGGAATCGGCCCGGGCCGAACCCAGGCCCGAAAAAAGGGCGATGGACAAAACCAATGATTTGATCATGGCGTGCTTGCTCATGGCAGAAGGCCTCCTTCAGGACCCGAGACATTCAAGATGACGTTCACCGTCTTCTGCACTTCCTGGCTGGGCACGTCCGCGCGGATGACCAGGCTGTTGGAGCCGCCGACCGCCGGGTCGGTGAAGACGTTGTCGCCGTTCACGGTGATGACGTTGCCCAAGGTCTGTTGCAGGTCGCCCAAGGTCTTGTCGGTCAGCACGATGTCGTTGTTGCCCGGTTTACCGCCGGGCACGCCGCTGTTGCCGCCCGTGATGCCTTGGAATTTGCCGTCCACAAACTCAATCTGGGTGCCGGCGCCGTAAGCCACCACATGGCCGCCGATGTCGGAGAAGACGCTGCCTTCCAGCACCGTCAGGGTCAGCTTGTTGGTCGAGGGGTCATAGTTCATGGAGAATTCGGTCCCCCGGACGCCGCAAACCACGCCGCCCGCCTCGACCTCGAAGGCCGAGTTGGTGGAGGCCAGCTTGGTGACTTTGGCCAAGAGGTTGCCGGCCAAGAGTTTAAACTTGAGGATCTTGTCCTTGTCGGAAGGCTTCTGCAGTTTGGAGAGCCAGAAGTCGGTGCCGGGCTTGATGGTCAATTGGGAGCCGTCAAAGAACTGCAGTACCGCGGAGGAATCCTTGTCGGTGATGACCCGCTCGCCCTGGGAGACCGTGGAACCGGCCTGGGCCAATCGGTTGTTTTTCCCGTATTGGGACTTGATGGTGACCGTTCCCGTGACGGAGATAAAGGTCCCCGTTTCGGAGACTTTCGCCATGGCCGAACCCGCGGCCAAAATGACGCCCAACGCCAGAAGTAAAGCTGAAATCAATCGCATGGAAACCTTCTTGGGAGTTTTTACCTGCGCCAAAACCAGGATGAATGTCGCATATTCCCGGCCAAAAATAAAGAACTTCTCAAATTTTTAATCCGGGCTTTTTAGGCCCTATTTCGTCTTCATGATGAAGACCCCGTCCCAATCCGCCGGAGGGGGGTTCTTCTTTAATAGTTGGCAACGCTCCAGGAAAATGCCCGCGGGGCCGTCCTTGGGGTTCATCTGCAGGCAATTCTTGAATTCGGCGGCGGCCTCGTCAAAACGGCGGGCGCGGTAATGGGCCAAACCGGCCTCAAAGGTGCGCACCCGCAGTTCCTTCTCGCCGGCCCCCCTCAAGCGGTGGTCCACCAGCTCATAGATGCGGATGGGCTTGGTCTTACCCTTGACCTGGATCAGGTCCAGCTCGCGGCAAAGCATGTCCGCCTTGACATCCTCATAGGTGGTCTCGCTGATGATGATGGAAACCTTGTATTCCTTGGTGGTGCCCTCCAAACGGCTTCCCAGGTTCACCGCGTCGCCGATGAGCGTGTAATTTTTAATGGACTCCGAGCCCACGAAACCCACGACCATGCCGCCGGTGTTGAGGCCGATGCCGATCTCGAGCTTTTCCTTGCCTTCCAATTCCCACTTGGGATGCAGCACGTTCTCCAAGAGGTCCACCATCCCCAAGGCCGTGCTGCAGGCCCGGTAAGCGTGGTCCTGCTGGGCCGTGGGGGCGCCCCAGAAGGCCATGATGGCGTCGCCGATGTACTTGTCCAGCGTCCCCTCGGTCTGGAAGATCATGTTGGTCATCTGGGTCAGGTATTCGTTGAGGATCTCCACCACGTCGGACGGCGAGTGCTTTTCCGAGTAGGTGGTGAAGCCTCGGATGTCGGAGAACATGACCGTCAGCTTCTTTTCCTCGCCGCCCAGCGCGATGCCCTCGGGCAGCTTCAGGATTTCCTCGACCACCGTGGGGGCCACCATGGATTGGAACATCTGCTTCATGTAGCGGCTGTGCTTGACCTCGGTGCGGAACTTGTAGGTGGTGAGGATCAGGTAGGTCAAAAGTGAGGACAAGAGGGGGTAGGTCATGTTGATGATGACGCGGCCCGAGGCGAAGGCCAGGCAGGCCACCACGATGTAGGCCACGAAGGCCATCAGGAACCAGACCATGCCCTGGGTGGGCGTGAAGCGCGGCACCAGGTACCACATGACCAGCGCCATGATGAGGATCAACAGGTACTTCCAATAAGTCGGCGCCAGGCGGATGAAATTGCCGCTGACGATGTTCTCGATGATGTTGGCGTTGATCTCCACCCCCGGCGAGGCCTTGGTGTAGGGCGTGGGCCGAAGGTCGTAAAGGCCCTCGGCGGTGGCGCCGATGAGCACCACCGTGTCCTTGAGCTCGTCATGGGGGATGCGGTCGTAAAGGATGTCGCTGGCCGAGTAGGTGGTGATGGTCTTGCGGGGGCCGCAATAGTTGATCAAGGCGAAGCCGTTGTCCAGCGTGGGCAGCTTGCGGCCCGCCACCTGCGCCCATTTGCCGCCGGAAATCTTGACCGGGTCCTTGGCGTCGTCCAAGAGGTAGCGGGAAACCTGCAGGGACAAATTGGGGATGAGCTTGCCCTGGTAAGCCACCGCCGTGGGGAAATAACGGTAAATCCCGTCGAGGTCCGGCAAATAAAGGATGAGCCCCGAGTCCTCCACGTTCTGCTGGAGCTCCGGGATGGAGACGATCAGTGACTTGGCCTGGATGAAGGACCCGAGGGATTGGTTGAAAAGGCCGGCTTCGGTGGTATGCAAGGCGTCGAATTCAGGCGCCCGGCCCTCGTCGCCCTGGCCCTCGTGGAAGATGGCGTCCATGGGCAAAAAGACGTTGCCGGTTTCCTTGATGGCCTTGGCGAACTCGGCGTCGCCGTTTTCCTGGGCTTGGAAGCGCTTGATGTCGTCCATGACCTTGGTTTTGGTCTTGGAACTCTTGCCCAAGGCCGAATCCAAGACGGTTTCCAGTTGCCCCAGCATCTGCTGTTGGGTGCGTTCGGGCTCGGGGAAAAACACGTCATAGAACACGCACTTGACGCCGTCGGCCTTCAATTGGCGGACCAATTGGGCGTGCACCGCCCGGGGCCAGGGCCATTGGCCCACTTCCTTGAGGCTCTTCTCGTCGATGGCGATGATGCGGATCGGCGCTTCGGGCGCGCGCACGCCGCGCACGTCAAACCGAAAGTCGATGGTCTTGCTTTCGATCTGTTGGAAAAGGCTGGAGTTGAAGAGGCAGAAGAGCGAGAGGACCGCCACCACCCCGCCCATCATATAGAGGGCGGTGCGCTTGCGGTAATGGACCTTGATTTCTCTCGGCGCCGGGGGGGTTGGCATGGGCGCCATTGTAGGGTTGCCCCCCGCCAACCCGCAAGTTAGAAGTTACGCGTTCGGGGTTAAAAGCGCCCGAGATCCCAACCCCGCGCTCCTCGCGCTTAAGCTTCTAGGAAGAGGCGCTGCGGTAGCGTTTCAGGCCCCGGTTCCAGACCCAAACCGTCAGGGCCAAGAAGGCCAGCCCCAAGCCAAAACCATAGAGGGCCAACCCGCCCGCCAATTTATGCACCAACACGGCCGCGGGGAAATTGGCAACGACCAACATGGGCATGAGGGTCATGAGCAGGCGGCGCAGGAGCCAGGGATAAATGTCGCCCGGGTAACGGGAAAACTGGCCGAATTGCCAATAAAGCTCCATCAGGTTGTTGGAGCGCCCGATCCAAAAGGTCCAAATCGAAAGGGTGAAAAGGATGGCGTAATAAATGAGGATGCCGTTCACCACCAACCCGGCGAAAAGCAGCGCCCCGCCCAGCGAGACCCCCTCGCCCATGCGGTGCAAGCCGTAAAGGATCACGCCCAGGCCCAGGCTGCTGTTGAGGATGGAAGCGTAATCGGTATAGCGCAACGACACCAGGAACTGGGTGTTGATGGGCTTGATGAGGTTGAAATCCAGGTCCCCCTGGCGGATCTGGTCCACCAGCTTGGTGCAGTTGTCGTAAAAGAGCGCCTCGAAAAGCTGGGTGATGACGTGGTTGGTGCCCACCAGCACGATCATGTCCCACTTGGTCCAGCCCACGATCTGCCCGGTCTGGCCGTACATGACCTCGATATAGATGAACTGCATGAAGAGCCACATGAATTCGGTGACGAGCCGCACGAGGAAGTTCGTCTTGAACTGCATCTCGCGCACCAGGCAGTTCTTCATGAAAAGACCCGTCAACCGCAGGTAACGTCCCAAGCCCAAAGCCATGTCCCCC
>DATKNU010000172.1:0-2902 GCA_035541195.1 bacterium
TTCCCCGCCCATTCCATGAGGTCCGAAAGCGCGTAGGGTTCGGCCAGCGCCCCCAGGGTCCGGCAAGCCTCCACCCAAAAAGCTTCCCGGGCCGGGGAATCCGTGGCGTAGTTCTTGAGCTCCGAAATCACCCGCCGGGAATCGCCTTCCATCGCGACCTGCGGCAAAATCCGCAAGGACGCCAAGGCCAATTCGGGTGAAATGCCGTGCAAAAGCTCGAGCGCCAGGGGATGGAAATCGCTGCGCTTCCACCGGCCGACCAAATCCAGGAGTTTCAGCCGGGTTTCCAGGGCGAATGTGTTCCAATTTTTCTCGAAAAAATCCGCCAAACCGGGGCTGAAAGGAACCCGGTCGAACATGCCGAGGAACGCCTTCCATTCCTCTGGGCTGTCGTGGCGGCCGATCCATCTTTCATAGACCGGGATCCCCGACGCTTCCATGCGCGCCAGCAGATCGACGGATTTTCGCCAGTCTTCCGAGTCCGGCGCCAGGCGCTGGACCTTGTCCATCAAGAAGGGCGCGGTCAAGGACGAAAGGGTGGAAAAAAGGCGAACCTTGAGCCCCTCCGCCGGGGGCAGGGCCTCGGCTTGGTAAAGGCTTTCCAGCGCCGGGGGATAAAAAACCGATGAAAGGGTCATTCGGGCGGCCTCATCCTGCCGCGCAAAGAGCGGCGGCTGGCGTTTGGCCAGGATCCCCAAGGATTCGGTCATGGCCACCACTTCCACCCAGTCCGGATGGGCCAGTTCCAGGGGAAGCCAGTTTTGGACCAACGAAAGGGCCACGAAGTAAGCCGAAGCCCGGGGATCCCCCGACAAGAAATGCCGTAGGTTCTGCAACCCCTCCAGTTGGAGGGCGCGGGGCATCTTTTCCCATTGAAGCCGGTTCAAGTGGCGAAGTTCCAATCCCTGTATTCCCTCATCGCCGGCGAAGATGTTTTTCCACAAGACCCGCCAAACCGCCAAAAAGGCGGCCTCGTCCCGGAGGCCCTGCAGGCGCGGCAGCGCGTCCCCCACCTGGTTTTCCGACTGGGGATCGGCCAAAACCTCTAATTGGCCGGTTTGAAGCTGGTCCATCACCGGGTCTATCTCGAAAAGCGAAGGCTGGTCGGCGGAAGCCTCCCCCAGTTCCCCCGCGGCCAAACCTTGGCCCTCGCCCATCCGCACCAATTTTCCCAACAACTCTTCCAGGTTCATTTGGGCCGACTTCACTTGCCCCGGTTCCTTCACCGACGCCAAGTTTTTCTTCAAGGCCAGGAAGCCCCCCAAAAGATCCTGCCATTGGGCCTGGGCCGCCGGCGCGGAAGGCGCCAGCCCCAAAAGATCCTCGGCCTTGAGCCAATCCCCCAGGTGCTCCATTAATTTCTGACCGACTTCCTTCTTGTTGGTCTCGGGCCTCACGCGGGCGAAAATCTGGAGGAAATATTGGAGGGCTTCCAGCGCTTCCTGGAGGTTTTCCTCGCCCCCCAGGGCTTCCGCTCCCAATCCGCCGTCGCCCGACACGACTTTTTCGCCTTCCTTGATGGCCACGAAAACCTTCTCGTTGAGCTTCAAATGGGGCAGTTTTTGGGCCGCCAGGGCCTGGGCCAAGCTTTGCCCCGGCGCCAGGGCCTTGGGCTTCAAATAGCCGAAAAGGACCTTGACCTCGGAAGCCTGCAGGCCCCTGAGGAAAGCCAAACTGTGGATTTTCTGGGTGAGGAACAAATCCTTGATCAGGTTCAAGGAGCCCGTCGAGCGCTCGTCCAAGGGGGTGCCTTCCACCAGCAATCGGCCCTCGGATTCCCCCAAGGAGATGGCGGGCAGGGTGGCGAAGAGTTTTTGCAGGTGGGACAGGAACCGCTCCAAGGACTGGGCCACCATGGCATTTTCGGAGGAATAAAGGAAAAAATTCGAAAGGGCGACCCTGAGCTCGCGCACCGCGCCGGAGGCCAACTGGATTTGTTCGGGATTCAGCAAGAAACCCTCCCCGTCTCGATGTACCGCCGCCCCATCATACAATAAGGGGCCGGGTCGATCCGATCCGATTATTCGGTTTCGCCCACCGGAACCGCGCGGGTTTATAATGCGGCAAGTTTTATTTCATTCGGGAGGTGTCCATGGCGTCCTCAAAAGCCCGGCGGTTTTTTGCCCGCCCCTTTCCCCAAGGCCGGCGGTTCTTGGTTTTTTTGGTTTTTCTGGCGATTCCGTCCCCCAACCAGGCCGGGCTGATCCAGACCTGCGACGGCAACCGAAGCGTCACCGTGGGCGCTTACGTGGTCGGGACCAATTATTGGAACCCCGGGGTTTGCGACGGCCGGCAATGCCTGACCATCGACGATCGGACCGGGAGCTTCACGGTGGACTCGGACAACTTTGCCTGCGCGCCGGAAGTCGCCAGTTATCCCTTCATCTTCTATGGCTCCCATTTCGGGTCGGTGAGCCCCGGTTCAGCGCTGCCCCTGCCGGTTTCCCAATTGGCGTCCGTCACCAGCGACTGGGCCTTCAAACCCTCGAAAAGCGGAAGCTGGGACGCCGCTTATGACGTTTGGTTCAGCCGCGGCCTTTCCACCGCCCAAGGGTTCAAGGGCGGCGCCGAACTGATGATTTGGTTGGATTACCAGGGCGATGTCCCCCCGGCGGGCACCCGGGTGGGTCCGGTCACCTTGGGTGGAAAATCCTGGACCTTGTGGGAAGGAAACATCGGTTGGAACTACATCGCTTACTTGGCCGATCAGCCGGTGACCGCGGTGAAGGCTCTGGACATTTTGGCCTTCACCCGGGACGCGGCCGCGCGCGGCTATCTGTCCCCCGATTGGTACTTGGCGGCGGTGGAAGCGGGCAACGAGCTTCGAACCGGCGGAACGCCTTTTACCAGCCTTTCTTACTCGGTCTCCTTGAAGGCCCTGCCCGCCCCCTAATAAAAAAGG
>DATKNU010000173.1:0-9818 GCA_035541195.1 bacterium
CATACTCCAACCTCGTAGAGGTGTCGAAGGGATAAGTGAAGTTCAGGTCGAACCCGTTTTCGTTGTCCCGGTATTGGTTGACCAAGTTGCCGCTTTGCAGGTCGTAAATCTGCAGGAAGTTTTGGTAATAGTAAAGGTCGAAGTCCACCGTGATTCGCCATTGGGAAAATTCGTAACCCAGTTGAAGGCCGGTCTGGACCGTGGGGATGGAATTGCCCGCCAGGGAAAAACGGTGGTTGCCCAGGTAGTCGCTCATTTGCACCACTCCCCCACCGACGAAGCCGAAGGAACTGTCGTAGCCGGCCAAGAACAGCAAAATGTCCGGCGTGATCTTGAGGCCGTAGTCATAGGAATGGGTTTGGGTTTTGGGGACGGCGTCCACCACGGGCGAGGGCCCGCTTTCCCCCCCGGCGTTCTCGGCGGTCACGTAGTAGAAATAATGGGTCCCCGCCTCCACCTCGAAATCGTTGAAGCGATTGTCGTTGCCGTTGGCGGTTTTGCCCGCGAAGGCGAAGGGCGCCCCGGGGGCCGTGGCCCGGTAGACCCGATAATCATCCACCGGGGCGTCATCCCTTTGGGAAACCGTCCAGTGGAGCTGGACCAAGTTGGTGGCTTGTTCCACCTCCACCTGGGTCACCGGATCGGGCTTGACCGAGCCGGCCGTCGTTGGGGCCCCGGGGGCCTTGCCATCGGGAAAGGCCAGGCTCGCGGGAAGGGTGGCCGCCGGGATGACCTGGGCTACCTGGTCAAAGTGGTTCCCCAGGAAAAAGGCGGCGGGCGGGCCGGTCACGGCCGTCGGGTCAAAGCTGCCCCGGTTGAAGCGATAGAGCGATTCCTTCCCCTTTTGGTAAAGGCTGACGTAAAAGGAAGCCCCGTCGGGGGAAATGGAGAAGCTCACGACATCGGTGAAGGTGTGGGTCAATTGGGTCAGGCCCTTCCCCGTGGGGTCCAGGCGGTACAAGTTGAAGATTTTCTTGTCCCGGTTGGAGGCGACATAAAGGCCGTCACCCGCCACCCTCAGGGCGGTGGCCCCCTCCAGGTCCCCCGCCAGGGTTTGGCACTCGCCTTGGGGCAGGCCATCAGACCCCAACTTGATCTGGGCGATGGAAGTGCTGCCCCCTTCTTCCTGGAGAAAGTCAATCACTTGGCCGTCCGGGCCATATTGGGCCCAGGATTTGGTGGCTTGGCTTTCGGTGAGGCGGTCCAGTTTTCCCGTGGCGATCTCGAGCCGGTAAAGGTCGGTGGAGAAATAATCGTAACCCGAGAAGATCAGGTAACGCTGGTCGATCGACCAAGCGGGCGAGAAGAGCGAGGGCAGGTTCGGGAACTTGAGTTCCCGGGTCTGGCCGGTCGGGACCTTGAGGATGACCAAGCGGTTTTCCCCTTCCCGGGTCACCGTGTAGGCCAGGAACTGGCTGTCGGGCGACCAGGCCAGGCCCGAGCCTCGGGTGTTGAAATGATCGTCCTTCAGGCCCTTTTTTTCCTTGGTCAAGGGGTCGATCAGTCCCAGGTGCTCCTGCGTGAGCGTGGCCACCCAATGGCCATCGGGTGAGGCCGCGGACTTCCCAATGCCCTCCTCGAGCGGTTCGCCGTATTTTTCGGGCTGGGGCATGCCTTGGATCCGGGACCAAGCCTGGGTGCGCATGTAAAAATGCCAACGGTCGTAAAGCTCGTCCTCGCTGATCCCGAAGAGCGCCTTGATCACCGCGTCCGCCGACTGGTTGTTGGCCATGCGTTTGAGCATTTCGGGGACTTTGTCGGCGCCGTAAACCTGCGAAATATAATCCAAGATGCTCTGGGATTCCTTATAGGCGGTGTAGACCTGGGGAAAGTGCCCGAAGGAATTCAAAAGCCCCAAGGGCAGCACCTCGTCGTTCAAGACGGCGTCCCGCAGGACCATTTCCCCCTGCCCGTCCAAATGTTGGGCGTTCCATTCGGCCATGCCTTCCATCATCCAGGTGGGCACCAGCACGGACTTGAACAAATTGATGGACCGCCAGCCTTCCCCGTAAATGAGGTCGTATTGGAAGGCGTGGGTGAGTTCATGGGTGATGACCTTGTTGAACTCGTAAAAGGAACCATCCATGGGGACCGCGATGCGGTTCTTGAAGAC
Organism: bacterium; assembly: GCA_035541195.1. Classification (GTDB taxonomy): domain Bacteria; phylum Oederibacteriota; class Muellerivitia; order Muellerivitales; family Muellerivitaceae; genus Muellerivita. The sequence goes on from DATKNU010000173.1 coordinate 2,114, forward strand.
CTCCGTGAAGCCCCCCACGCCTTGGTCCAGGAATCCCTCGGTGATGTTGGTTTCGGCGAATTCCAGGGGGGTCCCGTAAACGAAGAGCGGGATTTTATTTTGGGGTTGGGGCACGTAATTGAACATGCGGCTGGTCCGCAAGAAGGCCGCCTCGCAGTCTTGGGCGGCGACTTGGGCCAGCTTCAGGCAGGGGTCGTAGTAATAAACCTCGAAATGGTCCGTTTCAATGACGTGCCATTGTCGATGGTCGTGGTAACGGACCTTGTTGACGCCGAAATCAAGCGCCCCGGCGGCCGAGGGAAGCCCTCCCCCTAAAAGCCCGAGGGCCAACAGGGCTTTCCAGAAATTGAGGCCCCGAGAAAATTTCATGGAAAACCCTTCGTGGATTTACCGCAGCGTCCCGATCCAGATCCCCAGCCGGTTGATCGAAGGGTACCACAAGTTTTCCGTGCAGACGAAAGCCACGTTGGCGCTGTCGGGCGAGGGTGTCGGGGCCCAATCGGAGATTTGGGGCAGGATCAGGCTTTGGACCGTGCCGAGGTTCGCGTCCAACAATTTGACGCTCTTTTGGTCGCCCGCCAAGCCGAAGGTCCGGGGTTCCTCGACGAAGAGGACCCTTTGGGCGTCGGGCGTCCAGACGACCCGGCCGATGGGGTTGCCGGTTTCGTAAAGGAGTGCCTCTTTGGAGCCGTCCGGGTGGATGGTCCAAAGCCCAAAGCGCTTGCCTTCCTGCGTCAGGTAAAGGTAGCGGAAGCCGTCGGGCGCCGGGACCACCTTGAGGATGGAGAATTTCAGGGGTTTGGCCTCGACGGGAAGGATCGGATCCTCGTGGTTCTCCCCTTTCAGCAAGACCTTATGGTCTTTGCGGGAGGCCGGGTTATAAACATGGATGGAAGCCTCGGGACCGCTGCCCGCCAGGTACACAATGGTTTTGGAGTCGTCGCACCAGGACGGGTCCTGGATCGCGCTGTCGGAGCGAAGCAAGGTCTTGGTCCGTTTCTTGGCCAGCCCCAAGGTTTTCAAGGCGTAGCCACCCTCGGATTGGGTCACCAGCAGGAACTGCCCCAATTTTTCCGAGTAAGGCGCGCCATCGCCGGTTTTTTCCACGCCGTCCGAGGTCAGGAAACTTTGGGCGCCGGTGGCGATCTGGATCAAGCGCAGGTTGCGCGCCCCCCCCTGGGTGGTGTCGGCGAGCACGGCCTTGCCCCGGTTGACGTAAAGGGGCGTGAAGGCGTCATCGCCCGCGGGGAATTTGACCATGGGATCCTTGCGGTTCTCGGGCGTGAAGACTTCCAGGTACCATTGGTCCTTCTTCACTGAGAAAGCCAATTGCCTTCCATCCGGGGAATAATCCAGGGCAGCCACTTCCCCCGACAGGCCCTTCACCGCCGAGTTGAGCTCGACCAAGTTAAACTCGGTTTCCTTGCTGAAGAAAATATTGTAGGCGGAGGGCAGGAGCAGGGCGATGGCGCCCAAGAGGCAAAGCGCCCGGATCCAAACCCGGCCTTCGGGCCCCAAAAAGGGCGAGGAGATGATCGAGACCAGCACGGTCACGAGCGCGAAGAGGCCCAACACCAGGCCCACCAAAACGAAATGGCTCATGGCGAAAGAGGCCGCCAACGCCAAAAGCAGGGCCAGCACGGCCACCCGGAAGCCCATGGACTGGGGATAACGGTTTTGGAAGTGGGCGATGATGTACCAAAGCAGGTAGGCCAAAAAGAGCAGGAAAAGCACGAGCAGCAGCACCACATTGTGGAGCCGGGGCCAGACGCGCAGGCCCACGCCGAGGGCGTAAAAAGCCAGCAGGTAAAGCGCCGTGGCCTGGGTGCCGATGAGCCCGATTTTCCAGGTGTGGGGGAAGGCCGGGTTCTTCTTGGCCTGGGCCTCATAACTGGAGCGCACCATGCCGCGGGACCGGGCCAGGAACCAAAGCCCGATGCCGGTGAAGAGAAAAGGCCAACTGCTCACGTGCTGGGCGAGGGGGCCGGCCACGTCCGAGATGTGGGAAAAATGCTTTTGGGCGAAGACCCCCAACCAAGTGAAGATGACGATGGCGAATCCGATGCCGGCGATGACCGGCACCGAAAGGAAGGACACCAATCCCTTGCCGAAGCCTTGCAGGCCCTCGCTCAGGCGCTGGGCGAAACCCGGGCCCTTGGGCGCTTCCGGCTTTTTTTCAACTTCCTGGGGGGATTCAGGCAATGGCGTCCTCCGTGATTGGTTTGGTTAAAAAGCCCTATATTCCAAGTCGGCGCCCAGACGGACCCGGCTTAAAAACGAGAAAGGCAGGATATTGTCCAGCATTTGGCGGAAACGGGGCGGGGCCGAGAGGAAAACCTCGGGGGTTCCCTTGATGCCGGCGAGCTTCGCCGTGGTGTCCACCGCGTCCTCGTAATTCCCCAACTGGTCCACGAAACCCAGTTCGTAGGCCTTCTTGCCGGTCAAGACCCGGCCGTCGGCGTATTGCAGGATGAAATCCCGGATTTGGCCGTCGGTGATCTTGGAGGGCTTTTGGCCCGTCTGTTGGGCCAGTTTCTCTTGGAAGGCCTTGCGCCGGCCCTCCAGCACCGATTGGAGGAACTGGCCGAAAACATCGTCGATGGTTCCCTGCAGGTAGGCCTTTTCCTCGGGCGTCATGGCGCGGCTGAAGGACCCCGTGTCTTTGAATTTCCCGCTCTTGATGATTTGGTACTTCACCCCGACCTTTTCCATGAGCGAGGAGACGTCGGGAAACTCGGCGATGACCCCGATGGAGCCGGTCAAGGTCCCCGGATCGGCCACGATCTTATCCGCGGCGGACGCGATGTAATAGGCTCCCGAGGCCGCCAGGCTCGACATGCTGGCCACGACTATTTTCTTGTCCGCCCGGGCCCGCAGGACCTCGTCGTAAATTTCTTGGGAAGGGGCCACGGCCCCGCCGGGGCTGTTGAGGCGCAGAAGCAGGGCCTTGGAGGGGCCGGTCCTGAAATCCTTGATGCGGCCCACCACGTCGTCGCTGTCCACAATCGGGCCTTCGATCTCAATGAGGGTGATCTCGTCCGAGCCGCCGGAAGTGGCCCCCACATGGCCCATGATCTTCCCCACGCAGACGGCCAAGACGGCCAGGCTTAAGGCGAAGAAAAAGCCCAATCCAAGCACTAGATAAAGGAAAGACCTGCCGGTGGAGGGTGTCGGGGACGGGGTTGTTTTCATGGGAAAATAATGTTAACAGACAAACATGGGTGATGCAAGAAAGCCTTGGTTTTAACGGTCTTTCCACTGGTTTCCCAGATAGGAGAGCGGATTTTTCCATCCCTGCTTGATCCCTTCCAGGATTTCGGCCTTCACATCCGGGTTCACGGTCATTTGGCCGAATTTTTCCAAGGGGTAATAATCCGCGTCCTTCAGCACCCCGTCGGGGGTCACCCGGATTTGGGCCTGGGAGGAGGTCACGAGGAAATAAAGGTTTAAAACCTGGCGGTGGCGGTCCGGTGGGATGGAATCGTGCACCAGCACCAGGGGCCCCACTTGGATGGGGAGCCCGACCTCCTCTTGGAATTCCCGGATTAGGCCCTCTTCCAGCGTCTCGCCATATTCCACGCCGCCCCCGGGCAATAGGAAGTAGCTTTTCCCGTTTTTCTCGTGGCGGACCAGCAGAATCTTATTTTCGCGGATCAGAATTCCGGCCACCCGGATGCGGATGTTGCCCACGGCGCCCTCCTAGGATTTGAACCCATCGCCCAAGATAAACTCCACCACTCGCTCCCGGCCTTCCGGCACGCCCAGGTCCATCCATTGGACCTCATGCTGGTGCTTGAACCAGGTCCATTGGCGCTTGGCATATTGCCGGGTGCGGCGGAACATCCTTTCCAAGGCCTGGGCCTGGGTCCACTGCCCGCCCAAGAAAGCCGCGGCTTCCTGGTAGCCAATGGCCCCCCAAACCGGATGATCGGGCCTGACGCCCGATTGTTCCAGGAATTTTGCCTCCTCCAACAACCCCGACGCCCACATTTTATCGATTCTCGCCTTCAAGCGCAGGTCCAAATCCGTCCGCGCCATTTCCAAACCGTAAAAGCGGAATAAACGGGGATCGAGGAGCGGCTTGGCGCGGGGCGCTTCTTCCCCGTAGGATTTTTCAAGGGCCCGGCTGACGCGGTAACGGTCGTTGGGGTGGAGCCGCGCCGCGGCCCCGGGAGCGCGCTCCAGGAGCCATTGGTGGGACCCTTCAGGGCCCCGGCGATCCATCTCGGCGGCGACCCAGGCCCGCAAATCCGGGGAGGCCGCTTCCCCCTCGGGCGCGCCCTCCACCAGGGCCTTGAGATAGAAGCCCGACCCGCCGACCAAGATGAGCTTGCGGTTTTGGGCGAGGCGTTCCCGGATGATCTCGGCGGCCCTTTGGGCGAAAAGCGCCGCGCTCCAAGGCGCCGTGAAATCCTGGCAGGCCACCAAGTGGTGGGGGATTTCTTTCTGGTGCTCCGGGGGAGGTTGGGCGGTCCCCACGGGAATCCCCCGGTAAACCTGGTAGGCGTCCGCCGAGAGGATTTCGGCCTGGAGGCGCCGGGCCAAGTCCATGGCGGCGTCGGATTTGCCCACTCCGGTGGGGCCCACCAGCACGGGAATCCGGGCGTCCGGGGAAAAGGAGGAATCCATCAGTGCCGGTCGAATTTCCGGTAAAGCTCGGACAGCGGGATGGTCATGAGCGTGGGCCGCCCGTGGGGACAGGTGAAGGGCAGGTTTTCCCGGCGCATCTGGTCGATCAAGGAGATCATTTGGTCCTGGGTCAGGCGGTCCCCCGCCATCACCGCGCTGCGGCAGGAGAAAAAGGTGAGGGCCCTCTCGCGGATTTGCTGCAGCCGGTCCGGCCCGCCGGTGCCGTTTTTCTCGCCCTCGGCGATCTGGTCGATGAGGTCCTTGAGCAGTTGGACGACGTTTTTACCGGCGAAATCCGCGGGCACGCCGTTGATGACGAAGCTGTTGCCGCCGAAGGGTGAAACTTCCATTCCCAATTCCATGAGGATGTCCAGGTGGTGGCGCAGGGTCTGGGCTTCCCGGGCGTTCAATTCCAGGGTTTGAGGCACCAAAAGGGGTTGCACCTCCACCCGCCGGTCCCTCAGGCCCCGCATGAGCCTTTCGTAATTGAGGCGCTCGTGGACCGTATGTTGGTCCGCGATGTACATCTCATCGTCGGATTGGAAAACAATGAAGGTGTTGAAAAGCTGGCTGAAGTTGTAAAGGGGCGTTTGGGGGTCGATGCGCTTGGCGGTGGAAGCGGCCTTCTCCAGTTCCATCTTCCCTGACGGAGCGGCAAAAGGCGAATGGCTTTCGGACAAGGCCCGCAGGGCCTGGAAGGGATTGGGCGCCGGCGAAGCGGCGGGACTCCCGGGCGCGAAGTTGAAGGAAGGGCCTGGGGTTTCCAAGGGGATCCCGGGCGCCGGGGGGGAGGCGGGGTCGGCGGGTCTTTCGTCCCCCGACATGGCCGCCAAGAGCCCCTGGCGGATCGCCCGGGCCACCGCGTCGAACACTTCCCGGTCCCGGGCGAATTTCACTTCCCGCTTGGTGGGATGCACGTTGACGTCCACTTCATTCAAAGGCGCCTCCACGAAAAGGAGGGCCACTGGGAAACGGCGGGTGGGCAACAGGGTCCGGTAGGCCGTCATGACCGCGTAGCCCAAGGAAGCGTTTTGGACCCAGCGCTGGTTGACGAAATAAAACATGTTTTCCCGGGTGGGTTTATGGACGGTGGGGGCGCTGACCAATCCCCGGATTTTGAGTCCCCCGGCCTCCAATTGGATCGGCAAGAGGCTCCGGACGAGGTCCTTGCCGAAAATATGGGCCGCCCGGGCCTCAAAGGAAGCCGCCGTGAGGTCCAAGGACACCCGCCCGTCAAAACTGAGCTTGAACCCCACTTGGGGGAAAGCCAAGGCGTAAGTGGTGGCCACCTGTAGGATGTGGTTTTCCTCGGTGCTGGCCTTCTTCATGAATTTGAGCCTGGCCGGCGTGTTGAAAAAGAGGTTGGCCACGATCAGGGTGGTTCCCGGGGGGCGGCCCCATTCGACTTCCTGGGGGGCCGATCCCCCGCGGATCTTCAGGCTCACGCCCGAGAGGGCCTGGGCGGGTCGGGTGGTCAGCTCAAAATGGGAAACCGAGGCGATGCTGGAAAGGGCCTCGCCCCGGAAGCCGAAGGTATGCAGGTCCTGCAGGTCGTCCACCTTCTCGATCTTGCTGGTGGTGTGTTTTTGGACGCAAAGCCTCGCGTCCTCGGGGGCCATGCCCACGCCGTTGTCCGCCACGCGGATGAGCTTCAGCCCGCCTCCCTGGATCTCAATTTCCACGAAGCGGGCCTGGGCGTCCAGGGCGTTTTCCACGAGTTCCTTCACCACGGAAGCGGGACGCTCGACCACCTCGCCGGCGGCGATTTGGTTGATGACTTTGGCGGGAAGGGCTTTGATCACGGGCATGTCATCTCACTTTCGGAACCGCGAGGGGATTTTTCGAGGCCGGAAGCGGGACATTTTGCAACCGAAGGTAAAAATCCAGGGCTTCCTGGTTTTGGGGGTCCAATTGCAGGGCGGTCATGGCCTCGGGCAGGGCTTCCTCGGGTTTGCCCATTTTGGCGTATAAAATCCCCAGGTTCAAATGGGCCAAGGCCAGGTTCGGCTGCAACAAAAGGGTTTTTTCCAGGCAGTAACGGGCCTTGGGGAGCTCGCCCAGTTTGCTGTAGAGGGCCGAGAGGTTGTTTTGCGTATGGATGGAATCGGCGCCCACCCGCTCGGCCCGCGCCAGGTTCTTTTCCGCGGCGGCCTTGTCCCCCACCCAAATTTCGTGGGCGGCGGTCAAGAGGGGGTACTCGGCCAGGATCTCCTCGCATTCCACGTCGGGCAGGTTTAAGTCAAGGTGGCGCAACCGGAAGATTCGGTCCGGGTCGGGCGGCGGGGCCAGCTTTTGCCGTTGGGAGGCGGTGGTCATGCGGTAACCCAAGCCGAAAGGCTCGACGACGTCGGTGCTGGATTCCTCCTTCTCGCCGGAGAGATACAGCAGGTTCCCCGATTCCTTGTAAAGCTTCAGGAAAAAATCATGGAGGGTTTGCTTAGGATCCAGCGCCCGCTCCTGTTTGACGCGGGGAAAAAAGAACCCGTTGGTCTCCAAAAATTGGATGTCGAGCCTGAGGTGCCGCGCCAAGGCCGCGTAGGCCACCGGGAAGACTTGGTTGTCCCCCTGGACGATTTGATAGGAACCGGCCGGGATGGGCTTCAATAAATTTAAGGCGTAATCATAGGCGCAGGTGGCCTCGGCCAAGGGCGCCCGGGGCGCTTGGAACAAAAGAAGCCCCAAGACCAACCCCCAAACCATTCCCCGCCGGATTCGGGGCGACTGCAACCGGTCGAAAGCCAGCTTCAATCCCGCGGCCATGCCCAGGGCCAAGGCGAAATAAAGCGGCAGGAAATAACGGTAACCGATGAAAAGATCCTTCTCATTGCCGTAAGCGAAGAGGATCAGGAAATTCAGGTACATCAATCCCATCAAGGCCCAGAAAAGGCGGCGGTCCCGTCGGAACAGCTGGCGAAAGCCGAAGAAGGCCGGCAGCCAAAGGTAAAAGGGCCATTCCCGGCCCATCCATCCCAGGAAGTAAGTCAGGAAGACCGCGGTTCCCTGCAGGTCCCGGGAATCCATCTTGGTGTTGTAGGACTTTTGGGTCAGGTAATCCACCAACCGGTGGAACTGGCTG
>DATKNU010000174.1:0-6518 GCA_035541195.1 bacterium
GGGAATTGGGGGTCCCCACCGCGTGGAAGAAATAATCGATGCCGGCGTCGGTGGAACCGCTGCTGTCCGGGGGCGGCGCCGAGTTGGCGGGCAGGTTCAGGGGGATCTTGACCTGTTTCCATCCGTTCCAATTGGCGTGCACGCCGTACTCGTAATAAGCGTCGGACCCGTCCAACTGGTTGTCCCCATTCTGGTCCTCCGTCACGAAGGCGATGGTCGACACGCCTTCCTGGCTGGAAGTTTCACCGGGCCAGGAAATGACCGACGGCAGGCGGCCCGAGGCGTCCGGGCTGAAGTTGCTGTAAAAGCTGGGGATGCCGTAGGAGGGGTTGGGATGGGCTTGGTCCAAGGGGTTGTCCGAATCCAGGCTCCCGTTGCCGTTGGTGTCCTCGGCGAAGGACCCGAAATCCACCATGATCCACTTGTCGCCGCCGTCGTTGTAAACCCAAGCCTCCAGGAAGATGGCGTTGGAAAGGTCGGTGCCGAGGTTGGAGATGCTTTGGCGAAGGCCCGCCCAACGCTGGTTGGTCAGGTCCGAATAGGGGAATTCCAGCACGTTGGTCAAGTCGGTGGCCTGGTTGGTGGTGGCGTAGATATGGCCCCCGAAGCCCGCGGGGAAAACACTGGCCGCGGTGGTCCCCGCGCTGTCGATTTCCTGGATCGAAATGGTCTGGAAATCGTTCTTGTAGGGATTGGTCTCGTGGAAGTTGTAGAAACGCAGTCGGTCGTTGGCGGCGGCGGACACGCCGCCGTCATAGACCGTCGAGTTCAGGTATTGGGGGACGGATTGGGGCGGCGGCGCCACCAGCCAGGAGGTGGCGTTGACGGACAAGTTGGTGGCGCTGTCGATCCCGTCCATGTTGTCGATCATGGCCACGCCGGTTTCACCCTCCGAGTTGAAGGTATTGGGGTCGTAAAAGCTCTTGGCCACCTCGCCGGAGAGCTTCACGGCCAAGGGCGGCGTCCAATTTTCCAACCCCGGGATGAGCCCAGTCAGGGACTTCACCGAGGCCGGGTCCAAGTCCAACCTCGCGTCGGCGTCCACGATGGCCAAGTCATTGGGTTCCCCGCCCATTTGGGGCACGTCCGCGGGTTGCTGGGCGCCGCTGTAAAGGAAGGTGGAGCCCAGGAAAAAGTGGTCGGTCACGTCGTATTCGGCCCGGGTCCCCAGGATGTTCTCCTGGGCGAAGGGCCCGAACGGCGAGTACTCGTAGGTCACCACCACCTGGCTGTCGGGCCGCAGGATGCTCTTGTCCTGGAAGTCCAGGTTCCCCGAGGTGTAATCAAAATAGTAATCCGTGTCCCGGTGGAGCAACCGCCCGTCCAAATAAACCGTCTCGCTGCCCCGCAGGATGTCCACCCGGCCCATGTTGTAGTAGTTCTGTTGGGTGTCATAAACCAACTGCATCCGGTAAAGCACGGTGGGCGTGGTGGTCTGGCTGTAAACGTCGTTGGGGCCCGTGCCGTTGCTGGTGTCGGGCAAGGGGTTGGCGAAGGGCCGCTCAGGAAAAGAGGCGTTGGCGGTGTCGGTGACGATCAGGACGTTCAGGTCGGTGTTCACCACCAAGTTCCAACGCGCCCCCGCGGGGGATCCAGTTTGGGCCACGTTGTTGGTGCCCTGGTTGATGATCTGGATCTGGAAATTGGGGTCCTGGTTGGGCGGCACGATGGGAACCGTGCCCAAGCTGTAATAGTTCATCAGGTAGAGGGGGCTCACCTGGGCCGGGTTGCTGTTGTCCTTGATCAAATGGGGCTGGCCCGCCCCCGGCATCATGACCCCGTCGGCGGGCACGGTCAGGTTGGGGTTGTTCACCGGGTTGTCCAAATCGAGGATTTGGTCCGGGCCGCTTTCCCCCACGAACTGGCCGTCCTGCTGCTGGTAAGCCACCGCGATCCGGGAGTTGATGTTGATGGAGCTCAGGAAGGTGATGACGCCCGTGGTGTAGTCGATGGTGTAGTCCTTGCCCGGCAGGAACCTTTGGAAGGGCCCGATATAGTTCGCGTTTTGGGGGGGCACCAACCCGTTGCCCGGGTCCACCCAAATATGTTCGGTGCCGTTTTTCGGCAGCGCGCCGGGGGCCTTGCTTTTGGTGATGAGGAAATACTTATAGGGCACGAACTGGATGTCGTTGAGGGTCTGGTTGACCTGCACCTGGTTGCCCTTGAAGATCTTGGTTTCCGAGATGCCCTTGGTTTGCGCGAAAAAGGAAGTCACCCGCAGGTCGTCGAACTTCAACTTGGATTGGATCCCGAAGAGCTGCTTGTTGAACCCGGCGAACTCGGTGTTGGGCAAGACCAGGTTCAAGTCGCCGAAGGAAACCTCCTGCACCGGGCTGTCCTGGTTGCCGTGGTACACGATGGAAATTTCCTGCTGGGTCTGGTCCAGCCCCCCCGTGCGGTTGACGTCGCTGTAGTTCACGTGCACGTCCACGTTCTGCCCCACCTTGCCGTCCAGGTTAACCACCAATTGTTGGTTGACGTTGGTGCTGTTGCTGGTGGCCGGAATGCCGTTTTGCACGCCCCGCTTGAAGGTTTGGAACGAAAAATCCGCCTCGATCTGCTTATAGCCCTGGATGGACAGCTGGCTGTCCGCGGGCAACTGGAAATTGAACATGTTCTTGTCCGGGATCTTCAACTCGGTCTCTTCCTGGGGCGGAGGCGTGGGCGTGGCCGTCTCCAAGGCCTCGGGCGGCCCGGGGATGTCCAACCCCTGGGGCGTCACGGCCAGCTCGTCCGAGTAAGCGCTGACGTTGCCCTGGGCGTCCACCGAGGCCACCACGTAGAAATAATCGTCCCCGTTCTTGGGCGCGGGCAGGTTGGTGGCGGCGCCGTCGAGGAAATAGGGAGCGACCAGGGGCTTGGGATTGAGCAAGCGATAGCCGGCCCCGGGCATGCGGGAGCGGTAAACCTCGTAACCCACCGCCCGGCTTCCCACGGGGGCCGGGCTCCAGGAAAGATACACGCCCTCCTTGAGCATCAAATCCGAAAGCCCCGTCGGGATCGGCGGAAGAACCCCGGAAACCTGCGTCCCCGAAACCCCCGGGGCGGTCGTCAGGGGGGTGGGGCTGGCCACTTGAAGGAGCTGTTTCTCCTGGTCCGACACCGGGGTCAAGGCGTAGCTGTTGTCCTGGGCCGGGGCGGCCCCGGCCCAAATCAGGGCCAAGGCCCCCGCGATCCAGGGGAGCCGTTTTTTTCTTCCGGTCAGGGAAAGGAGGGGGGACATTTCGGGCGCTTCGTCGCTCAACATGGAAATGGCGGGACCTCGCGGGCGGATTCCATCAATCCAGCTCCAACTTTTTCTTCAACTCGTCCAACCTTTCCCGGCTCACCGGAAGGCGGGTTTGGGCCGGGTCGGACAAAACCGCCAGGTACTTCCGGTCCCCCTCATGTTCCAATTCCTTCAAGTAGTCCAGGTTGATCAAGGCGCTGCGGTGGACCCTGAGGAAATGCCCGGGATCCAACCGCCGGGACAGGGTGTCCAAGCTGTCGTCCACCAGCAGTTCCTGGCCTTCCACCAAGATGACCGCGTAATGGTCGCGGGCCACCACCGCCGAGATCAAATCCGGGTCGAAGACCCGGTACTTGGAACCGCTCTTAACGGCCATCCGGCGTTTGGCCTGCCCGGTTTCCATCTTTTCGTAGAACCGGCGCATCTCCTCAAGGGCCGCGGGCCGCCGGCGCTTGCGGATGCGTTCCACCGTCTCGGCCAGCCGCTCGGGGGAAACGGGCTTCACCAGGTAATCCACCGCCGAAAGCTCGAAAGCCTTGAGGGCGTGCTCGCTATAAGCCGTCACGAAAACCACCTGGGGACCCTCACCGCCCCAGGCCTGCGCCGTTTCCAGGCCGTTCAATTCGGGCATCTCGATGTCCAGAAAGGCCAGGTCAATCTTTGATTCCTGGGCCGCCTGCAAGGCCTCCAATCCATTGGAAGCCTCGCCCACCACCTGAAGATCCTTGAAGCCCGCCACCATGCGGGCCAAGCGGGATCGGGCCGGCGCCTCGTCATCCACGATTAAAACCCGGATCATTTCCCCTCCCCTTTCTTTTCCCCACCCGCCAGGGGAAAGGTCATGGCCACCCGGGTGCCTTCGGGGTCCCGGGGCGTGATTTCCAAACGGCCCTCGGGGCCATAGCTGAGTTCCAGGCGTTTTCGGCAATTTTCCAAGGCCGTCCCCGATCCCCGGTAGGAGGAATGGCCGAAACCCACCCCATCGTCCTCCACCCACAAGGTCAAACGCCCTTTCGCCACCGCGTAGCCGATCACCAGGTGCCCGCCCCGGGCCCGGCCCGAGAGGCCGTGCTTGACGGCGTTCTCCACCAAGGGTTGCAAAATAAGGACCGGCACCTGCGGGTCCTCCCCATCCCCGGCGGGCGGGGCGGCCACCTCGACCTTCAGCCGGGCGCCGAAGCGGGCCTTCTCGATTTCCAGGTAGTCCCGGCAAAACTCCAGTTCTTGGGAAAGGGGATGGGTGCTTTTACGGCTGGCGGCCAAAACGGCCTGGAAGAGCCCCGAGAGCTTGACCACCACCCGCTCGGCCTGGGCCGGATCCGCGGGAATGAGCGCCGCCACCGTATTGAGCGTGTTGAAAAGGAAATGGGGGTTCATTTGGTCCTTCAACTTCGTCAGGAGCGCCTGCAGTTTCTCCTTCTCCAGTTCCTCGGCCCGCAGTTGGCTCAAGGCCACGGCGTCCCGGAGGTCCTGCCAGGACTTGAAGAAGAAACAAACCAGGAGCAACAGCCATCCGCCGAATATTTCTTTGCCGTAGTAAAACCATTGGAAGCGGGGCTCGATGGCCGGCCCGACGTAAAACCAATTGACCAACCCCACCAAGGCGTGCAGGGCCAAAACCAACCCCGGGGGAATCAGGAAAGCCAGGAACAAAAGGTACCAACCCACCCCATGTTGGGCCGGGGCGCGTCCCGCCCAGGAAGCCCAAAGGCGCTCCAGCCTTAAATAACCCCCCATGACCGCCATGCCGAAAAGGCAAACCAGGGTGGCTTCGGAGAAATCCCAACCCCATCGGAATAAAATCGAGCTGAAACTGCGTTCCCCGGAGATGAAACTCACGCCCAAGGTCCAAAGGGGGTTCACCACCAAGAGCAGTTTCAAAAAGGAAGCCGTGAATTCGCCCGCGAAATCGAGCGAAAGCATCTTTTTCCACTTCCCTGGCATACCCCATTCCTTCCCCCGCCGTCTTGACAACGCCAGGGCCCCCGGCCCGGGTTTACCCCCGCCGCCCCAAATCATAGCAATATTCCAAGCCAGACGATGGCCCATTCTGCCCCCTCTTTCGGTCGCCTTCCTGGTCATCATCCCACAAAAAAAGAGGGCCCCCGCCCGCAACCCCCCAACCGCCGGAAAATCACCCCGGGACGCCGTCACCCCGGCCCCCCGAGGCCCCTGTCCCCCTCCCGGGGGCTATGTTATACTCGGCCCGACACCACCCAAGGAACGCCTTTTTGAAAACCGCCCAACGCTATGTCCTGCGGGAAATCCTGCCCTCCTTCCTGATCGCGCTGTCCGTGTTGACCTTCCTTTTCATCATCAACAAGATTTTCGTGCTGCTCGACATGGTCATCAACAAAAAGGTCCCCCTGGGCGACACCCTGGTGCTTTATTTCAGCCTGGTCCCCTTCGTGCTGTCCCTCACGGTCCCCATGGCCATGATGATCGCCACCCTGCTGGCCTTCGGCCGCCTGAGCTCGGACATGGAAATCACGGCCTTTAAAAGCGGCGGGGTCCACCTGTTCCAATTGATTTATCCGGTGCTGGCCTTCGCCCTGGTCCTGACCGCGGCCATGCTTTACTTCAACGCCCGCATCCTGCCCGAGGCCAATTACGCCTTCAAAAAGATCCACTTCAAGATCCTGGAGAACCAGGCCAACGTGGCGGTCCGGGAAAGGACCTTCATCGATTTGTTCCAGGGTTATCAGTTCTACATCGACCGCCAGGAAGGCGGCATTTTCAAGGATGTCCGGGTCTTCAACCGGGTCTCCCCCCAAGCGCCGCTCCAGACCACCTTGGCGCGCACCGGGTGGCTGGACAACAACGAGAAGACCTTCCAATTGATCTTCCACCTCAATCAGGGCTTCATCAGCTGGGACAACGTCAATTACCACAGCTATAACCGGCTTTATTTCGACCAATACCAAATCTGCCTGAACACCGAGAACCAATTGGCGCACCTCTCGGACGTCAAGAAGGACTATGAGGAAATGAGCCTGGATGAATTGAAGAATTCCATCCAGGGAACCTCCGACCCCGACCGCCTGAACAACCTCAAAGCCGAGTACCAGAAACGCCTGGCCCTGCCCTTCGCCTGCCTGGCCCTGAGCTGGTTTTGCGCGCCGCTGGGGCTTTGGACCCGTTCCAAGGGCTTCATGGCCTTCGTCATCGGCATCTCGATGATCTTCATCTACTACCTGATGTTTGTCCTGGGCCAAGTCCTCAGCCAAAGGGGCGAGGTGGATCCGGTCTGGGGGCTTTGGTGGGCCAACCTGGCGCTGGCGTCCGCGGG
>DATKNU010000175.1:0-7752 GCA_035541195.1 bacterium
ATCCTCAAGCGCTCCGCCCAGGTGCTCAAGGTGGAGATGGCCCCCGACGGGGCCGCGGAGATCGCCCGCAGGTCCCGGGGCACGCCCCGCATCGCCAACCGGCTCCTCAAGCGGGTCCGGGATTTCGCCGAGGTCAGGCGCAAGGGCAAGGTGGACGCCGAGGTGGCCGACGCGGCCTTGAAGCTTTTGGAGGTCGACGCGCTGGGCCTGGACCGCATGGACCGGCGCATCCTCGCTTGCGTGATGGAAAAGTTCGGGGGAGGCCCGGTGGGCCTGGAAACCCTGGCCATCGCCGTGGGGGAAGAATCGGAAACCGTGGAGGATGTTTATGAGCCCTTTCTGGTACAGTTGGGGTTCTTGCAACGCACGCCCAGCGGCCGCAAGGCCACGGTGCCGGCTTACCGGCATTTGGGCTTGAATCCGCCCGCGGGGCATCAGGGGAGCCTGATTTGAGGAAAATCGACCGCCGCAACAACGTGCTGACGCTTTACGGGGCCATCACGGCTTTCGGCATTTTCCTGGGGCTGGTCTTCCCCCTTTTGAACGAGCTTAAGACCCCCAACCATTTTTGGTTCTACGCGATCTGCGTCTCCTGCGGCATCTTCGCGGCGGCGCTCATCCTTTTGATCATCCAGAAAATCGTGTTGAAACCCCTGGAAGAATTCCTGGACGCCATGGAAAAAGTCACCAAGGGGGACCTGAATGTCTCCATCCACGGCCATTACAGCGGGGACTTCCGGGCCTTGGCCGAGAACTTCAACATGATGATCGAGTACCTGAAATCCTCGGTGACCCAGCTCAAAAAGAGCTCCGAGGAAACCCTGGGGCTGGCCCAACAGCTCACCCAGACCATCCAGCAGATGCACGGCGCCACCGAGGAGGTCTCGTCCACCATCCAGAACATCTCCAAGGGGGCGGAGGAGCAGGCCGCCAAGGTGCAGGACGCCTTCAACATCATCGACAAGATGGCGGGCAACATCCAAACCTCCGCCGAGCAGCTTTCCAGCGCCGAGAAGGCGGTCTCCCGGTCGAAAAAGGCCTCGGCGGCCGGCAGCGAGGCGGTGCAAAAATCCACGGCCCAGATGAACGCCATCCATGAGGTGGTCCAGGGTTCGGCCCGGGAAGTCAACGAGCTGGGTTCGAGGTCCAAGGCCATCGGCAAGGTGGTGGACGTGATCACCCATATCGCCGACCAAACCAATCTTTTGGCCCTGAACGCCGCCATCGAGGCCGCCCGGGCGGGGGATTATGGGCGGGGTTTTTCCGTGGTGGCCGAGGAAGTGAAGAAATTGGCCGATGGAAGCGCCGAAGCCGCGAATCAAATCGCGGGCATGATTCGTCAAATCCAGAAGGAAATCGCCCTGGTGGTCACCAGCATGAGCACCGGGGCCGAGAAGGTCACCGAGGGCTTGGCGGTGGTCTCGGGGGCCGGGGACGCCTTGGCCGAGATCCAGAGCGCCTCCGACGAGGTGGTGGTCCAGGTGCAGGACATCTCGGCGTCCTTCGAGAACCAGGCCGACCAAGCGTCCCGGGTGGTGGAAGCCATCACCAATATCGTGGCGGTTTCCGAGGAAAACGCCTCGGCCACCGAGGAAATCTCGGCTTCCACCGAGGAATTGACGGCTTCCATGGAATCCATGGTGGCCGCCGCCCGCCAATTGGAAGGCGTGGCGGACCGTCTGCGGTTGGCCTCGGCGAAGTTTGGGGACTAAAAGCCCGGGCGAATGGCTATGATGGACGCCGATTCAAAGGCGGTCGGGTAAATCGTTAAATTGGGCGCACTGGTTCTTCATCGGCGTCCCTGCGCCTGTATCGGGGTCGCTTGGTGTCTTGAAGGGCTTTTTTGATTTTGGGTTGAAAATTTTTTCGGGTTTTATATATTTCTTTGCTGGCGCAGGTCACTTTACCTCGAGGCTCCACCCATGATTGAAGTCAAGGACTTGGTGCGAACCTACGGCCCCTTTACGGCCGTGGACAAAATCAGCTTCTCGGTGCCCAAGGGCACTATCTTGGGGCTGCTGGGCCCCAACGGCGCGGGCAAAACCACCAGCATGCGGGTGCTCACCACGTCGCTCCCCCCCAGCGCGGGCAAAGTCACCGTGGCGGGTTATGACGTGACGGACCAGGCCCAAGAGGTGCGGCGCCATATCGGCTACCTGCCCGAAATCCCCCCGATCTACCATGACATGACCCTGATTTCTTATTTGAAGTTCGTGGCCGACATCCGTGAAATCCCTCAGGATAAAAAGGCCGACCGGATCGGGGAAGTGCTGGAGATGATCGACTTGACCGACGTGTCCAAGCGCCTGATCGGCCATTTGTCCTTGGGCTACCGCCAAAGGGTGGGGCTGGCCCAGGCCTTGCTCCATGATCCCGAGGTGCTCATCCTGGATGAGCCGACCCGGGGGTTGGACCCCAAGCAGATTTTGGAAATCCGCAAGCTCATCAAGTCGCTCAGCGGCCGCAAGACCATCATCCTCTCCACCCACATCCTGCCCGAGGTCTCCTCAACCTGCGACAACGTGGTGATCATCGACCGGGGCAAGGTCGTGGCCGCGGACTCGGTGGAGAACCTCTCCCAGCGCCTCACCGGCGGCAAGACCCTGGAAGTACAGGTCAAGGGGCCGGGCGCCGAGGTGGAAAGGGCCCTCGCCAAGTGCGAGGGGGTTTCGGCGGTCAGGCCCCTGGGCAAGGAAAGCAAGGGCGCCAGCCGCTTCGAGCTTTCCACCGACGGGAGCGATGAGACCCGGGAAGCGATCTTTCAATGCGTGGTCAAGAACAAGTGGGCGCTCTATCAATTGAGCCCCGTGGGCATGAGCCTGGAGGAAGTTTTCGTGAAACTCACCACCAAGGAGGGCGCGTCATGAGCCTGAGCTGGAACAAAATCTGGGCCCTTGCCAAGAAGGAAATCGGTTATTACTTCGCCTCGCCGGTGGGTTATTTGGTGTTGGCGGCCTTCTTTTTCGTCACCGGGCTTTTCTTCGCCCTGATCGTGTTGGGCAGCCGGGCGGCCAGCATGGTCCCGGTCTTCCAAAACACCGTGATCCTGTTGCTCTTCCTGACGCCCGGCATCACCATGCGGCTTTGGAGCGAGGAGGAAAAAAGCGGGACCGCGGAGCTGCTTCGCACGTCGCCCCTGACCCTCTGGGAAATCGTCCTGGGGAAGTACCTGGGGGTTTGCGTTTTTTTCGCGGTCATGCTGTCCGCCACCCTGGTGTACCTTTTGGTGATCGTCCTCAACGGCAACCCGGATTGGGGGCCGCTCTTCGCCAATTACCTGGGCTACGTCTTGGTCTCGCTCTCCTTTTTCGCCCTGGGGCTTTTCGTCTCCACCTTGAGCGACAACCAAATGGTGTCCATGGTCTTGACCTGGGTGCTGTTGCTGGTGCTTTGGATCGTGGGCGCCACGGGCAACCTGATGACCGGGCCGGTGGGCGACTTCCTGAAGTCCTTGTCGATTTACGACCAAACGGACGATTTCTTCAAGGGCGTCATCGACCTGACCCACGTGCTTTACTTCCTGAGCCTCATCTTCATCGGCTTGTTCTTTTCCGTCAAAGTTCTTGAAAGCAAGAGGAGCTAACCGTGAAAAGTCCCGGAATCTTGGCCCAAGTTCGCGCGCATAACCTGCCGGTGCTGGTCGGCGGGATCGTCCTGGCCGGTTTGGGCGTCGTCGGCGTGCTGGTTTTCAATACCGCCACTTGGTGGGCCCTGGCCCTGATCGTCCTGGGCCTTGTGGCCCTGGGGTTTTTCCTGGCCGCCAATTTGTCCAACGTCAAGGAAGTGGGCCGCAAGCGCAGCACCCAGGTGCGGGCCAACTTATCCCTGGTGGCGGCGGCCATGTTGGCCATCGTGGTGACGGTGAACTACATCGTTTCCCGCCACCCCGTCCGGTTCGACCTGACGGCCAACCACATGTACACGCTGGCGCCCGAGACGCTCGACGCCCTCAAGGGTTTGACCCAGGACGTGAACGTGACGTTGCTCATGTCGGGAAAACGAGCCCTGCCGGCCGTGGGCCAGGCCCAGGCCTTGCTGCAGGAATACGCCAAGTACTCGGGGAAGTTCCATTTCAAGGTCGTGGACGTGGACAAGAACCCCTCGGAAGCCAAGCGCCTGGGCATCCATGAGTACAACACGGTGGTTTTTGAGAGCGGGGACAACCGCAAGGACGTGCTCCAACGCGATTACATCACCTACGCCTTCACCGGCCAGCAGCCCACCCCTAAATTCCAAGGGGAGTCGGCCTTCACCTCGGCCCTGGCCAGCATGAAGGACAGCGTCCATTCGGTGGTTTATTTCACCACGGGCCATGGGGAGCGGGACCGCAACAACCCCCAGGGGGACGGGCTCAACACCTTCCAGGAAATGCTGCAGAAGGAAAACTATGACGTCAAGGACCTGAACCTTTTGGCCGCCGGTAAGATCCCCGAGGACGCCACGGTCATCGCCATCGCGGGCCCCAGCCGAGCCTTCCAGCCCACGGAGGTGGCGGCCCTCCGGGCTTTCGTGAAGAACGGCGGCAAGGTGCTGGCCATGTTGGACCCCTGGGTCAACTCCGGGTTGGACCCGCTTCTGCGGGATTTTGGGGTGAAAACGGAGAACGACGTGGTCATTGATCCCACCAGTTTCGCCTTCCCGGACGTGCGGTCCGTGATCCCGGTTTATGGGGCCCACGCGATCGTCTCCAAATTGGCCGACCAGCGGCTGGCTTCGATCCTTCCTTTTGCCCGCGGCTTGGAAAAAACCGATCCGGGCATGAAGGGGGCCACCTCGACCGTCTTATTGCAATCCACCGACAAGGGCTTCGGCGATACGGTGGAAAAGGACAAGTACTTCAAGTTCCACAAGGGCCAGGACCTCAAGGGGCCCATTCCCATGGCCATCGCCAGTGAGTGGCCCTTGAGCGACAAGCCGGGGGTCACGGCCCGGCTGGTGGTGTTCGGAAGCTCCTTGTTCGTGATCAACCAAATGGTCCAGGCCCCGGGCAACATCGATTTGGGGCTCAACAGCTTCAGCTGGCTCGTCGGCGACGACAAGAAGATCACTATCCGCCCCAAGGAAGACGACAACCGGACCCTGAACCTTTCGAACACCGGTGTTTCCATCATCTATTACCTGACGGTCGTGCTCATGCCCCTGGGGGTCATCGGCGCCGGAATCTTGATTTGGTGGCGCCGCCGGTCGCTATGAAAAACTTCAAATCCTCGCTTATTTTTATCGGGATCGCCCTGGCCCTGGGGGCCTATGTGTACTTTTTTGAGCGCGGCCCGGTGAAGACCGACGACAAGAAGCCCAAGCTCTTCGCCCACTTCGTGGCCGATGACGTCAAGGAAATCAAGTTCACCAACCCCGCGGCGGCGACGGACTCCGAAAAGGTCATCGACCTCCAAAGGGACGCCCAGGACCAATGGCGGATGACGGCCCCCCGCCAGCTGAAGGCCGATGAGACGGTGTTGCGCGCCGTGCTCAACAGTGTGGGCAATACGACCCCCGACGTGGCGGTCACCCAGCCGGGCCCCCTGGCCGATTATGGGTTCAACACGGGATCGGCCCGCGCGGACTTTATCTTTAAAGATGGGAGTCGGCAGGCCCTTTTGGTGGGGAACAAGGACATCTCAGGATCCTCCTATTACGTCAAGCCCTTGGACCAACCGGTGGTTTACATGGTGGGCACTTTCTTGGGGCAGGATTTGACCAAGTCGGTCAATGACCTGCGGGACCATTCCCTGATATCGACGGACTTGGTGCAAGCCGACCGCCTGACGGTCGCCCATGGCGATCGGGTTTTGGAACTGCGCAAGAACAAGGACAACAGCTGGACCCTGGCGCGGCCCGCCGCGGGGAAGGCCGACGTGATGAAGGTGCGGGAGGTTTTGACGGCCGTCAACGACCTGCGGGTGGATGAATTCGTGGCCGACCGGGATTCGGATCCGAAGATTTACGGTTTGAACGCCCCCCGGGTGGTTTTGACCATCGGCTCCGCCCAGGGGAAGGACCAGACGCTTCTCGTGGGCCGTGACAAGCTCAAGAGCGCGGAGACCTTCGCCCAATTGAAGGGGAATCCCGAGGTCGTGCTCTTATCCCAAGGCTTCGTGAAAAGCCTGGATTTGAAACCCACGGACTTCATGGACAAGTCGCTGCTTCAATTCGACGCCAGCCGGGCGATCCGCCTGACGGTCACCCACGCCGGCCGCTCGGTGGTTTACGTGAAAAACAACCAAGGGCGGTGGGAATCCATCGGCCGGGACAAGGCCAATGACGAGGGCAGCGGCATTTTGAGCCAATTGGCCCTCTTGACGGTCGCCGATTTTCCCCCGCAAGGCGTCTCGTCCGGGGTGGACAAGCCCGCTTTCACGGTGGAAGTGACCCTTTCGGACCAGACCACCCGTCGTTACCGGTTCGGCAATCGCAACCAGGATAAAATTTACCTGGGCACGAACCTCAGCCCCGCGATTTATCTGGTCCCCATCAGCGTGGCGACTCCCCTGGAGGCCGCCTTCAACGCCCCCCAGGCGTCGGCGCCCAAGCCTTGAGCTCTGGCGGATTCTTTCCCTTTTGTCTATAGTTGCCCCATGCCCTTGAGCCCCCCGGACGAGCCCCTGCGTTTCAGCGACCACCTCGGTGAGTTGCGCCGGATGATGATCCGGCTGGCGGCGGCCTGCGGGCTGGGGGTGGTGGCGGCCTTCCTCAAGTCGGACTGGCTTTTTTCGGCCCTCCTGCGCCCCTTCCATCAAGTCCTCGCCAAGTACCCGGAATTCGAGGCGAAGGTCCAGGGGCTGCAGACCCTGGCGCCCGTGGAGGCCTTCATGATCAACATGAAACTGGCCACGGTGGCGGGGCTGGTGTTGGCCTCGCCTTACGCGTTGCGGGAAATATGGGTCTTCGCCAAGCCGGCGCTGAAGCCTTCCGAACGCCAGGCCCTTTTGATCGTCTTCAGCTTGGGGCTCTTTTTCTTCCTGGGCGGGGTGCTGTTCGGGTACCTGGTGGTGATCCCCCTGGCGCTTCAATTCCTGATGAACTACAACTTGAGTTTTCATTTCATCCCCCAGTGGACCCTGGAGGGCTACTTTAATTTTGTGATGAATTTTCTCCTGGTTTTCGGCCTGGTGTTCGAGTTGCCGCTGGTCTTGGCCGCCTTAGTCAGCATTGGCGTGGCCACCCCGGCTTTTTTGGCCCATAAGCGCAAGCACGCCATCCTGGGCATCTTCATCGCGTCGGCCTTTTTGGCGCCCAGCGCCGACCCCGTCACCCAAACCATTGTGGCCCTTCCCTTGGTGGCTCTTTATGAGGTGGGCATTTGGCTTTCCTATTTGGCGGTCCGGCGGCAAAATCCGCCCCCGGTGCCGCCCCCGGGCCGGCGCCGCAAGGGTCTGCGTTGACTTTTGAATGGGGACAACCCATAATTTAATTAAGACTAAACCCGAAGCGGAGGATGTCATGAAATTCTTCTTAGATACGGCCAACCTGGATGAGATCAAGCAAGGCGTGGCCATGGGCCTGGTGGACGGCGTCACCACGAACCCCTCCTTGGTAGTCAAGGAACAAGGCGTGGATTTCCACACCCGGATCAAGGAAATCTGCGCCATCGTGAACGGCTCGGTTTCCGCCGAGGTCACGGCGGTGGATTACGACGGCATGATGAAGGAAGGCCATACCTTGGCCAAACTGCACGACAACGTCACCGTCAAGGTGCCCCTCATTCCGGAGGGCCTGAAGGCCTGCCGTTCCTTGAGCCAGGAGGGCATCAAG
>DATKNU010000176.1:0-10227 GCA_035541195.1 bacterium
ATCACCGGGTCCATGAGGCCGGTGGGCCGGATGATCTGCTCCACGATGAGTCCCTGGCTCTTCTTCACCTCGTCGGGGGCGGGGGTGGCCGACACGTAGATGACCTGGCCCACCTTTTGGCCGAATTCCTCGAAACGCAGGGGCCGGTTGTCATAGGCGCACTTGAGGCGGAACCCGAAGTCCACCAGGTTCTTCTTGCGGGCGAAATCGCCGTTGAACATGGCCCTCAGTTGGGGCTGGGTCACGTGGGACTCGTCGATGAAGGTGATGAAGTCCTTGGGGAAATAGTCCAGCAAGGTATAGGGCGGGTCGCCGGGCTGGCGGTTCTCAAAATGACGGCTGTAGTTCTCGATGCCCTGGCAGTAACCCATTTCCTCGATCATTTCCAGGTCATAGGTGGTGCGCTGCTCCAGCCGCTGGGCCTCCACCAGCTTGTTGGCGGCCTTCAGTTCCACCAACCGCAGGCGCAGTTCCTCGCGGATGTTGTCCAAGGCGTTCTTCTTCACTTCCTCGGGCATGACGTAATGCTTGGCCGGGTAAATGGGCAACACCTTGCGGCGGTTGAGGGCCTTGCCGGTGACGGGGTCGATCTCGGAGATCTTGTCGATCTCGTCGCCGAAAAACTCGATGCGGAAGGGGTTTTCCTCGTAGGCCGGGAAGACCTCGATGACGTCGCCCTTGACCCGGAACTTGCCCCGGGTGAAGTCGATGTCGTTGCGGGCATATTGGATGTCCACCAGCTCGCGCAGGAAGGTTTCCCGGTGCACCGAGGCCCCCTCGTTCAGGACCAGGTGCATCTTCTTGTAGTTTTCTGGGGATCCCAGGCCGTAAATGCAGGACACCGAGGCCACGATGATGACGTCCCGGCGTTCCTGGAGCAGGGCCGTGGCTTCCAGCCGCAGGCGGTCCAACTCCATGTTGATGGAGGCGTCCTTCTCGATGAAGGTGTCGGTGTGGGGCAGGTAGGCCTCGGGTTGGTAATAGTCGTAGTAGCTCACGAAGTAAGCCACCGCGTTGTCCGGGAAGAATTCCTTGAACTCGCTGTAAAGCTGGGCCGCCAGGGTTTTGTTGTGGGAAATGATGAGCGCCGGCCTTTGGCTTTGTTGGATCACGTGGGCCATGGTGAAGGTCTTGCCCGATCCCGTGACCCCCATGAGGGTCTGCGCGGGGGCCTCCGCTTCCAGGTTTTTGACGAGTTGGGCGATGGCCCGGGGCTGGTCGCCCGTGGGCTTGAAGTCGGACTTGAGTTGGAATTTCATAGGTTGATTTTGGGATAACCCCGTCCCGAAAACAAGCCTTCCCTTCAGGCGCTTAAAACAAAAAAGCCCGCCCCGGCTAGGCCGGGACGGGCTTTGAGGCTTCTTCGATTATTGCAGGTAGATGTCGTCCACCCACAAATCATAGGCCGCACCAGCCGCCTGCATCTGCCACTGCCATTGGCCGATGGTCGTCTTGTCCGGGGAAGCCGGGCTGGTGCACCCGCTGTTGCCCGGAGTGGAGAGGGTGATGGTGACCGCCTTCCAGGTGTTGCTGGAGGTCAAGGGTGCCCCGTAAGTGCCATACAAATAAGGGTTGCTCGAGCAAGACCCCGAAAAGTTGGCGTCATTGATCGCGAACAGGTAGTTTGAGCTCGTCGAGCTCTTCACATGGTACACCACCTGGGTATAGGCCGAGATATTGTTGGTGAAGCTATTGGCCGCACCCATCCAGAAACCCATACCGCAATAGGGGAAATTCGGGGGGCCGGGAGGCGCCATGGTGCCCGAGATATGGGCCGCCATGGGATACAAACCACCCACATCGCCCGGCGCACTGAGGAAGAAGGAACCGCCCGCTCCAGGGCAAATCGTGGTTCCGAAAGTATCGATATACGTAAACCAATAACCGCCGGCGGCGCCATTCCACATGATCTGGTTGGTACCGTTGGTCATGTTGTCAACGATGTTCGAACCGGGGGCCGTAGCCGCGGCAGGAGGCGCCGAACTGACCAAGTGAATGTTATCCACCAAGAAATCGTAATTGTAGTTGTTTCCGCCGCCCGCCGCGCCGTCGAACACCGGCACCCACTTCAGCTGGTACAACTGGGTGGCGTCCAAAGCCGCCCCGACGCTGCTGAGGGCCTGGTTATAGTAGATGGTGAACAACTGCCAAGAGGTGGTCAAGGGAATGGGGATATTGTGGTCCACGTTGTTGGAATCCACGAAATCCACCTGAACCACCTGCGTACCCGTGCAATTGGTGGCGGGAATGCTGGCGGCCTTGGCGTAAAAGCTGATGCCCGTATAAGTGCCGCCCACGGTGGCGTCATAGATGCTCACGCCATTGGACTCGGTCACGTTCGTCGCGTCGCTGAAAGTGAAACCAAAACCCGCCGAGCTGGCTTGCTGCCCCATAGCTCCCGAACATTCCACCGCGTTGGTGGAAGCATAGCCGGTTCCGGTGTAGCTAATGGTGTTGCTGTCGCCCGGGTTGGAGGACCCATAGCTGAACCAATAGCCGTTGCGGTACTTGTTGTTCTGGTCCTTGATGTCGGCGATCTGACCATTGTCGCCGGAACCCGTGCTCTCAAAATCGTCGAGGAGGCTGTAATCCGGCGTGGGGGTATTGGTCACGGTGGCCGTAGCCGTCGGCGTGGCCGTATTGGTCACGGTGAAGGTCGACGTAACGGTGAAAGTATTGGTCGGGGTTCCCGTGGCCGTCGGGGTGTTCGTGGGCCCATTGGGCGTCAAGGTCACCGTGGGTGAAGGCGTGCTGGTAAAGGTGGCCGTATTGGGCGGCGTAAAGGTAAACGTAGGCGAGGTGGAACCTGCCACGGTGGGGATCACGCTGATTTGACGGGTACAGCCCAAAAACAGGCCTGTTAAAACGATACCGGTCAAGGTTACAGAAAATGCGAAGGTCCGCCAGATAGTCATGAACAACCCCCCAGGGTTTATTTACTGTTGGATAAGGGCAAATTGAGTGCCAGAAGCAACACCCTAAATTACCACAAAATAAAAGCTTTTCAATAATAACGGGCTGAAAAAACGGTTAAACCAATTGAAACTTGTCATAAAACATTCAAAAAAAGTGGGCTTTTTGACTTTCACTCGCGGGATAATGCCGTCCGTGAAGCCGACGGCGGCTGGGCCTACTTAGATCCCCTTCATTTTCAGGATGTTCCGGAGCTTTTCCTTCACATCCTCGTTGTCGGGATCCTCGTTCAAGATTCTTTCATATATCTTCAGGGCTTCCACGAATAAACCCTGTTTGGCGTAAATATCGGCCAGGGTCTGGCGGATGAAGGGATCTTCCAGCGAATCCCCCCCGGGCGCGGCGGGAGTCACCGAAGGCTTTTTGGCCTCCCCGGCGGGGGCGGGCAAGGGGGCCGGCGGAGCTTTGCTTTCCTTCTGCTTTTCCAAGCGCAGGCGTTCCATGCCCTGGGAAATCTCCTGGTCCACCTGGGCCTTGGCGGCTTCCTGGGCCTTTTTTTGCTCGACGAAGTTCGACCGCTCCTTTTCTTCCTTCAAAAGGGCGGCTTGCAACTGCATCTGGCGGGCGGATTCCTTTTCCAGCCGCTCTTTCTCGGCGGCTTCCTGCCGGAGCTTTTCAGACATTTCCCGTTGGACCTGCTCGCGGATTTTTTGCTCGTAGGATTGCTTGGTCTGCTCCAACTCGTCCTTGATTTTGTTCAGGGACTCCAACCGCTCCTTTTCGAGCTTGTCCCGCTCCTCCATCAATTGCCGCTGTTTCTCCTCGAATTCCTTGGCGATCTTGAGGCGCAGTTCCTCTTCCTTGCCGCGCTGGACCTGTTCGAGCAGCTTGGACTCCAGCTCCTGCTTGAGCCGCATTTGTTCCAGTTCCCGCTTCATCTCGGCCTCGAAATTGCGCTCCTGGGTCAGGCGCTTCTGTTCCTCGGCCAGGCGGCGGGCCTGCTCGGCCATTTCCCGCCGCATCTGTTCCTTCAATTCCCTCTCCAACTCGGCCTTGATCTCCTCGGGCGAGGGGTGTTTTTCGGCGGGCTCGTTGGCGCGGGCCATCAGGGCATAGACCTGCTGGAGGCGGGTCCGGATCTCGGGCCATTCGGGCCAACGCTTGAGCATGTCCAAATAAACGTCGATGGCCTGCTCATAGAGGCCCTTCTCGGAGTAGCCCATGGCTTGGTCCAGCATGGACTTCTTCTCTTGTTCCCCGTCATTGACCGCCACGGGCGCCGGCTCGGGCGCCTCCTCGGGGAGGGCCTCCACCGGCGGCGGGTTCAGCCCCAAGGCATATTGCTTCACATCCTCGTTGGCCGGGTCCATTTCCAGGATGACCCGCTGGATGTCCCGGGCCTCTTCCAAAAGGTTCTCGCTGAAATAAACGTTGAGGATCTTCAGGTAGACATTGACCGCCGCGGGCACTTGGCCCAGGCGGGTATAGGCCATGGCCAAATACTTCAGGGCCCCCACGTGGGTTTCCTGCTTGGTGAGGAATTTCTCGAAGGCGGCCCGGGCCTCGTCGAATTTTTGCTGGTTGAAGAAAATCACGCCCAGGTGGTAGTAGGTCTCCACGTCGCCCAATTGGATCGACCGCTGGGCGGTCTTCTCGGCCTTCTCCATGTCGTTCTTGCTGATGTAGATTTCCACCAGGCTCTGCAGGCTGGAAATGGCGGCCTCGTTTTGCTTGGCTTCCATGAGCAGTTCGGTGAGTTTTTCCCGCGCCTCAATGTTGAAGGGATCCCAAGCCGCCACGGTTTGGAGCAGGTCGACCAATTTCCCCGTTTGGGTGGCCGGGTCCAGCAAGGAGGCCAGGTTCATGAGCAGCTCAATGGCCTCGAACTTCTGCCCCCGCTTCATGAGCAACTTGGCCAATTGGATGGTCACGTCGAGCCGGGTGGGCTCGGCCTTGAGGATGGAACGGTAGATGTCCGCGGCCTTGTCCGGCTCGGTTTCCTCGGCCTGGGCCGCCCTTTCCATGTAGCGGTCGATGAGGTTCTTCACCGCCGACAAAAGGTCGGCGTCGTTGGGCATGAGCTTGAGCATGCGCTTGTAGACCTGCAGGACCTTGTCCACTTGGTTCTTTTGGTCGAACCCTTGGGCCACCAGGTCGTACTGCTGGAGGGCTTCCTTGACGTCGCCTTTTTTGGCGTAAATGTCCGCCAACATGTTGTGGACGTTCAAATCCTTGGCGTCCATCTCGGCGAGCTTGTGGTATTCCTCGATGGCCCGGTCCCAGTCACCTTTTTGGTAATAGGAATAGGCGGTTTTGATGAGAGCTGATTTGTCCTCAGGCACCGCGGGCGGGCTCCTTCAAAAGGGGAACTTGAGCCAGCAATTTAACACATCCGGCTTCGCCAGGCTACGCCGGACAAGCCCGCTTGAACGGCGGGCGGGTAACAAAAAGGGCGGCCCATCTGGGGCCGCCCGGAATGCCACATTTACACAACAAAAGGCCTCGAGGCCCTTATTTGGCCGGATCCACCTGGATGCAGGTGATGGAATAGGGCGGGAAGGTATAGGCGAACCGGCTCCCCACCATGCCCGAGGCCTTCAGGTGCGCCGGCCCCTTGTCGATGACCGCCCGGTAGAGGTTCTCGCTCCATTGGTACTCATTGGGGCTGAGCTGGTAGAAGTCCAGCTTGTTCTTGGCCTTCGCGCCCCCGCCCAGGTTGATCTGGGTGTTGTAGGCCGCGGAGTTGCTCTTGTTGATCACCAAGAGGTACTTGTGGCCCCGGCCCGTGCTGGCGTAGATGTCCAGGTCGTCCTGGTTGGAACGGGCTTGGAAGAGCGTGTTGCCGAAATAATGCTCCATCATGTAGATCGCCCAATAATGCGCCCGCTCCTGGAAAGGCTGGGAGGGGTTGTTGTTGGGGTCCATCAAACCGTGCCCCCCGCCCAACCCGGGTTTCTGGGTATAGAGGTCCCAAATGTCGCTTTGGTTGACCCCCAAGAGCATCATCTGGGCCAAGTAATCGGCGCAGAAGATCCCGTTGACCAGGCGGGCCGTGGCGGGCGTTTCATCCCCCGAGTTCCACTCGGTGACCGCGATCTCGATCTTGTCGGCCCGGCCCGGGATGTTCTTCTTGATGGATTCCCGGATCTTGGGGATCCACTCGGCCCAATGGTCGGTCTTGGAAAGCAGGTTGCCGTCGCTGTCGTTGCTCCAGTAAGGATAACTGTGCACCGAGACCACGTCCACGTAGGGCCCGCACTCCTCCAGGAACTTCTCCACCCACCAGGGCGAGTCGGCGGCCGCCAACCAGGGTTCCCCTTCCTTGCGCTCGCGGTTTTCCACCTGGGCCGGCGTGGGGCCCATGAGCTTCAAGTCCGGGTACTTGGCCTTGATGGCCTTGGCGAACTCCAGGTAATGCTGGCAATAATTGTCGATGACGGTCCAGTACTTGTCCTGCCCCTGGAACTGCAGGCCGGCCTCGTAATCGGGTTCATTGCCCAATTCCACGTACTTGAGCTGGATGCCCTTGGCCTTGATGTCGGCGATCCAGTCCAGGGCGTCCTGGGGCGTCCCCGTCATGATGTTGGCGATGAGCAACGCCTCGGAGTTCGGCACCGATTGGAGGAACTCGGCCATCTTGGGCCAATTGAAGTCGGGCGTCCATTGCACCGAGACCCCGTCCTTGGCCATGACGGCGCCCGTGCGCCAATTGAAGTAGTTGCCGTAGGCGCCGCCCGGGATTCGGAAGTAGGAACTGACGGCCTTGGTCTTTTCCAGCCCCGAGGGGTCCGTCATCCACTTGGGGTCATACCAGGCCGCGATGTTCACCCCGTACATATAATGGGGGTTGAAGGTGCGGATCTTCTTGTCGAAGAAGACGTCGGCCACCGCGCTCTTAAGCTTGTAGGAGTCGGCCTTCAAGGTGATGTTCCAGGTGTTGGCCCCGCCCGCGTGGACCTTGACCGGCTCCTTGTCGGACTTGAACCCGGGGGCGAAGACCTCGCCCACGTAATCATCCTCGGGCAGGTCGACCGTGAAGCCGCCGTCGGCGCCCGCGGTCAAAAGCTGCTTGGCCACCGCCACGATGGCCCCGGCCACCGGCTTGCCCGACCCGTCGGTCACCTTGCCGGTCAGCTTGGCCGCGGCGCCCTTTTCCAGGCCCCGGATGTTGTCAATGACCACGGACCCGGCGATGGGCCCCCCCGAGTTGAAGACCAGGAAAACCTTCGTGAGTCCGCCCTTGAATTGGGTCCCATCCACTTCCTGCTTGATGTGGTTCCAGCCCTCATGCACGCTCATCTTGATCTGGTTCCAGTTGTTGGCCGGGGCCTGCGTCACCAAATAAACCTCGCCGTAGCCGGCCTTGGCCAAGCTGCCCTCGGGAAAATATATGTCCATGGTGATGGCCTTGAAGTTTTCCCACTGGTTGGCCAAGGGCACCGGGCTGCAAACCGCCAGGCCCTGGTTCCAACCCTGGGATCCGTCGGCGTCAATGCGCATGGCGCCCGTTCCTTCGGTCAAGGTCACGGTCTCGGCGCTCACCTTCCCCGTGAACCCGCCCAGGTCCCCGCCATTGAAACCCCAAATCAGGTCGCCCGAGGTGGAGGCGTTTTTCTTGCCCTCCAGCGGGCCCATCTCGGCCGCCACGGCGCCCGGCATGGCCATCTTGGGCGAGTTGTTCACATAAAGGGTCTGCCCACTGAAAGTTAAGGTGCCCCAGGTGGAGGGATCCTGCCAGGAAGTGGAACTGCCCGAAAAGGACATCTGCAGGGACCGGGCCTTGCCCATGGGGCCGCAGTCGTCCAGGTCCAGGTCAAAACCGATGGACTTGCCCGGGCCCACGTTCAACTTGAAAAAATACTGGAGCGGGATGGAAGCTTCCAAAATATAACCGGCGGCCGTGGCCGAGGTGGCCACCTTGGCGCCCGGGATGTCCCCCTTGTCGGTCATGCTGTAGATTTCGGCGCCGTCCCCCGCCTTGCCCGGCGAGATGATGACCTGCACGTCGGCCGGCCCATAGGACTTGCGGGCGGGATTGGAGAGGTCGGTTCCCACGTAAAGTTCCAAGGCGTCCCCGTTGTAGATGTTGCTGGCGTTTTGGCTGTTGAACTGGGGGTTCTTGCTGGCGATGTCGGCGGCGATATAAAGGTTGTCCTTATCGTAGGTGATATAAACCTTGCCGCTGAGCATGTCGGGCCCGGTCCAATCGCTCTGGCCGATCACCACCTGTTCCTTCTTGTCCAGGACGATGGCCGGGGTCTTGGGCCATCCGGTCAAGTCCCCGTTCAATTGGGGGGGCGCGGCGCTGTCCATCACCGAAACGGCGGCTTGGGCGAAGGCGCAAACCGGGACGAGGATCAAAGCCGCAACGAGCAACGATTTCAGACGGTTCATCGGAAATGCCTTTCTTTGAAGCGGTTGAACGTCACCGACAAAAATCAAATTCGCGATGAGGAAGGCCCATACACCCGGTTTTGTCCTTCAGGGTTCGACATCCGCGTGAATCTTGATCAAACGACGGGTGGGGTTTTACTTCTTTTCGGCTTCCCTCAAATAATAACCACAGCTCTCCCGCACCACGAGTTTGGTGGGGAAAAAGCGGTGGGAATATTCCAACGGCCGCTTCTCGATCTGGTTCCAAAGCATCTTGGCGGCCTCATAGCCCATGTCGTAGATCGGCTGGTGGACCGTGGTCAGGGTGGAATCCAGGGGAATGTCGTCGAAACCGATCACCGCCACATTTTGGGGGACCCGGATGTTGTTCTTGCGCAGTTGCTTGATGGCGCCCAAGGCCATCACGTCGTTGGAGGCCAGGAGGGCCGTGGGAGGTTGCTTGGCCTTCCAGAATTTCTCCACGGCCCGCGCGCCCGATTCCTCGGTCCAGGGGCCGAAATGCACGAAATCCTCGTGGAAAGGCAGGTTCTTCTTCTTGAGCACGTACTTAAAGGCGTTGTAACGGTCCAGCGTGTTCTTGGAGAAATCGACGTCGCCCGAGATGAACCCGATCCGCTTATGCCCCAAGGACACCAGGTGGTCCACCGAGTCGATGATGCCTTGCGTGTTTAGGCAATCCACGAAACAAACCTGGGGATCATTGACTTGGTAATTGATGAGCACGTAAGGAAGGGCGCCCTGCTTGAGGTCTTGGAAAAACCGCGATTCCACCGGGGGCGCGATGGCCAGGATGCCGTCCACCAGCCCCGAGTTCACGAAGTTCGCGTAAACCCCCGAGTCCCCCATCTCCCGGCTGAAGGTGTTCATGAGGATGTTGTACTTCTTCTCGCTCATGAAGTTGATGATGCCGTCCAGGACGCGGGTCAGGTAGAAGTCGCTCAGCGTGGGGCGGTCGTACCAGAAGAACACCACGCCGATGTTGTAGGTCTTTCGGGTCTTGAGCCCCCGGGCCATGGTGTTGGGGTAATAGCCCAGTTCCTTGAGGATCTTCTCGATGCGTTGTTGGGTCTTGGCCCCGACCTTATGGATGTCTTTTTGGTTCACCACGCGGGAAACCGTGGCCACGGATACGCCCGCCTTCAGCGCCACGTCCTTGATCGTAATCGCCATGGATGCCTCGGTTCTTGGAAAAGACTTTGAAGCGGGAAAAGCCCCGTTACTTGGACGCGGGGGGCTCCACCAGGGTCACCTTGATCATTTTGTCGCCTTGGCGCAGTTTCAGCACGTTCGCCATGCCCTCGGTCACCTTCCCGAAAACCGTGTAGCTTCCGTCCAGGTTGTGGGCCGCGTCCAGGCAGATATAGAACTGGCTGGAAGCCGAGTTGGGGTCCGAGCTGCGGGCCATGCCCAAGGCCCCCGCGTCATGTTGGTGGCCGGTGATTTCCAGCGGCACGGTCTTGCCCGAACCGCCCGAGCCGGTCCCGGTGGGGTCGCCGCCCTGGATGACGAAACCCGGGACGTAGCGGTGGAACGTCAGGCCGTCATAGAAGCCCTTGGAGACCAGGTCCACGAAGTTCTGGGTGCTCTGAGGCACGTCGGAGAAAAGTTCCACCGTGAAATCGCCTTGGGTGGTCGAAAAATGAACCTTCGGATCACCGGAAATATTTTTTGACACGCCGTCCCCTTTCGCGCAACCCGCGAGTAAAAAAACACAAGCCACCACCGCCATCATCCTTTGGGTCATGGTTTCTCCCGAATTGAGTGTTGTTTTTATGATAAACGCTCCTCCGGGGATCGTCAAAAATTAAAGCGAACTAATTTGCCGGGCCGCCCGGGCGGCCCCTTCCTTCCTTGACTTCCCCCAACCCCTCCTCTAGAATCTGCTCTCTTTTGGGGGGATATTCCCCCCAAAACAATGTC
>DATKNU010000177.1:0-13310 GCA_035541195.1 bacterium
CCCACGAACACGCCCACCAACACCTTCACGCCTTCCCCGACTTGGACGCCCTCCCCGACCTTCACGCCGACTTTGACCCGCACCCCCACGAACACGCCCACCAACACCTTCACCCCTTCCCCGACGCCCACCGAGACCTTCACCCCCACTTGGACGCCCACCCATACCCCGACCTTTACGCCCACTTTTACGCCCACGGTGACCATGACACCCACGCCCCCGGGCGCGGTCGTGCTCGTGGGGATCTATAACTCGGTGGGCGAGTTGATCGAGCAATTCCCCGTTCAAAACGCGCCGGCCGGGGACTTCAATTTCTCCCTGGGGCCGGACTCGGTCATCACCAGCCTCAACTCGCCCGTCACCTTGATGGTGGGCGGCCAGCCCCTGGATTCCTGGAACGGGACCAACGCGGACGGCACGCCGGTGTCCAACGGCCAGTACTACATCAAGGTGGACCGGGTGGACGGCGGGGAGGTGGACAGCGTGACCCAACCCATCGTGGTCAACCGCCAGTTGGCCCATTTGACGGTGGCGGTTTACAACGAGGCCGGGGAAATCGTGGCCCATCTGCTGACCCAGGTCACCGACGCCACGGGCAGCGCCCTCACGGGGGTGTCGCTTTCCAGCGACGTGGTGGAGCCCAACGGCCCGGGCCCCGACAACCAAGTGGTCGTCCGGGACAGCCACGGCCAAGTGCTGGCGGTTTGGAACGGCTGCAACGACCAGGGCCAAGCCTTGGCCAGCGGAACCTACTTCATTGAAGTCGACGACCAGGAAGGGGCCGGCGGCAACGCCAACATCACCCAGTCGGTGGCGGTCTTGAGCCCGGGAACGGGCCATGGGGGCGTGATCCTGGCCAAGCCCAACGTCGCGACCTCGGGGTCGCCGCTGGTGGTCTTCGCGGACGACGATTCCACCAACGTGACCTTGCGCGTCGGGATCTATGATGTGGCCGGGGAATTGGTGCAGTCCATCCTGGGCGGGCCGGGCGCGAACCAGGCTTCCTGGGATACGACGGGCAAGGCCAGCGGGGTCTATTTCGCCCGGATCAAGTCCCTGGACTCGTCCAACCATATCCGGGACCAGAAGACCTTGAGGATTTTGGTGCTGCACTAGGCGCCTTGGAATCCCTTCCCTTGGGTTCGTTCGGGGCGCGCTTCATGCTAGGATGGCCCATCTTCTAAAGGGGCGCCATGGAATCCGACAATAAGACGGTCCACCAATCATCCATCAAGGTCAAAAGCGGGGAATACCGCTTTACGGTCAAGGATTCGCCCCGCTCGGGGCGCTACTTGCTGATGGAAGACGTGCGGATCAAGGACGGCAAATCCAGGATCGAGCGGGTGGTGGTCTACCCCGAGCTCATCGAGGGGTTTGACGCGGAGTACCAAAAGGCGAAGGCTTTTTTGCAAACACCGCCGACGGCTTAGGCTCCTTCAAACGGCATGACAAGTTAAAGGCCAAGGCACCCCTTGGCCGGCGAGGCTTGCCCAGCCCCTTCGATAGGCTCTCAATCGATTTCATCGATTGAATCAAAGGGACGGGCGGCCGGATGGATTATATTTATACGACTTGGCCGGCCGCCCAGCCCGAGGACCAGGCCCACTGGAAGTTATAACCTCCCAGCCAGCCGGTGACGTCCACCACTTCCCCGATAAAAAACAAACCCGGAACTTTCCGGCTTTCCATCGTCTTGGAGGACAGCTCGTCGGTATCCACCCCGCCGCGGGTCACCTCGGCCTTTGAGTAACCCACAGTGGCCTGGGGCGTGAGGCGGTAGGCCTGCAGTTTTTCGCAAAAGGCCGCGAGGGCGGGGCCCTTGAGGGAAGCCGGGGTGGCCCCGGGGGGAAGCTCCAGCTCCGCCAGCCTTTCCGCCAAACGGTTGGGAAGATAACGGCGCAACAAAAGCCTGATTTCTTCCTGGGAGCCCCCCTCCCGCAGGTCCTCGAACCAACCCCGCCACTGCCCGGGGCTTTGATCCGGGATGAAATTAATTTCGAGGGGCTCCCCGGGATTCCAATAAAGCGAGGCCTGGAGGGCCGCGGGGCCGCTCAATCCCGCGTGGGTGAAGAGGATATTCTCGCGGAAAGCGACCCCGCCCGTCTCCAAACGACTGTCCAGCGCCACGCCGGTCAGATCGCCGAATTTCTTGAGGTCGGCCGGCGAAAAACGGAAACCGTCCAGGGCCGGGGAAAGGGCCGTGAGTTTCAGGCCAAATTGCCTGGCCAATTGATGGCCCAAGCCCGTGGCCCCCACCTTGGGGATGGAGAGGCCGCCGGTGGCCACCACCAGGGAAGCGCCTTGGAAGGTTTCGTCCCGGGTTTCCACCACGAAACCCCCTTGGCGCTTCACCGTCCGTATTTCGCGCCCCATGAAAAATTCCGCCCCGGCTTGGGCGCATTCACCGGTGAGCAGGTCCACGATGTCCTGGGCCGAGCGGTCGCAGAAAAGCTGGCCCAGCTTCTTTTCGTGGTAGGGGATCCGGTGCTTCTCCACCAGGGCGATGAAATCCGCCGGGGTGTAGCGGGCCAGGGCGGATTTGCAGAAATGGGGGTTCTTCGAGACGTAATTTTCCGGCCCCGCCCCCAGGTTGGTGAAGTTGCAGCGGCCGCCGCCCGAAATGAGGATTTTGGCGCCCACCTTGGGCGAATGGTCCAGCAAGGCCACCCGGCGGCCCCTTTTGGCGGCTTCCAGGGCGCACATCATGCCGGCCCCGCCGGCGCCGATGACCAGCACGTCGAAATTTCGCATGCGGCATTCTATCGATCGAGATGGTGGGGGAAAAGGGTTTCCGAAAGAGGGGCCTTTGGGCTTTGGCGGGGCTCAGGGCGGGGGCCTATACTTGGTTTATCAGCGGATCATTCTTTTCGGAGGGTTTCCATGAAAAAGGGCCTGCAAGTTTTGGGTTTGGTCTTCATGATGCTCGCCTTGGCGCTGGCTTCCCCCGGCTGGGCGAAGGGGTCGGCTTCCCATGGCGCCAAATCCGCCAAGGCCTCCAAGTCCCACGCTTCCCACAAGGGCCACCACCACGCGGCCCCCAAAGTGGCCAAGGTGGAGCACCCGATGGACGACGGTCCGCCGGCGGGTTGGCATTGATGTTGAAGCGCCGTCGGCGCCTGAAAACAAAAAAGGCCGCCCCTTGAGGGACGGCCTTTTTTAGGCTGGGTTATTGAGCCGACAGGCCCAGCACGCCGCGCAGTTCCGTCTTGGCGGCTTCGAATTTCTTTTGGAAACCCTTGTCCTGCATCAATCGATAGGCGATGAGGGTGCCGGCGACGCGGCCCGCCTCGATGTCACTGCGGAAATGCACCCCGCCGATCATCCGGTTATAGGCGAAAGCCCAACCCCGGGCGTAGAGCTCCGCTTTTTTCTCCGGCGCCATCTGGGCCAAGAGCACGGCCATCAGGGTTCCGGCGGTGGCGTGGCCGCTGGGGTAGGAATCCCCCATGTCCTTCATGTCCACGCAGGGCTGGATGTCCTTGTCCACCTCATAGGGCCTCTGGCGGTGGAAGGCCTTCTTCACCGGGTCCACGCAGGCCTTCTGCGCGTCAATCACTTCCTTGAACAGGGCGGCCGTAAGGGGCAGGTTGGTTTCGGTGAATTTATCCCCCAAAACATCCGCGAAACGGAAGACATCCTTCTTCACATCCGCCTGGGCGTAGGCGGCTTGGTCGGCGGTGCGGGACTGTTGGAGCCTCAACAACTCGGCCAACTCGGCTTTCTGTTGGTCCGAATCCGGGGCCGGGGGAGGCGCCAGATAGGGCATGAGATCCATGGAAAGCGCGGGGGCCGCGGTCTTGGCGGCCAGGGGCGCCGCCGCCGGGAAGGCCAACATCAACGACATCACGAGCAACAAAGCCGAACGTTTGAGCATGAAAAACTCCTGAGCGGATAATTTTTGATCCTGGCTGGTCGTCCGATGCCGGTCGAACCGAGGCGAGTATCCCTGAAAGATTTCGGGAGGGCAATCGGAGGCTGATTACGAATGGGTAAAAAAGGGGCCGGTGCGGGTGGAAGCCGGAGTCCGGGCAAGGGGAGATGAATATTCATCTCGGGGCGTTTGGAGGGGGACTCGGCGGTGATGGACGCCCAAGCGGCGGGTTGCCCGTGATCTAAAAACCGAATCATCCGGATGCTGAGTGGCTTTTTTAATTTAAATTGTTTGGAAGCGCGGGGATGTCCGGCCGGTAGCCCGCGCGTAGGTAAACGGCGATGAGCCCGTCCCAGTAGACCGGGCGCCAACCGGGATTGGCCCGCAGTTCCCCTTGCCAGTTGGAAAGGGGCGGGCTAAAGAAAATAATTTCCGCGCCGTACTTGTCCGCCAGCGCGGCCAAGCCTCCCTGATAGGATGAAAGATACTCCCGGTAAAAATCCTCCCCCATGACCTCCAGGCGTCCGTCGATGAAGGTTTCCTGGGGACCCCGCCAGTCCAACCATCCCCCCCAGTTTAATTGGTTCAAGATCCTGCCGTTCAATTGATGGTCCACCAGGTACTGGGCGGCCCGCACCGGCTGTTTTTGCGTGTCCAGGCCGATTCCGAAACTTTCCCCCCTTTTGTCCCAGCGGTAATAACCTCCGGTCGCGACCCAGACGCCCCAAGCTAGGAGCAGTGCCGTCGTGATCCAGGCGGCGGCCGGCCGGGCCAGGAGCAAGGTTTGGGTTTTCCGCCACTTTTCCCAGGGAACCGCCTTCCAAAGGGAGGCGGCGAAGGGGGTGGCCGCCAACATGAAAAGGGGGATATTCCGGATGGCGCAAGCGGAAAGGTAGAAAAAAGCCAGGGCTAGCAGGAGATCCTGGACTTTTCGCGCCTTGGGCGCGGCCAAAAGCAGGAAAAGGAGGAAAAAGGAGAAGCCCTTATAGGTCCAAAGGGAAACCGGTGGCACGAAGGAAGCAGTCCGGGACGCCCAAGAGGGTTGAAATTCCCCGATGGCCTGTTTGAAAAAACTGGAAGGGCCCAGCTCATTGAATTGAACCAAAGGGAACAGCAAGCCCTGAAGGAAGTGGGGGGTCAGCCCGCAAGCCATTATTGAAATGGCCGCAACCAGGATGAGTTTGCGGTCGGGCGCGGCGTCTTGAAGGAAGCTCCGCAGGGCGTAGGCCGCCATCGCCACCCAACCCAAGGGGAAGAGGCCTTCCACATTGGCCCAGAGCAGGTGGACCCAGGGAAGCAGGAAGAGAAGGTCCCGGGATTTGGCGGTGCGCAGTTCCAGCACCCAAAGCGTAATGGACAAAAAGAGCCAGCTGAGAATCTCGGGCCGGACCTCGAACCGGGGCTCGCAAGCCGCCAGCGTGGCCAGGAAGAGGGGAAGGGCCATCCATTCGGGGGCGCCGGTCAGGCGCAGGCGATTGAGATGGACCCAGAAGAGCCCGCCCACCAGCGCGGTGTTCCAAAGGCCGATGAGCCCGTAACCGCCCAAGGCGTATAGCCCAAAAATCAAAACTTGGAAAAACCAATGGATGTCCAGGTAGGGATGGTTGGGAACGGTGTAGGTGTATTCATCGTGGGTGAAAAAGGAGCGGTGGTGGAAAATCCATTGGCCTCCCCGCAAGTGGAAGCCGAGGTCATAGTCCGACATCAACCGGCAGGACAGTAAGGCCGCAAGGAGAAAAGCGGCGAGGATCGCCGGGGACCAGGCGGTTGGGAAAAAGGGGCGGGGAGCGGCTGGCTTGACGGGAGGGTTCTGGGGCGACATCCCCGCACTATAGCCTTGTAAGGGGCGGATTTTCCCCGCGATTGTCCCCGCTCGAAATCTTTTACCGCCCGTAAAAGCTTTCGTTACAAGTCGTTAACCTTTAAAAGACATTTTCCATATCGGAGATGAAAAATGAAATGCCGGGTGCCCGGGAGCATCCCAAGGGCTTTTATACAACCCTTTTCCACTTTGACCCGATATTATGAATCGCTTTCTTTGGCGTGCTTCCAGGCAGGAACCATTTACTGGGCGCCCTTTCACAAGCGCCCTTGCCCCCTGGAGGCAGGCGGCAAGGGCGCCGGCGGAATCCTATTGGGTGGGGCGGCATCGTAAGGACCAAGCCGCTTGGCGTCGCTTATCAATAAAAAAGCGTCTGGAAAATTTCGGTCCATGGGAAAAACAGGCAAAGTCTATCTGGTGGGCGCGGGGCCGGGCGATCCCGGGCTCCTGACCCTTCGCGCCAAAGAGGTCCTCTCGGAGGCCGATGCGGTGCTTTACGACGCCCTCATCCATCCCCGCATTCTCGGCTTTATCCCGGAAAAAGCCAAAAAGATATTCAGGGGCCACCGGCTCCGCAAAGACGCCATGGACCAGGAGGCCATCAATGCCTTGTTGGTCAAGTTGGCCAAACAGGGCCTGAGTGTGGTGCGCCTCAAGGGCGGCGACCCCTTTGTTTTCGGTCGGGGCGCGGAAGAGGCGATGGAATTGGCGAAGAACCGGATTCCCTTCGAGGTCGTGCCGGGAATCACGGCCGCGGTGGCCGTGCCCGCCTACGCGGGGATCCCCGTCACCCACCGCCCTATCACCTCCTCCTTCACGGTCGTCACCGGCCACGAGGGTGGGGTCAAGGCCCCGGTGGATTGGCGGGGCTTGGCCCAAAACCAAGGGACCCTGATCTTCCTGATGGGTTTCCTCAACCTTTCCCAAATCGCCGATCGGCTCCTCCAAGCGGGGAAGCCTCCGGCCACCCCCGCCGCCGTCATCCAGTGGGGCACCACGGGCCGTCAAAGGGCCGTCAAGGGGACACTGAAGGACATCGCCGAAACGGCAAAGGCCGCCGGGCTTGTCCCGCCGGCAACGGTGGTCATCGGACGGGTCGTGGGGTTGATGGAAGGGCTTCAATGGTACCGGCGGGGGCCCCTCTCGGGCTTGAGGGTGTTGGTCACCCGGGGCCGGGCCCAAATGCAGTACCTTTCGGACGCCCTTTCGGAGAAGGGCGCCGGGGTGGTGGAAATCCCCACCATCGAGATTGTCCCCATTCCCTTGACCCGAGAGCCCCTGGACCTGCTTCACGAGGCGGGGAATTACGACTGGATCGTTTTTTCCAGCATCAACGCGGTCACACTTTATATGAAGGCGCTGACGCAGGTGATCATGGATCCCCGGGACATGCCCCGCTCTAAGATCGCCTGCGTGGGCGAGGCGACCGCCACCGCGTTGGCGGTTTTCGGCATCCGCGCGAATTTGGTGCCGGGGGACTACAGGCAGGAAGAACTCATCAAGGCTTTTGCCCGCGTTCCCTTGAAGGGCAAGCGGTTCCTCCTGGCCCGGGCCAAGGAGAACCGGGACACCCTGGAGCATTTCCTCCGGAAGAACGGCGCCCAAGTGGACCCCTTGGAACTTTACGAGAACCGGGTGCCGCCCGGCACCCAGGTCAAACTGAAGGCCTTGTTCGAGAAGGAAGGGGGCGTGGATCTGCTGACTTTCGCCTCTTCCTCGGCGGTGGACCATTTTTACAGGTTGTTCACGCCGTCCCAACGCAAGGAATGGCTCTCCAACCTGCCCGCCGCCGTCATGGGCCCGGTCACGGCCGCCGCGGTCAAGAAGTGGGGCGTGAAGGAGATACTCCTTCCCAAGAAATTCACCGTCCCGGACTTGGTTGATCTGGTGGTGAAATGGGCGGATCGATAACCCAGGGGCCCCGAAAAACTCTCGAAACGCGCGCTTCACGAAGCAAAGCTCCCCAAAATAAAACATGAAGCATTAGTGGGGCCTGATTTTCAAATATCGGATTTCATGCGTCCTTTGCGTCGCTTCTCCACAAAGCGGCTGGAACCTGTTTCAAAAATCCCGAGTGGGGATTTTGACCCAGGGGGCGCGAAGGCGCGTAAAAGACCACGCTTGTTTTCAAGATTTTTCAACCCTTGCCGCCCCCCAAAGGTTCCATTCATTCCCCCATTGCCCGCTGAGTCGCCCGGATAAACGAATCGATAACGTCCGTTTGCGTCTTTCCCAAAATCACGGGGAAATTACGCTCATGTTAAATACTTTTTGGGCGCGATGAAAATGGAACATCGGACCCGCCCCTGCCGTTAAATTTAAGGCCGGGGAAAAATCGACTGTTTTTTGGTTCGATGGGACCCTCAAGCCGCTTCCGCGGGAATTGATCCCCGGTATTTTCACGGCGGTCTTCGGCGGCTCTTGCCAATAACGGGCGTCCGCCCCGTGCCGGGAAAGAAGGACATCCATGATCCAGCCTGCCGGGCAATCCCCCGGGAAACTTTTTTTGGTCACCCTGCGCTGCGTCAAAGGCGGCGCCCTCTTCCGAAGCCAAGTTGATTACCGAACCTTCCTGAGCCAAATCCGGGGCCGGTTGGAAAGGTTCCACGCCCGCTTTTATTCCTATTCCCTCATGCCCGGAATGGTTCTTTTGCTCATGGAGCAGGATTCCCAGGGCTTGTCCCGGTTCATGCAGGGCTTGGAGATCGCCTACACCCGTTACTACAACCGAAAATACCGCAACTATGGCCCCGTTTTCCTGGGACGTTTCCAGGTTTTTCGGATCTTCCGGATAGATATAAAGAAGAACCTATTGGAAACACTGCGCTATATCCAATTAAGCCCGGTGCAGGCCGGCTTGGCCAAAGACCCGGCCCGCTATCCCTGGACGGGCTATGCGCAATATATGGGAAGGGTCAAAGATCCCATCCTGCCCTTGGAGATCCGGCCGGTTTTGGAGCTGATGGACGCGAATCCGGCCAAAGCCCGGCAAAATTGGGCCGCCTATATTAAGGAGGGCCTGGCGCGCAAGGGATGGGAAGAGTTTCATAAGAACCAGGAAATCCTCAAGGCTGACGCCCGGAAGGTGGGGATCCAAGCTTCCAGCGCCCTGGAAAGCCCGGTGGAGCGCTGGCGCTTGGACCTGACCCTTCCCGAGACTTGGAAGGCCTTGCTACAGCGTGACGGGTACCGGGAAGCCCCCCAGGGCCGCCGGTGGAGCCTGCTCATGGAAGAGGCGGCTTATTTGGCCACCCAATTGGCGGGTATCCGCCAAACGGAAGTGGCCCGGTTTTTCGAGCTCAAGCAAAGCACCATCAGCCGGGCCCTGGCCCGGATGGAGGCGCGCTGGTCGGCGGACCCCACCCGCAAGGAAAGGATCATGCAGTGGAGCCGGACCTTGCGCAAGACAGAGCCTACCCTTTCGAAAATACCGACGGCCTAAGAAGCCCCAACCAACACCAACGAAAAACTCATCTCCGCCGACCAAAAAATCATCTCGGAGATGAGTTGTGGAATGGTTCTGCATATAAAGCGTCCGGTATGAATTTTCGCCGCTTATTTTACTTTTCGTTAACCGTCGGCCCCTTCCCAAAAATAAATTTCAGGAACATCCTCAACCTGCGCTCGACGGAAATTATTTCCACTCGGCGTAGGCCGCCAATCCGGGCAAGGTTTCGCGAGGCCCCCCGGAAGGTTTGCGGCCCGTCGCGCCGGACGAATTCCGGCTCCTTTGGTTTTTCATTTTTACAGGAGGAAGTCATGCGTAAAAGTTGGTTGGCTGCTTTATCGCTTTCCGCCGCGCTGTTCCCGGCGGTGAGTCACGCGAACCTCACCACGGGTGACGTTGCTTTCGTGGATTTTGCTTCGCGGAGCACCGTTGTTGACCAGTGGGGTGTGGTGTTCTTGGCTGCCCCTTCGGCCGGTGAGACTATTTCGTTCACCACGGACGATTGGGGTACTACCAGTTTCACGAATGCAGAGGATACGGTTGAATGGGTTGCTCCCAGCGGTGTCCAGCCTGGATATGTTCTTCAGGTCAATAACTCGGGTCCAGTCAGCGCCCAATTCCAGCTTTTGGATAATACCGGAACTCCCGTGGCGGCCGCGAATGCGGGTTCCTTTGTGTTCCCGAAGCCGGAAGGCGCGGATGGCGAGATTTTGGGCGTCAAAGCGGGTGGTGACAATATCACGGTTTACGAGGGGGCTTTTTCTTCTTCTCCCTCGACTTTCTTAACCGCGATTAGCACCAAAAACAAGCACTTCAGTGGAGATGCTGGAAATTTGCCGACCGGACTGGTGACCACCGGGAATAATCGGAATGCTTTGGATTTTTCGGGTTCGGGTGGTTACTACAAAATTGGGAAGACGGTCGGTAACGAGGCGGTCCTTAGGCTTTTGCTCAACACGTCGTCTAATTGGCAGGCTTTGAGCGATGTCTCCAACACCGATTTGCCTTATCAAGAAGCTCTGTATCAGCCTTACAGTGGATTGACGTCTGGTTATCGTTTCGCGGTGGGCGCCGGATTCAGTGTGCCGACTGCGGTGACCACGGCTACTCCGGTTGCCACTTGGACGCCGGTCGCCACGGCGACGCCCTATGGGACCGCGGGTGGTTCCTCGCTTTCTCCCGGTGACGTGCAGTTTGTCGGTGTTGCCGGCCAGGGTGGGACCTATGCGGATCAATTGGCCGTCGTGTTGACGACCAACATCAGCCAACATACGGTGCTTACTTTCACCGACTATAATTGGAGCAATACCACCGGTAAATTCAACACCACCGAAAATATTGTCCAATGGGTCGCGGATGGCAACTATCCGGCCGGGGACGTTATCCAATTGCTGAATAGCAACCCTTACACGGCAAATGTTTATAAGGCCGATGGAAGCGGGAGCTTGGATACCACCAACGGGAACGGTCATGGTTTTGTGGCGTCGGTGGATGCTACCGGTGCTTTGAGCAATGGTGGCAGCAATTTCGGATTGGACAAGAACGGTGACAACCTGTTCGTGGTGAACGGGGTTTTGGTCTATCCGACTGCCACTCCTGGTGCGACGCCGGTGGCTACCCCGATTCCGCCCAAGTTTGTCGCGGGGTTGACCTATGAAGGCGCTTGGGGTACTTGGGGCGATTTGCCCAACGGTGCCCATGGTGAACCGGCTTTGACGAACGGGACGAACGCGTTCACGCTTAGCACGACTTCGCCTAGCGACAATTCTTCGGGCACCTATGACCCTGCTAATGGCCATACTGGCGCCCAGATTAACAACGTGGCCAACTGGACGAATAAAGCCGCTACGTCGGATACGGACTTGCCGGTGCCCGTGCCCGCGACTGGAAGGGCTTGGCCGTGGTAAGAGAAAGGGTAAAAATTGATTCTTGAAGTTTAAGGTCAAAGTTAGATCAGGGGCTGGCCATGGGTCGGCCCCTTTTATTTTTGGCTGAAAATTCAAAGATTATATTCATATTTCATGTCCGATATTAAAGATTCATCTCGTCGCCATTTTTTATTCCTTCCAATAAGTATTTAACCATTGTGTAACGTTTCGCCCATTATTGGTGGTGTAAATTGCGCCACGAGTTTGGCGGGGATAGAAAATTTAAATCAGAAAAACCTTGTCCCGCCAATCATTTTCAAGAAGAAGGAGTTTTTAATGCGTTTCCAAAATGTGTTGATGGTTTTGTTGTTGGCCATGGCCAGTTCATGGATTGTCAGTTGTTCCAGCAAGAGTTCGCCCAGTGGGCCGTCGAATAATCCGACTAATACACCAACTTCCACCCTGACCTCGCAGTTTACCAGTACTCCCTCCGCTACTAAAACCAATACGGCCACATCAACAGTTACTGGAACGCCGACGATCACCCAGACGCCGGGTTTGACCGCCACCCCGACAGGGACCTCCACACCTTCCGCCACCGCCACCCGGACGGCGACAACCACGCCGACGGGAACCCCGACCCCCTTCGGGACTCCCTCTTACATTATGAGTTATTCGGCGGCCAATCCGCAGGGAATGGCCCGCACTGGTACGACGCTCTATATTGCCGCCGGGGGTAATGTACTGATATATGACACCGGCGATCTCTCCACTCCTGTGAATACTTGGAGCGCCTACGATACGATCGCTTTTAGCAATGTCGTGGGGGTGGCTATCAATCCTACGAACGGAAATGTTTACGTCGCAGA
Source organism: bacterium (assembly GCA_035541195.1). Classification (GTDB taxonomy): domain Bacteria; phylum Oederibacteriota; class Muellerivitia; order Muellerivitales; family Muellerivitaceae; genus Muellerivita. The sequence continues at coordinate 11,879 of DATKNU010000177.1, forward strand.
CGAGGGAAACGAGTCTGTCTACCAGTTCACGTCCGCGGGAGCGACGGTCAATGCGTCGTCATTTAGTTTCAGCGATGTCGAGGGCATTGCAGCCGATTTGAATGGCAATCTGTATGTGGCTGACACCTATAAGCCAGCGGTTTATGAATTTGGGCCGAGTCAGGGATCGCCGCTTGCGACTTGGACTGCCGCCAGCGGGAAGAGTATTGATTCTCCGACAGGCGTATCAACGGACTCTTCCAACAACCTTTATATTGCTACTGCATCGGGATCTCAGCAGTATATTTTTAAATTCGCTGCCGGCTCCACCACAAGCGTTTTGAATACTTGGGTGACCGGTGATTACTACATCTATCAAATGGTGGTGGACGGAAGCGGAAATGTTTATGCGGCGGAATATGGAAATGAGATGGTCGATGCCTTTGTTCCCGGCACATCCACGGCGATTTCCTCGTGGGATGGTTCCCAAGGGGGAGGTTCGGCTTTTCAGGGCCCAGATGGGATCATATTCCTTTCCAATGGGGATATTTTGGTAGCCGATCTGGAGGCTTCTGAATTACAGGAATACCGCCCTTAGAGATTTTGAAATCAAAAAATGGGAAAGCGGCCGGGGTGATTTTTGCGATCTCCGGCCCTATTCAGGGATATGGGTCTGGGAGTTGATGGGATGCAAATCTGCCTATTTTGCCTCTGAGATTTTTTTAAAAATCATATTTCATTTCCGAAATGAAAAATCATCTCCGCGCGATTAATTTTTTTTAACCCCCTGAATTTACAACGTTGTAACGCTTTGTTTTGAGGGTTAGATTAAATTCAACGTCCAAACAGTTTGTTGAGGTGATGGGGCAGGGAAATTATGGTTTTGGAGGTCGAGATGCGTTCCAAGTGGATTTTCGCCGGTTTAGGCGTTTTGTTGCTGTCCGCCTGGATGGTGAGTTGCACCCCCAAGGACGATCCCGCTTCCCCCAATTCAAGTTCCAATTCAACGGCTACGCCGACCACCACCGCGACGGTCACTTCGACCCCCGATACCACTACACATTTAGGGGTGGGTGACGTTGTCATCACCGCGTTTGAATCCTCCGCGCCATCAGGGCCGGATTATTTTTATTTCGTCCCGTTGGTGGACATAAACCCGGGGACGGTGATCTATCTGACCGATGAGGGGTGGGATGGCTCGCTGTCAACCCCAGGTTTTACCACCGCCAATACTAATAGCGACAGCGTTTGGGCTTGGACCGCCACGACTTTGGTGCCCGCAGGGACCGAAGTCGTGGCCGCCGACCCGCCCAGCACGGGCGCGGTCAGTTTTGTTTTCGGCGATCATGGAGTTCCGGGCTTAATGGGATTGAGCGGGGCCGAAGATCAGATATTCATTTTCCAGGCGGACTCGGTGAACGCTTCCACCGGATCTATCGCCAATCTGCACCTG
>DATKNU010000178.1:0-4333 GCA_035541195.1 bacterium
CCTTGTCCGCGGGCGAGAGTTGGAACCGCAGGATTCCCGCCTTTTGGGTGGCGGCCAAAGCCGCCCCCTTCGCCCCGCCGCTGTCCAAGGGAAAGACCCGATAGGTTTGGCCCGGGTCCACCCGCACCGCCAAAGACGCCGCCACGCCCTGCATCAGGATGGGCGGGTGGCCGGGGTTTTTAAGCGCCCGGCGGGTCGAGTTGAAGACCTGGCCGCTGTTCTCGGCCTTCGCCTGGGCGACGAGCACCCAACGCCTCGAGGCCGCCAGGGGTTTTTCGTCCAAACTCACCGCCAAGAGCGCCGCGAAGGGGTTCCGGGGCGAAAGCAGCAGTGAAAGATCCGAGGTTTGGAAAGCCGCCGCCCCCGGCGCCCCCACGAAACCCTGGACCTTGGGGCTGTTGATCGTGAGCAATCCCTTGCCATAGTCCAGGGTCTCCTCGCCGGTGGAACTGGCGATGGTCTTGCCCTGCTGCGAATGCAGCCCCTCCAGCGCCGCCAGGTCGGCGGCCGCCCCCTGGGCGGCCCCCGTGAAGCGCTTGACCACCTTCACCGCGTAAGGCAGCCAGGCATGGTCGAAAAGCCAGGGACCGCGGCTCCCGTCGGCCAGGACCTGGGCGTCCGCCACGGGCTCCACCACGGTCACCGCCGAGGGCTTCAGCAGGCCCTCGCGGAAAATCAGCGCCCCCGCCTGGTAAAGCGGCTCGTTGTCCACCCGGGTGTTGAGGGCGAAGTTGGACATCTTCACCGTGCCCGGCTTGTCGGCCCCGTAGTCAAATTGCAAAAGGCCGTCCCAATCCTGCAGGGCCCCGTAGGCGGTCAGGAGCACCGGCCCCTCCAAACGGTATTCGTTCGGGAAACAATCGTTCCACTCGGTCACGATCAGGGGCTTGCCTTCCACCGCCGCGTGGCACAGGTTGAAGACCAGCGCGCCCTGGAAGGGGTTTTGGAGCTGGGAATTGTTGTTGAGCGGGGCGAAATCGATGTTCGCCCAACCGCCCTCGATGTTCCAGAACTGGGGATGGTCCCAATAGGCGTGGGTGTCCATGAAGTCCATCAGGGAATCGGCCCTCAAATCCCCCAAGACCGGCAGCCCCATGTTGCTCCCCGTCAAAAGGGCGTGGGGGCTGGTGATCTTGAGGAATTGCCTCATCTGCCGGTTGCTGGCCTCCTCGGCGGCCAAGAGGAAGCGCAGGGTGGCGTCGGTGTTTTCCGGGTTCCGGGTGGCCACCAGCTTTTGCGCGTCATAGTCGAACTTGAAATGGGTCACCAGCCCCTTGCCGCCCCACCGCGTGTAAAGCTTCTGCAGTTCGGCCCAGTAGGCCGGGGGGTAATTCTGCTCGGAAAAATCCGTGAAGATGGAGGACTCGTTCACCACCTCGTTGCCCACGTAAACCGGGTCCGAGGCCAAGGTCAGGCGGGTGTAGGGGTTCAAGTGGGTCAGGATTTGCTTGGCGTAAAGCTTGTTCATCTCGATGATCCGCTGGCTGAAATGGATCACGCCCTTGGCGCCTTCCTGCAGGGTTTGATAGTCCGGCACCTGGTCCCCGGCGCGGAACTTGCGGCCCACGATCCAATCCGGATAGACATAGATGCCGTTCTTCTTGAGCGCCGCCACCAGGTAGTCGAACTTGTCCACCTGGGGCGGGCTCAGGGACAGGGTGTTGTCGGCCTTGGGATCGAAGAAATTATTGTCGGTCCAGTCCGCGTCCGCCATGTGCAGGCGCACCAGGTTGACCCCCAACCGGGAAAGCCTCAGGGCCAGGGCGTCCGCCTGCTCATGGGGCAGGAAGATGTTGGGCCCCACCAGGTCCGTGCCCCAGAAGCGTATCCGGGTCCCGTCCTTGAAGGCGAAATGCCCGTCCTTCACCGTGACGAAGCCGTGGGTGCCCGCCGGTCGCTCATTCAGGAACGACAGGTCCAACGCCGTGTCCGAGGGGCCCGGCGGGGGCTGGTAGGCGTACCAATCCGAGGTGTCGCTCTTTTGCTCCGTCACCAGTTGGGTGGTGAGGGGCGCGCCCTGGGCGTCCAAAAGCTCGAGCGAAAGGTCGTCCACCCAGGCCTTGCCCACGCAGTTCCCCAACCCCGCGTCCAGGTGCGCCGAAGCCGCGCCCGGGGGCACCGCATAGGCGCGCTCGTAATGGGTCCAATCCGTGGTGCCGGTCACCTTGCAGGCCGAATCCTGCCAGCCGCCCACTTGTTTGCCCGAGGCGTCCCGGAAATCGACGCCGAGCCGCGCGGCCATGTAATTCTCGGTCCCGAGTTGGACGCCCTCGGTTTTCAGCCAGCCGCCATAGCGGATGGAGGCGGGCGTCTGGCCGTTGAAGGAAACGTCCTGCTGGGCCAGGGTCCAGGCCGGCTGTTCGTTTTCCAGGTAGCGGCTGTGCGCGGACTCATGGCCCTGGGGCACGGTCTGGCCGCCGTTCCAATCCCTGGAAGTGAAATCCTCAAAGCCCGGGTTGAGCAGCCAATTGACGCCCGGCGGGGGCGGCGGCGGCTTCAACCCCGGGTGGGACTTGGCGCCCGCCGCCAGGGGCTTGTTGTCGAAATCATAGGCCGAGCAGGCCAGGTCGCTGAACCAAGCGCGGCCCGTGCAGTCGCCCAGGGAAAGTTCCACCGTGGCCCAGGCCGTGCCGGGCGTCACCGGATATTCCCGCGAATAGAGGGCCCAATCGTGGGTGCCGGTCAATTGGGCCGTGGTGGGCGGCCAATCGCCCAGGCGGTTGCCCGAAGCGTCGTAAAAAACCACGCTGATGCGCGCCGCGTTCCAATCCTGCGCGCCCCTCACCACGTTCTCGGTCTTGAGCCAGCCTGAAATCTCGATGGCCGCCGGCGGCGGGTCCGGGAAAGGCACCTTTTGGCTCACCTCGGTCCAGACCGGCTGGAGGTTCTGCATGTAAACCACCGCGCGCCCGTCCCGGCCGGGCTGCAGGTTGAGGCTTCCGACCCAGCCTGGGCCGCCGGCCCCGGGATGCTTGAAATCCCCGTTGACGATCCAATTCAAGTCGTCGGCCCAAAGGGGGGCCGCCCCGACCAGCGCCAAAAGCAGGAGGAATTTTCTCACGGGATTTCCTTTTAACGAAAAATTACCAGCCGTTGCACCGGGCTTGGACCCGGTGGTAATTGGCCGGGGAGTCGATCCACGCGTTTCGGACGCGGACCTCGTGGTGGTATTGCTTGAAATAGGGGTTCACGATCCCCAGCACGCGCTTGGTCAGGATCGCCTTGCCCTCCTCGGGCGAGCGGGCGACCAGGGGCCGGAAGGCCGTGGGGATCAGGCGGCTGTGCTTCAGGGCGTAAGCCATCCGGTTTTTGTACTTTTCCAGCGTTTGCTCGTCAATGGCCACGTGCTGTTTCTCGTGGGCCAAGATCTGATTGTACTCGCAACTGCCCTCGCCATATTGGCTTGAAATATAGACGTCCATGCGCACATAGTCAAAAACCACCGTCACCGAGGTGGCCCAAAACTCATATTGGGTCGAATGGGGGCGGGGCCTGAATTTCAACTCGTAGCTGGTCTTGAGTTCGCTTTCCGCCACCGTGATGCCCGGGCTATGCATATGGGGCGAGGGAAAACGGATATGGCGCATGGCCGTGATCTGCGCCGTGCTGTGGTCATGGTAAATCTGCAGGGGCGCCGCCGCCGAGATCACCTGGATGTCGGGCCGCGCCGGCTCCTGGGCCAAGAGCGGCGCGGCGGCGGCCAACGCCCAAACCGTGAAAATCCCCCGGAGCCTCATTGGGCCTCCCCCAAAAGCGCGGCGGCCCGCTTTCGGCGTCTGAAAAGCTCCCCGGCCCAGGCATAGGGGTCCAATTGCCTTTCGCCCCGGCGAAGCAGCGAGGGCAAGTAGGAAAATTGCCGGAGCGCGGGGTCGGGTTTGAAGAACCAGCGCCAGCCCCGGTGGCGGCAAAGCACCTCCCCCAGGTAGGTGCCCACCACGCCCAGGCGGATCAGGGCGTCCTCCTCGGTCTGGATTTCGTCCAGCAAAAGGGGGAGCCAAGCGTCCAGCCGGCCCAGGGACTCCGGGGAAAAGTCCGCGTCGATTTCCCGCAAGTCCTCGTCGGCGTTGCGGGCCAAACGGGCCACCACCCGGCCGGCCAGCATCACCTCGTTTTCATCCGCCTGCGCCGGGGGGTTCCTTTTTTGGAGGATCGCCTCGATCCGGCGGCAGGCTTCCCGGCGGCGGGCCCTGAGCGCCCGGGCCTTGCCCCAGGCCCAAGCGCCGAAAAGAAGCGTCCCCGCGCCGCTGAGGGCGGCGACCTCTTGGGGCGTGAAGTCCGGGAAGAAAAGCCGGGGGGCCAGGCGGTTCAAGAGGGCCGCCAGGGCCCATAGGAG
>DATKNU010000179.1:0-4473 GCA_035541195.1 bacterium
TATTTATTGCGCCAATTCCTTTCGCCCTTCCTGGTGTCGGTGTTCGCCTTTTCGGTGATCATCCTGGTCATCCAGGTCTTCGACGAGCTGCATTACGTCATGCAGCAAAAACCCGGTTTCCTGATTTCCCTGGAATATTACCTTTTGAAAATCCCCGGCCTGCTCACCGAAATCATCCCCATCGCGGTCCTCATGGCGGTGCTTTTCTCCCTGGGAAACTTGAGCAAGCTCAGCGAGCTGATCGCCATGCGGGCCGGCGGCGTGAGCATTTTTCGGGTGACCGCCCCCCTGCTCTTTTGCGGGGCCCTGGTCTTCCTGGGCACGCTGCTGTTCAACGAGGTGGTCGTGCCCAAGGCCAATTACCTGGAACGGCAGATCCGGTGGAACGACATCGAGCGACGGCCCCAGGTCCACCTGACCGCCAAGTCCAACATCTCGCTCATGGACGCGGACAACGAGATGCTCCACATCGGCCATTTCGACGGGACCACCAACACCATGACGGACATCATCGTGATCGCTTTCAGCAACGGCATCCAAATCAAATCCCGGATCGACGCCGAACAGGCCCGCTATGTGGACGGCCAATGGGTCTTCAAGAACGGTTATTTCCGGGCCTTCGACGACACCGGCGCCGAGATCAGCTGCAAGCCCTTCTCCCAAGCGGCTTTCCCCCTGCCCCAAAAACCCGAGGACTTCCTGAAGGACGAGACCCAACCCGGGGAACTCAACTTGGTCCAGCTTTATTCCATCATCCAACAGCTCAAGCAAAGCGGGTCGGACAACCATCGGGAGCTGGTGGAATTCCACAAGAAAATCGCCGTCCCCTTCGCCTGCGTCATCTTGGCGCTGTTGGGGGTGCCTTGGGGCTGGAGCTTGGGCAAGTACAGCGGGGTGGCGTCCAGCTTCGGGATATGCCTGCTGGTGGCCTTCGCCTACATCGGAGGGATGCAGATTTTCCAGACACTGGGCACCTCGGGGACCCTGTCGCCCTTCGTGGCCATGTGGGTGGCCAATGTCCTTTTCGGCCTCGGCGGCCTCTGGCTCTTGTTCTCCAAAAACCGCTGAACCCTTTTCCCCGACGCAACCATTTTCAAGCGTGACGAACCCCGCGGCCCCGCCCTTCACTCTCAGGATTTTTCCGCCCGCGCCTTCACTTGGACAGAGCTTTGGAAATGGCCTCGAAGCTTGTCAAAAGATCCCCGGGGGTTAAAGGGCCCGCAGGAAAAGTCCGTGCCGGTCGGCGAACTGAAGGGTCTTTTCTTTCTCAAGCAGGAAGGTTTTTCCCGCTTCCACCACCAGCCCCGCGGCCTTGATCCTCGCCAATTGCTCCAAGGTCCGAAGCCCCACGGTGGGAATGTCAAAACGCCAGTCCTGCCGGGGACTGGCCGTCTTGACCATGAGGACGCCCGGCCCCGCCCATTCGCCCGCCCGGCGGATGGCCTCGTTGGTGCCTTCCATGGCTTCCACGGCCACCACGGCCCCCTTCTTCAACAACAAGGTCTGCCCCACGGCCCAACGGGATAATTGACGGGCGACTTGGAGGCCGTAGCGCAGGGTGGCTTCGTCTTGGGCCGAGGGTTTGCGCCGCGTGAGGAGCCCTTTGGGCGCCAAATGCCCTTCCATCAAAAAGCGGCCGTCCAGCAATCGAATCCCCTGGCGGCCCAATTCCCCCGCCACTTCCTTGAGCAGGGCCTCGCCGGATCGGTTCTTGGCGCGCGCCAAAAGCGCCAGGGCCTTGAAGTCGAAACGCAGGTCGGAAAAGATCCTGCCATGGCGGACCCGGCCGTGCATCAGGGCCCGGCGCACTTGGGTCTTCTTGAAGAAAGAAATGAGCTTCCCCAGTTGGCCCACCGAAAGCCATTGGACTTCGTCGCCCCAACGCCCCAGGGCCGGCGAAGCCTCGCCCCGCAGGGCCGCGATCTTGAGGGAATAGCCCGCTTGGCGGGCGCTTTGGGCGAAAAGCAGGGGCAATTCCCCGCCCCCGGCGATGAGGCCGATCGGGGCGCCGGAGGCGGAAGGGTTCCTCAAAGCCGGGCTAGCGGACAATGCCGCGCTGGGAATGGGTGATGAAATCAATCAAGGTCTTGATCTCCTCCAGCGGGGGGAAATCCCGGCTGAGCGCCTCCGCGGCTTCCTTGACGGTCAAGTGGCTGCGGAAGATCACCTTATGGGCCTTCTTCAATTGCTCGATGGTTTCCTTGGGGAAATTGGCCCTTTCCAAACCCACCTGGTTGATCCCGGCGATATGCAGGGGTTCGCCCCCCGCGATCATGAAAGGCGCCACGTCCTGGACCGCCCGGTAGCCCCCGCCGATCATGGCGAACTTCCCCACGTGGACGAACTGGTGGACCGGCGTGACGCCGCCGATGTTGGCGTAGTCGTCGACGCGGGCATGCCCGCCCAGGGTGGCCAGGTTGGCCAGCTTGACGTGGTTTCCCACCACGCAATTGTGCCCCACGTGGCTTTGGATCATCAGCCAATTGTCGTTGCCGATGACGGTCTTCGTTCCCTCCCCGGTGCCGGGGTTCAGGGTGGCGTATTCCCGGATCAGGTTGTTGTCGCCGATCTCCAGGTAAGTTGTCTCGCCGCGGAACTTGACGTCCTGGGGCTCGCTGCCCAGGACCGCGCCGGTGAAAATCCGGTTGTTCTTGCCCAGCGTGGTGTGGCCCGTGATGACCGCGTGGGCCCCCACTTGGGTGCCCTCCCCCAAAGTCACGTGGGCGTCCACCACCGCGTAGGGCCCGATGACCACGCCCTCGCCCAAGCGGGCCTGGGGGTCCACGATGGCGGTGGGATGGATCTGGGGCATCAGGCGTTGTCCTCCGCCTGTCCCTTGTCCACCAAGGCGCAGGTGATCTGGGCCTCGGTCACCACCTGCCCGTCCACGACCGCGCGGGCGGAGAGTTTGCAGATTTTGGTGCGCAGCAGGGTGACGTCCACTTCCAGGCGCAGTTGGTCGCCGGGCTTGACGGGCTTGCGGAAGCGGGCCTCGTCGATGCCGGCCAGGTATTGGATCTTGCTGTTGTCGCCTTCCCGGGCCGCCAAAACCGCCACGCCGCCCACCTGGGCCAGGGCTTCCAGGATGAGCACGCCCGGCATGACCGGATGGCCGGGGAAATGGCCCTGGAAGAAAGCCTCGTTCATCGAGACGTTTTTCAAGCCCACGACCCGCTTGCCCGGCTCCAGCTCCAAAATCCGATCCACCAGCAGGAAAGGATATCGGTGCGGCAACAGTTTTTGGATCTCAATGATGTCAAGCATGGCGTCTCCCTTTTTGGCGTTCCCGGCCCCGGTGGCGGGGCTTTTTTTCCCGAATTTTTCTTCCAAGGCCTTGGCCAATTCCACGTGGGTGCGGTGGCCGGCCTTCCGCACCGTGATCTTCCCCACCAGGGGCCGGTTGAGCAGGCTCAAATCGCCCAAGAGGTCCATGGTCTTGTGCCGCACGAACTCGTCGGGGAAACGCAGCGGCCCGTTCAGCACGCCCTTTTCCCCCACCACCAGGGCGCAGTCTAAACCGCCCCCCTTGATGAGCCCCTGCTGGCGCAGGATCTCGACTTCCTTCTCGAAACAAAAGGTCCGGGCGGGCGCCAGTTCCTTCTCGAAATCCGCCGGCGAGACCCGCAGCTTCAGGTTTTGGTGTTCCAAGCCCGGATAGGGGAAGGAAATGGTCACGTCCAACTGCAGCCCTTCCGCGGGCTCGGCCTTCAGGTACACGTCCCCCATCGTGAGTTCCACCACCTCGGTCACCACCAGGGGATCCGCGGCGGCGGCCTGCTCCACCAATCCGGCCCCCTTCAGCGCCTCGCAAAAGGCCAGGGCGCTGCCGTCCATGATGGGCATTTCCTCGCCGGTCATTTCCACCGTGAGGTTGGTGATTTGGAAACCCCGGACCGCCGCCAAAAAATGTTCGATGGTGTGGACCTGCGCGTGCTTCTCGCCGGTCAAGGTGGTGCCCCGAGCCGTGTTGGTGACGTGGAAGGGGGAAAGTTTGATTTCCGCGCCCAAGTCCTTGCGGAAAAAACGGATGCCCGAGCCCTCGGCGGCGGGGGAAACGGTCACTACGGACTCCGATCCGGTGTGCAGGCCCTTGCCCTGGAAACGGAAGGCCTTCGCGATGGTCTTTTGTTTAAGGCTCACGTTTTTCCGACCCCTGGATCTTTTCCACGATTTTTTCCAATTGGCGAAGCCGCTTGAGCAGTTGGGGCAACTGGCGGTAGGCCGCCACGTTCTTCATTTCCTCGGCCATGGGGGCCGAGGGGGATCCCCAGTAGAGACCCTTGTCGGGGATGTCCTCCATGACGCCGGTGCGGGTCGCCAAAGTCACTTGGTCGCCGATCTTCAAATGGCCCGCCAGCCCCACTTGGCCGCCCATCATGGTGAAATCCCCCACGGTGGTGGAGCCCGCGATCCCTGTCTGGGCCGCGATCACCCCGTGCTTGCCGATGACCACGTTGTGCCCCACTTGGATCA
>DATKNU010000180.1:0-6897 GCA_035541195.1 bacterium
CTCCTGGCCGTCCCGGCCAACGTCAGCGACGAGCGCAAGAGGATCCTGAAGTCTTTCCGGGCGCAAGTGCGTTACTCCAGCCCCATGGAAGGGTCCGATGGCGCCATCCGCCTGGCCCGGGAGATTTACCAGGCCGATCCCGGTAAATATTTCGTGCCGGACCAGTACAACAACCCCGAGAACCCCAGGGCCCATTACTTGACCACCGCCGAGGAAATCATGGAGGCCGTGGGGGACGAGATCACCCATTTCGCCGCGGGCATCGGCACCAGCGGGACGCTCATGGGCACGGGCAGGCGGCTGAAGGAAATGAAGCCCTCGATCCAAGTGGTGGCTTTGGAACCCGCTGAACCTTTCCACGGCTTGGAAGGCCTCAAGCACATGGCCTCCTCGATCGTGCCCGGCATTTATGACGAGCATGGCTATGATTTCAAGATCGCCATGGACACCGAGGAATCCTACGAATGGGTCCAGCGCCTGGCGAGGCGGGAGGGGCTTTTGGTGGGCCTTTCCAGCGGCGGCGCCATGGATGGTTGCATCAAATTGGCCAAACAAATCCAAAAGGGCTGCATCGTCACCGTCTTCCCCGACTCGGGGGACAAGTACCTTTCAACCCGTGTGTGGGAGCTCTCATGATCCGCTTTGAGAAAGAGGCCGAAGCCCAGATGAAGGGAATCGGGGAGCGGGGTTTCCCGCACGAAATCTGCGGGCTCATGCTGGGCAAATCGGGCCCGGAGCGGGTGGTGACCGAGGTTTTCGAATGCGGCAACCTCAATAAGCTCAAGCCCGAGACCCGCTATGACATGGACCCCAAGGACTATTTGAAGGGGGAAGCCTTGGCCCGCCAAAAGGGGCTGGACGTGCTCGGCATCTTCCACTCCCATCCTGACCATCCGGACAAGGCTTCCGAGACCGACCGCCAGGCCGCCTGGCCCGGTTTTTCCTACGTCATCATGTCCATCCAAAAGGGCAAGTTCGCTTCCATGCGCTCCTGGGTGCTGGACGAGGCCTCCCAATTCCAGGAAGAACCCATCCAAACGAGCGTCTAACCTAACCTCAAATCTTTTTTACCAGGAAGTTCACGAAGCGGACGAAGTTGGACAAAATTCTTAATACTTCTTTCCCTTTTATTTAATCTTTTGATTTACTTCGTGAACTTTGTGGCTTCGTGGTGAAATAGCTTTTGCCGGAGGTTTTTCATGAAATTCCACACCGAACATCTTTGGTTCAACACCACTAAGCGCCGGGAATACATCAACATCACGGGGGAAGTCGAAAAGGCCCTGAGGAAAAGCGGGATCCAGGAAGGCATGATCCTGGTTTCGGCCATGCACATCACCGCCGGGGTCTATGTGAATGACGCCGAGGACGGCCTGATCGCCGACATTGACGAGTGGCTGGAAAAGTTGGCTCCTTATAAAGCGGACTACCGCCACCACCGTACCGGCGAGACCAACGGGGACTCGCATTTGAAGAGCCTTTTGGTGCATCATGAGGTCATCGTCCCCGTCACGGCGGGGAAGCTCGACTTGGGGCCCTGGCAGCAGGTTTATTACGCGGAGTTCGACGGTCAACGCAAGAAGCGGCTTTTGATCAAGGTGATGGGGGAGTAGCTGTGTTTTAATACCCTCGCCCCCATTTGCCCCCTTGTGGGATTGAGGGAGAGGGCCAGGGTGAGGGGTGCCGTTTGACGTGCCCGGCTTCGCTAGGCTACGCCGGGCAATCTTCGCCTCTTAGATAATTTCATTGGAGGCGAAACTTGGAATCCTCAAAACCCGAATTCGAAAAATACATCCTGGTTTGCGTCAACGAGCGCCCGGCGGGCGAGCGGGTTTCCTGCGGGGCCACCTTTTGCGGCAAGCAATTGGCCGCGGCGCTGAAGGAAGCGGTGAAGACCGCGGGCCAGGCCTCTCGGATCCGGGTCTCCAAGACCTATTGCCTGGATGTGTGCGAGCAAGGCGCCAATGTCCTGCTTTATCCCGATAATGTGTGGTTTAAGCAGGCCACGCTGGAAGATGTGCCCGGGATCCTTGAGAAAAGCTTGGGCAAAGCTTAAGATGAAACACTAGTGAAGTTTCGTTTGGAGTGTTGATCGAAGGGGTTGTCCCCCTTCGCCCGATTCCGCCTCCGCTGACGCTCGGCGGGGCTTCGGGGGACATTTCGAATTTCTTCATCAAAATTTTTTGTTAATTTTTTGCCCCCCGTCCAAAGCGGCCGACTCCGCTGACGCTACGCCGGCCAAGACGGGGGATCATGAAATGTCTGTTTTGGATATTTCATGGAACATTACATGGGGGTGACCGGTTTCGACTGGGAAGCTGAACTTTAGGGTGCGTGTCGAGGCGCCATCGCTCGTCAAACATGGCAACGGTTTAACTGCCGATAACCAGTTAGCTCTGGCCGCTTAAAGCGGTTAGCGTTCCGCCTTTGATGCCTATTAGGGGGAGGGAACGTAAGCAGTAGGCTGGTCCGCCACAGGGTTGTTCCACCGATGGGCGGACGAGATCCAATGGGGCTGGCTCCCCGCCGGCCGCTCGAGAGCGAGCGGGGGGCGAGATTCATTCTTGAGCTACGCACGTAGGACCCTTTACGGATGTTTTTCAGGACGTGGGTTCGATTCCCACCACCTCCACCACTCTTTGCCCCTTCGGGGGCTTCGCCTGGCGGCTATTTCTGGTCCGCCAGGCACGACCAGTGTTGTACCCGGGTTAAATGTCTTTTTGCCCTTTGCTTTTTTAACCGCTTCAGTGCTAGCCTTCGAAAAATAACTCCCTCAAGGAGAAACTCATGCCGACTGTGAAAGCTTACGCCGCGAAGACCCCCAAGGCCCCTCTGGGCCCCCACGCCATCGAACGCCGGGAACCGGGCCCCCACGACGTGGCTTTGGACATCCTCTATGCCGGGATCTGCCATTCGGACATCCACCAAGTGCGCGACGAATGGAGCCCGGGGACTTTCCCCATGGTGCCGGGCCACGAGATCGTCGGGAAGGTCGTGAAGGTGGGGCCCTCGGTGACCAAGTTCAAGGTGGGTGACACGGTGGGCGTGGGTTGCTTCGTGGACTCCTGCCGTTCCTGCGGGTCCTGCCATGACGGGGAAGAGCAGTATTGCGACAAGGGCGCCAACTTCACCTATAACAGCGTGGAAAAAGACGGCAAGACCCCGACCCAAGGCGGTTATTCCACCCACATCGTGGTGGACGAGAACTACGTGCTTCGGGTGCCCGCCGGCATCCCCTTGGAGGCCGCCGCGCCCCTTCTTTGCGCCGGCATCACCACCTACTCGCCGCTTCGCACCTGGAAGGTGAAGCCGGGCGACAAGGTAGGCATCGTGGGCCTGGGCGGTTTGGGCCATATGGGAGTGAAGCTCGCCGCGGCCATGGGCGCCGAGGTGACGGTTTTGAGCACCTCGGACAACAAAAAAGACGACGCCCTGAAGCTGGGCGCCAAGAAGTTCGCCAACACCAAGGACCCCAAGACCTTCGAGCAATACGCGGGTTACTTTGACCTGATGATCAACACGGTCTCGGCCCAGATCGACCTCAACCAATACCTCAATTTATTGAAGCGCGACGCCACCCTGGTGTTGGTGGGGGTTCCGCCCCAGCCGGCGCCGGTGCACGCCTTCTCGGTCATCAGCAAGCGCCGCCGCCTAGCGGGATCGCTCATCGGGGGAATCCGGGAAACCCAGGAAATGCTCGATTTCTGCGGCGAAAAGAAAATCGGCTCCGAGGTGGAAGTCATCCCCGTGGAGAAGGTCAATGAGGCTTATGAGCGGGTCATCAAGGGCGATGTCAAATACCGCTTTGTCATCGACATCAAGACGCTGAAATAAGTCTTGGCCGATTGATAATCAAGGCGCAAGGCAAAGGTCTCTGGAAATCCGGCGGCCTTTGCCTTGCCTGTTTTAACGGAAAACCTGGACCCCGGCGTCTTTGGTAAGGCTCAAGTAATTTGGAAATTTGCCGTTAACCGGCGCGGAATCAAATGGCTTTGCAAAGCCTGGGCCTTTTGTTAGACTAACTTTCGCTTTCCGTTCACCATCATCATTAAGAGGCTTCCCTTGCGGAAAAATTCATGGTTGGTTCTTTGTGCGGCCCTGTTGGCGATGACTTTGTCCCGGGTTTGGGCGGCGGGCCCCACCTACATCCACGACGGCATCGGCGCCAGCACCACTTGGACCCCCGACGGAAACCCCTACATCATCCAAAACGACATCATCGTGGCCAAGGGCGCGGTTTTGACCATCGCCCCGGGAACTGAAATCCATTTTGTGGCCGGCACCTCGGGCAAACCCGGGGACGGGCCGAACCTGATCGTGGAAGGCGGCCTTCGGGCCGTGGGGGACAATACCCAGCCCATTTCCTTCCAGCCTGACGTCACGGGGAACCTGTGGGGCGCCATTTATTTTTACGGCAGCGACCCGGCCAACTCCATCCTCCAAGCCTGTTTGGTCAAGGGGGGCCGCATCGTTTGCAACGCCGCCTCGCCCATGATCACCGGCTGCGCCATCTATGGCTCCCAGAGCGCGGTGGAAGTGGCCTTGAATTCCCAGCCCCAGATCATCCACAACCGCATCACGGCCAATGGCGTGGGTTTTGTGCTGATTTCGGACACCTCCAGCCCGGTGATTTCCAACAACGAGATTTACAACAACAAGTACGCCTTCTACTTGAAGGACTTCGGCACGCCGGTGATTTCGGGCAACCATATCTACAACAACACGAGTTACAACATCGTGAACTACTCGCCCAAGTCTTTGGCTTTGGCCGATAACGATTTTAGACAGACGGACCCGAACCTGATCGCCCGCACCATCTACGACGGTCTCTACAACCCCCAATTGGGCCGGGTGACTTTCCCGGTGGCTTCGGGCATGTCGGCCCCCACCCAATTGGCTTCGGCGGCTTCCCAGGCCAAGCCCAACGTCCAGGAAGAAGACCTGTGGAGCTATGGCCGTCCTTTTGACGCCATGAAAATCAGCAATTTGGAAGCCCAGAAGAAGAAGCCCTCCAGCGTGATGAAGGTCCTAGCCGTGGGGGCGACGGCGGTCGTGACGGCGGTCCTTCTTTTCCTGTAAGCCGGGCCTCGCCGGGCCCCGTAGGATGATTCCATGACCAGCCCCTCGGACCAACGCGTCGCGCCCCGGATTCCCGTTCATTTCCATATCCGATTCCGCTTGATGAAATCCCCCACGGGGGAGCCGCCCGAGCCCAGCCTGCACAATGGCAACAACCTGATGGCCAACCTCAGCCAGACGGGCTTTTTCCTTTCCACCAAGAATTACCTGGAAGTGAATTCGCTCATTGAGATCGAGTTCCCCCTGGATCCGTCCCAAACCCCCTTGCGGGGCGAGGCGGAAGTCGTGCGTTCGAACTACCACAATTTTCCCTCGCAAGGCCGTTATGAATACGGGCTGAAATTCACGCTTTTGCCCGCCCAGGATCAACAAATCCTCCTGAAATTCCTCCAAACCGCCAGGCCCCTGTAAAGGCCTCTTTTCCTTGCATTGTCCCCGGCCGGACCCCGTGTTAGAATCCTGCCTCGTGCCAGTGGCCCGAATAAGCCCCTCTTGAGGGGTTCCAGGGGAACCCTTGGGACTGAATCTTCGTCCAATGAGGGATGGATGGTTTCTGGACCTATTTCGTTTAAGGAGTCGTGCATGCGTATCCTCAGCTTCGTGGTTTGCTTTTTCTTGATGATTTCCCCGGTGTTGGCCAAGGACTTTAAGGTGGCCACCGTGGATTTGGCCAAGCTTTTCGCGGATTATCCCGGCACCAAGGCGGCCCAGGATAAGTTCAACGCCATCGCCCAAAAGAAACAGAAGGATTTGGCGGGCCAGGAGCAGGACCTGCAGGATTTGGACGCCGAGTTGAAGAAGCAGTCTTCCGTGTTGACCCCCAAGCAGAAATCCGACAAGGAATACATCCTCAAGAAAAAGTTGGAGGATTATTCCCAACAAAAGAACCAGATCCTGGCCGAACTCAAGACCGATGAGAACCAGATGACCGACGATATCCTGACCCAGATCAAGGCCATCGTCACCAAGGTGGCCCAGGGCAAGGGCGTGGACGTGGTCCTGGACTCCGAGAAGACCATCCTGGTCACCAACCCGGTGGATTTGACCGATGAGGTGGAGAAGGCTTTCCCCGCGGCGTCGGACAGCGATTCGTCCAAATAAGCGACCGGATGGGCCGTTCCTTCACCTTAAGTGAATTAGCCGGTCAATTGGGGGCCTCCTTCCAGGGGGACCCCCAACTGGCTTTACGGGGCATCGCGCCTCTTTCGGCCGCCCATGAGGGCGACCTGACCTTCATCACCAATCCCCGTTATCTTCCCGAGGCCAAGGACACCCGGGCCTCGGCCATCTTGTGCGAGAAGGCCTTGCCGGGGGTGGACAAGGCCTTCGTGGTCGTGCCCAACCCCTACCTGGTGCTGGCCAAGGCCATCGCCTTGTTCCATCCCGCCCCGCGTTACGCGGCGGGTGTTCGGCCCGGGGCGGTGGTGGACGGGGCCGCGTCGGTGGATCCGGCCGCGGTGGTTTTCACCGGCGCCACGGTTTCGGCGGGCGCCAAGGTGGGCAAGGGCAGCGTGCTTTTCCCGGGGGTTTTCCTGGGCGAGGGCGCCGAGGTCGGCGAGGATTGCCTGATATATCCCAACGTGACCATCCGGGAAAATTGCCGGATCGGGAACCGGGTCATTTTACAGCCCGGCGTGGTGGTGGGGGCCGACGGCTTCGGCTTCGCCCGGGACAAGGACAAGTACGTCAAAATCCCCCAGGTGGGGAACGTGGTCATCGAGGACGATGTGGAGCTGGGCGCCAACGTTTGCGTGGACCGGGCGGTTCTAGGCACGACCCGCATCGGCCAGGGCACCAAGCTCGACAACCTGATCCAAG
>DATKNU010000181.1:0-9142 GCA_035541195.1 bacterium
GAGGAAGAGGATGGTCGATTTTTGGTAGAGCTTTTTATTTTCGGTGGCTTCGTTGAAGACCGACCGAAGTTCGGCCAGCCCCGAGGTCACGGCGTTGAGCGCCACGAAACGCCCCTGGAGTTTGCGGGCCACGAGCCGGGCGAAACCCGTCTTGCCCGTGCCCGGGGGCCCGTAAAGGATCAGCGAGACGATTTTGCCGGATTCCAAGAGGCGGCGCAGGAGCTTGCCCGGGCCCACCAAATGTTCCTGGCCCACGTATTCGTCGAGGGTTTTGGGGGACATGCGGATGGCCAAGGGCCGGACGGCGTCTTTTTCCTCAGGGACGGAATCGAATAAATCCATGCGGCCATGATAAAGCCCGTGGGGAAGGGCAACAAGGGGGCTTTGGGAAAGGGACGAATAAAAAAAGCCGCCCGCCGATGCCGTTTAAGACAGTACTTTTCTGAGGCCTGACTAGGTCAGGTGGGTGCCCGATCAAGCGGTTCATGGCCTTCCGAGGAAGGCTATCCCCGATTGGTTTTGAACACCCGTTTTTTATTTTGTGGCTCAGAATTTCCCGCCCCAAGGTCGAACAACGCAGGTGGCTCTTGAATCATTTTAAGAACGGGGGCCTTCTTGTCAAGCGCCCGCCGATTAGTTCATCTTGAGGGTTGAGAATTCGGGGGGGCTGTATGAGAATGCTGGCATCCTCCAGGGAGTTAAGCCCCGTGATGAAACTTCAAGTGCGGACTTTGCAGGCCCCGGGCTGGTTGTTGCCGCTGGTTTTTTTGGCGGGACTGGCCTTGATCCCGGTGGCGCTTTTCATCGCCTTGGCGGTTCTGGGTTTGGCCCTGACGGGGGCTCTTTTCCGCGCCCTGCTTCCTTCCGCCGCTTCTTCCGCCGCATCCCAACCCTTTCCGCGCCCTGGACGGCCTTCGGTGTCCAGTCAGGGAGTCCTGGACGTGGAATACGAGATAAAGGACGACCATGAAAAAAAATGACCCCAAATCCAAATCCGCGCCCAAGGCCGACGCCGATTACCACAAGGGCACGCGAGTCGAGGACTTTGTCCTTTCCTTCCAAAACAACCTCAAGTACCGCCTCATCAAGGAACCCGCCACCGCCACGGATTATGATCGCTACCTGAGCCTGGCTTACGGCGTGCGCGACCGGTTGGTGGAGAACTGGGTGGCCACGCAGGATGCTTACCGCACCCAGAAGGTCAAGCGGGTTTATTACCTGTCGCTGGAATTCCTCATCGGCCGCACGCTGGGCAATTCCATCGTCAACCTGCAGGTGGACGACAAGGTGGCCCGGGCCATGGAAACGCTCGGTTATGACCTGGAAGAACTGCGCGAGGTCGAGATCGACGCGGGGTTGGGCAACGGGGGCCTGGGCCGTTTGGCGGCCTGCTTCATTGATTCCTTGGCGACCCTTCAAATCCCCGCTTATGGCTACGGCATCCGCTATGACTACGGCATTTTCCGGCAGAAAATCGTCCACGGCTACCAAGTGGAGGAGCCGGATGAATGGCTGGCCTTCGAGCATCCCTGGGAAAAGGCCCGCCCCGAGTATTGCTACCGGGTGAAATTCGGCGGCCACGTGGTGCAGCGCACCAACCGCTCGGGCAAGATGGTGTTCGACTGGATCGGCACCGAGGACGTCTTGGCGGTGGCCTATGACATGCCCATCCCGGGCTACGGCAACCGCACGGTCAACAACCTGCGCCTCTGGTCGGCCAAGGCCACCGAGGAATTCGAGCTGGATTTCTTCAACAAGGGCGATTATTTCGCGGCCACCTCCAAGAAGACCGCCACCGAGTCCATTTCCAAGGTGCTTTACCCCAACGACAACAGCGCCGAGGGGCGGGAATTGCGCCTGAAACAGCAATATTTCTTCGTGACGGCCTCCATCCAGGACATCCTGAGGCGTTTCAAGCGCGAGCATGACGACCTGCGGAAGCTGCCGGATTACGCGGCCATCCAGCTCAACGACACCCATCCCACCATCGCCATCGTGGAGCTCATGCGCATTCTTTTGGACGAGGAGGGTTTGGATTGGGAAGAGGCCTGGGACATCACCCGCAAGGTTTTCGCCTATACCAACCACACCTTGTTGCCCGAGGCCCTGGAAAAATGGGCGGTGGGCCTCTTTGGCCGCTTGTTCCCCCGGCATCTGCAGATCGTCCAGGAAATCAACACCCGGTTCCTCAGGGAAGTGGCCAATCATTTCCCCGGGGACGTGGAAAAATTGCGACAGATGTCCATCTTCGAGGAGGGCCCCGAGCAGCACATCCGCATGGCGTTCCTCGCTATCGTGGGCAGCCACTCGGTCAACGGCGTCTCGGCCCTGCACACCGAACTGCTCAAGTCCAACGTGGTGCCCGACTTCTATAAGATCTATCCCGAGCGCTTCAACAACAAGACCAACGGCATCACACCCCGCCGCTGGCTGCGCAAATGCAACACGGGTCTGGCCGACCTCATCACGTCCCGCATCGGGGATGGTTGGATCACGGACTTGTCCCAGCTCAAGAAACTGGCCAAGTTCGCCGACGACAAGAAGTTCCGCGCCGAGTGGCGGGACGTCAAGAAGCAGAACAAGGAGCGCTTGGCCCATTTGGTGGCTTCCGAGCAGCGCTTGGCCATCGACACCGACTCCATGTTCGACGTGCAGGTGAAGCGCATCCACGAGTACAAGCGCCAGCTTTTGAACGCCCTGCACGTGATCGCGCTGTACCTGCGCATCAAGGCCGACCCCAAGGCGGTCTTCACGCCGCGCACCATTTTCTTCGGGGGCAAGGCCGCGCCGGGGTATTTCAAGGCCAAGCTCATCATCAAGTTCATCAATTCCATCGCGGACATCGTGAACCGGGATCCCCAGATCAAGGGCAAACTGATGGTGGTTTTCCTGCCCAACTACCGGGTGTCCTTGGCCGAGAAGGTCATTCCGGCCACCGACCTGTCCGAACAGATCTCGACCGCCGGCAAGGAAGCCTCGGGCACGGGCAACATGAAGTTCGCCCTCAATGGGGCCTTGACCATCGGGACCCTGGACGGCGCCAACGTGGAAATGCAGGAAGAGATCGGGAAGGACAACATCTTCATCTTTGGCCTGAAGGCCGGGGAAGTCGAGCAGGTGAAGCGGGACGGCTATAAGCCCCGGGACTATTACGAGAAATCGCCCGAACTCAAGGCCGTGTTGGACCTCATCGCCAGCGGCTTCTTCTCGCCCGAAAACCCCGAACTTTTCAAACCCATTTATGATTCGCTCATGCATGAGGACGAGTACCTGCTCTTGGCCGATTTTGACGCCTATCTGGAATGCCAAGAAAGGGTGTCCCGCCTCTACCAGGACCAGGAAAAATGGACCAAGATGGCCATTTTGAACGTGGCCAGCATGGGGAAATTCTCCAGCGACCGGACCATCCAGGAATATTGCGACGAGATCTGGGACATCAAGCCGGTGAAAATCGAATAAGCCTGATTTGTGGTTCTAAGAGTAAAACGGTTGTTTTAAGAATGGCTCAAAGCGGTTGGAACGTTATGATCAAAACAGAGGAGTTTTTATGCCCATAAAAGGAAGTTCCTTATTTCTCTTATTGTGCGCAATAACCATCGGAAGCGCCTTTTTTCTTGCCTCGGTACAAGAGCCAACTGCTTATGGTGAACCGGAGCCGAGCCACATTTACCTTTGGTGTCTCGGACTATCTCCATTCATTTGGGCGGCTTTTTTATTAATTGCACGTTGGTTACTTGGGGTAGACGAAATTATTGAAATTCTAAAGTCTGCGACTAAACCAGTTATTGAACCGATGTATCCTGAAAAAAAGTTAGGCAAACACACCAAGAAACCAGGTGATCCTGACAATTTCGGAGAATAATCTAAAGGTCTTTAATTTTCTTCTAAACTTCCTCGGTATTGGGGCCGACAATGATAGTTTTTGTCGGAATATCGAACTCAATCCCCGGTTTTCCATTTCCGAGTAATGCATGGCCATAAAGCATCTTTACTGTATAACCTTCGCGTCTTAAAAAATTTTTAATTTTTTGAGCAAACTTTTCGGCTGATTGACTGGTATTTTCCCACGTGATTTTTATTTCGCTATTTCCTATTGTTTTAGAAAATTCAATAAGTTCTCTTTTGTCTTTTTCGGTTAAATCTTTATTTTCTGAGTCTGATTTTTCTTTCGTCTCTTTCCAAAAGAGAAAAGGAGCTATGAAAATTAGCCTGAAAATAAAGATTGCCACCCAAGTGATAAGAGCATAAATGAAACCTGATTCGGCCATTCCGCGCCAATCCGCGGAAAAATTCGTAACATTTTTATAGTGGTCATGGTAAATGCCATAAATGGAAACTCCAACCACCCCGCTCCAATTAAATGCACCATTGACGGAATCTTTCCAGGCTTTCTTCAAACATTCTGTTATATAAACCAACAAGATTTTTCCCATCCCAGACAATCCTTGTAATCAACTGTTGTAGTCGCTATCAAGAATTGTAGGGCTTTTAAGAGACTTGTGCCAAAGGGATAATCTCGAAGGTCTTTGTTGGAGGTTTTAAAAATGATTCGGACTTGTGAGAGGGGGCGCCAAAAGCCTGAGGCGCTGCGAGTATGACTTAAACTTTATTCCAGGATGGCGTCCATCTTGCGGATCAACATGGCCAGCTTTTCCTCGGGCAGGGCCAGGCCGTTGCCGGATTCCTTGGGCGTGGGTTTGTGGGTCAACTCGATCTGGGCCTTTTCCAGCCGGCCTTGGGTTTCCTTGATTTCCTCGCTGATGGAGTCGTTCTTCTTTATTTCCTCGGCGAGCTTTTCCTGGGCCTCCTTCAACCGGGGCTTCAGTTCCTCCAATTCTTCCCGGGCGGCCTTGGCCTCCTTCTCGAGGTCCGAGGCCTTTTGGCGGGCCGCTTCCAGGTCCTGCTTGAGCGATTCCAATTCCCGCTGGGCCTTTTCGATGGACGAGCGGAATTCCTCGGCTTCGGACTTGTTTTTTTCCAGGTGTTCCTTCATCTCCAGCGTGTGCCGCAGGGACCCCTCGGAGGACTTCTTCATGTCCAGCAGGTTTTTTTCCAGGGTCTCGATCAATTTCAGGTTTTCGGCCTTGGCCTTTTCCAGCCGGTGCAGCTCGTCCGAGATGTTCATGGAAGCCAGGATGGCCACCTTGGCCGCGGGGGCGGAGGATTTCTTGCCGATCTCGGTCATCTTGGAATCGACGAATTTGGCCAGCTCCAGGATATATTGCGGGTCGGCCTCGCCCTTGAGGGTGTATTCGTTGCCGTAGATGGTGACCGTGACTGATTTCTTGTCGCTCATAGCAGTTCCATGTTGGAGGGGGAGGGTTTCTTGCCGTCGTGGAGCTCGGCGGCGAGCTTTTCCATTTGGGCCAGGTTCTTTTGGAGCTTCTTGAGGTCTTCCAGGGCCCTTTCGTAATCCTTGCGGAGCTTTTCGGTTTCGGCCTTCTCGCCGGGAGCCTTGTCGCGCAATTGGTTCTTCAACGACATGTTTTCCTTCATCAATTGGCCGTTGGAATTGCGTAGTTGGACCACGCTTTCCAAGAGCCGGTTGATGCGTTTTTCGAGGGCGTCCCAGCCCTGGACGGGCTTGGCCACCTCGGGGAAGAGTTCATCGGAGGACAATCGAATACCTCGTTTTCAAGTCTTCAACGATCTTCGAGACTTTCCCCGCCACTTCCTCGTCGGTCATGGTGCGTTCGGGGTTCTGAAACAAGAGGCGGTAAGCCAAGCTCCGGTGGCCGGGGGCCACGTGGGGGCCGCGGTAAAGATCGAACAACCACGCTTTTTTCAGTTCCGCGCCGCCCTGGGACTCGATGGCCTGAAGTATCTGCCCTGATGTTACACCATCGGGAACGACCAAGGCAACGTCCCGCCAAGCCGCGGGAAATTTGGGCAGCGGGTTATAGTCCAGGGACCTCAAGGGGCTTTGGGAGAGGCTTTCCAGGTCCAGTTCCAGGGCGAAACAGGCCCCGGGCAGGTCATAGGCCTTCAAAACCTTGGGATGGATCGCGCCGCCCTTGGCCAGCCGCCGTCCCTGGCCGTCCAGGACCTGGAAACTTTGGGCGGGATGATAGGGGGCGGAAAGGCCTTGGAACTCAAAGGTCCAGTGGGCGAGCCGGAAGGACCCCAAGAGGTCCTCGGTCAGGCCCTTCAAGTCGAAGAAATCGACGGCGCGGGAGGGGGATTGCCAGCCGGGTTCGGCGTTTTGGCCGGCCCAAACCGCGGCGGCCTGGCGTTTTTCCAGGACCCGGGGCGAACCGGGGGCGAAAACCTTGTTCAACTCATAGAGGGCCACGCCGTCCTGTTGATGGGCGAGGTTGGACTGGACGTTCAGCAACAGGGAAGGCAGGAGACTGGAGCGCAGCACATCCTGGTCGTCGGCGATGGGGTTGGCCAAGGCCTGGGTTTGGCGCAAGGGGTCGGCCGCGGCCAAGTGCAATTGATCCGGGAAGCGGCGGGAAAGGAAACTGGAGTTCACCGCTTCGTTCAAGCCCGCCTGGTGGAAGACCGCGCGGATCTCGTCCTCGAAAGGGACGGGCGTGGAAATTTCATTGAAGAGGACCGGCACCCGGGGAAGCAACAAGGGGATTTTGTCGTAGCCGAGCACCCGGGCCACTTCCTCGATGAGGTCAATCTCGCGGGTCAAATCCACCCGCCAGCCCGGCATCGCCACGGCGTAGCCCGCGCTGGTTTTTTCGCCGACGCGGCAACCCAGGCTCTTCAAGACCTTGAGTTGGTCCTCGTCCGAAAAAGGGGCCCCCAGGATCGCGCGGCAACGGTCGGGACGGAATGGGACTTCGGCGTTTTGGAAGGTCTTGGACGAGGCCTTGAGGGTCCCCGACGCCAGGGAGCCCCCGGCGACCTGCAAAATGAGGGCGGCGGCCCGGTCCAAGGCCCGTTCCACGCCCTGCGGGTCCACGCCCCGCTCGAAGCGGTAGGAGGAGTCGGTGGAAATGGAAAGGGCGCGGGCGGTCTTGCGCACGCTGCCCGGCAGGAAGAGCGCGGATTCCAACAGGATGCTCCGGGTCTGTCCGGTGACCTGCGAATGGCTTCCGCCCATGACGCCGGCCAAGGCCAAGGGCTTTTGGGGATCGGCGATGACCAGCATGGAATCCTTCAACTCGCGCTCGGTGCCGTCCAGCAAGGGGATCTTCTCGCCGGCTTTGGCCTTGCGGACGATGAGCTTTCCCTGGTGGATGGCGTTGAAATCAAAGGCGTGCAGGGGTTGGCCGGTCTCCAGGAGCACATAATTGGTGACGTCCACCACGTTGTTGATGGACTTTTGGCCGACGCGCTCCAGCGCTTGGGCGAGCCATTGGGGCGAGGGGCCGATCGCGACGTTTTCAATGAGGCGACCGGTATAAAGGAAACAAAGGTCCGGCGATTCCACGAGGACGGAGGCCTTGGGGGCGACGGCGGGCCCGCTTTCCTTCGGGGCGGCGTCGGGCATCTTCACCGGCCGATCGAGCAGGGCGCCCAATTCCCGGGCCAAGCCGATATGGCTTAAAAGGTCCGAACGGTTGGGCGTGATCTCCAACTCGAAGACGGTGTCGGGAAGCCCCATATAAGCGGTGAAGTCCGCGCCCAAGGGGGCATCGGGGGGCAGTTGCAGGATGCCCTCGGCGTCGGCGGCCAGGCCCAATTCCTTGGCCGAGCAAAGCATGCCTTCCGAATCCACGCCCCGGATCTTGGCGGCCTTGATCTTGAAATCGCCCGGCAGGGAAGCCCCCAGCTTGGCCAGGGGCACCCTTTGGCCCGGCGCGATGTTCTTGGCGCCGCAGACCACGCTGAAGGTTTCGGAGCCGGTGGAAACCTTGGTGAGGGAAAGCCGGTCGGCCTGGGGATGCTTCTCGACGGCCAAAAGCTCGGCCACCACCACGCCCTGGATGTCCCCGCCGATTTGGCGCACCGACCCCACTTCGACGCCCGCCTGCACGAGCTTGGGCAAGATGGTCTCGGGGCTTTCGGGCAAAGCGAGGTAGTTTTGAAGCCACTTATATGAGATGAGCATGGGCCTGTCCGTGGAGGGTTGGAAAAAGAGCCGAAAACCCGTTAATTGCCGCAAGTTTAAGGGAGCCCTTCCGGGGTGTCAACTAAATGCGCCCCGGGTCCGCGCGCATTTAGTTGGTGATTTTTCCCCGGATTCACCCTATAAGAATGAGCGATTCACGGATTCTTCCCTTGAAAGGTGGTGGTGAGATTGGCGTTGTTCGAATTGGACGTCAAGTCTCTGGAGCGCAAGTTTACCGAAGTGAGGGATCATCTTTGACCCCGCTCAAACTCAGCGGGAAATAGAGCGGCTCGAAGCGCAGACCACCCACCCCGATTTTTGGAACAACCAAAAAGAGGCGCAGACGGTGACCGCCCAGTTGGCCCGGCTCAAGGATACCCTGGCCCTGGTGCGGGATTTCGAGAAGCAATACCACGACCTCCTTGCCTACCACGAGTTGCTCAAGGAAGGCCACGACCCATCCCTCCTTTCCGAGATGGAAGCCAGCTATAAGAAGTTCGAGTTCGATTTCCGCAACTTCGAGCTGAAACGTAACTTCACGGGCAAATACGATTTCAATAACGCCTATTTTTCCATCCACCCCGGCGCGGGCGGCACGGAAAGCCAGGATTGGGCTTCCATGCTGCTGCGCATGTACACGCGTTGGATGGAGTCCAAAGGCTATGAGGTCGAGACCCTGGACTACCAGGTGGCCGAGGAAGCCGGCATCAAGTCGGTCTCCCTTTTGGTGAAAGGCCCCTGGGCCTATGGGTTCCTTAAGGTGGAGAAGGGCGTTCACCGGTTGGTGCGTATCTCGCCCTTTGACGCTAATAAACGCCGCCACACCTCTTTTTCGTCGGTCGATGTCATGCCCGAAGTCGATGATGTGGAATTCGATATGCGCTGGGACGATATCCAGTTCGATACTTTCCGCTCAGGTGGTAAGGGCGGCCAGAACGTTAACAAGGTCGAAACGGCGGTGCGTTTGACCCACATTCCGACGGGCATCATCGTCGCTTGTCAGACCCAGCGGTCCCAGTTGCAGAACAAAGAACAGGCCCTGCGCATGTTGAAGGCCAAGCTCTATACCTATTACCAAGACCTGCATGAACAAGAAATGTCCAAGGTGGCTGGGGCTAAGAAGAAGATCGAATG
>DATKNU010000182.1:0-3653 GCA_035541195.1 bacterium
TCGTTTTATTTGTTTGGGGATGTAGTGTCGTATCTTATTTTATCTTTGTGAGACAAGAGCGACATTAATCAGTAATTCGCCAGACTGGAGGTTCCGCTTTTAGGGATTGATTAGGAATCTGATGGTTCGCAAATCGCTCGGAAGAGTAATTCTTGGGCGAAATAATGCCCCGATTTCCATGGCGCAAGGCGCTAAATACCTTTTGACAAGAACCCCTATTCCTATTACTATCCATACCTCAAGCAGGGGCGTCCGCCTCTCACCCTAAGCCCTTCGGGCGCGAACGGGTTGTGGTTTTACCAGTGCCGCGTTGTTTGACGGCTTTTTGGCGAACCTTTATTTGGGCGGACCCACCGGTCCGTCCTTTTTTTTTGGACCATCTTATTTCGGAGGTATCGGCTTATTTCTTCTTCCTCGAAAGAACTAAGGATTAACCACCAGATCCGCGCCCGTCAAGTGCGCTTGGTGGGGGATGCGGGCGAACAGCTCGGCATCGTCGACTTGCACAAGGCCCTGGCCCTCGCCCAGGAACGCGGTTTGGACTTGGTGGAAGTGGCGCCGGAAGGCGTCCCGCCGGTGTGCCGCATCCTCAACTACGGCAAGTTCAAATACGCCCAACGCAAGAAGGAAAAGGAAGCCGCCAAGAAACAGCACATCATCCGGGTCAAGGAACTCAAGATCCGGCCCAAGATTGACGAACACGATTACCAGACGAAGCTTCGGATGGCCTGGGGCTTTTTCGAGCACGGGGACAAGGTGAAGTGCACCTTGATGTTCCGTGGCCGTGAGTTGAGCCATAAGGAATTGGGCAAGCAATTGATGGACCGGATCGTCGCCGACATGAGCGAATTCTCGGACCTGGAAGCGCCGCCCAAGGACGAAGGAAACCAGATCGTGGCGGTATTTTCCCCCAAGCCCGCGCGGCCCGCGGGGAAGGAAACCGCCCCGGCAAAGGAAGAGGGGAAGCAAAATGGGTAAAAAGTTCAAGAGCAAGAAGAGCGTGGCGAAGCGTTTCACGGTCACGGGCACGGGCAAGATCAAGGTGCGCAAGCAGTCCGGCCGCAGCCACTTGATGGGCAGCAAGTCGCCCAAGCGCAAACGGCAGATGAAGGACCAGCCTCTTTTGAAGAAGACTCAGGAGCTGGCGGTCAAAAGAATGCTGGGAATATAGGAGCGGAAAAAAACCATGGCACGCATTAAACGAGCTGTCGCGAAGAGAAAACGCAAAAAGAAATTTTTCGACCTGACGAAGGGCTATTTTGGCGCCAAGAGCCGCCAATACCGCACGGTGCGGGAAGCCTCCAAGCGGTCGGGCAACTACGCCTTCCGGGACCGCAAGGCCCGCAAGCGCGAATTCCGCCGGCTTTGGATCACCCGCATCAACGCGGCGGTCCGGGAGCACGGGATGTCCTACAGCCAATTCATGGACGGCCTGAAGAAGGCCTCCGTGGAGTTGGACCGCAAGATCTTGGCCGACTTGGCCGTGACCGACGCCAAGGCTTTCGAGC
Organism: bacterium; assembly: GCA_035541195.1. GTDB lineage: Bacteria > Oederibacteriota > Muellerivitia > Muellerivitales > Muellerivitaceae > Muellerivita. The sequence goes on from DATKNU010000182.1 coordinate 1,509, forward strand.
AATTGGTGCAGGTGGCGTTAAGCTCCAAGAAGTAGAACCGCAGCCGAGTTTCACGCCCCTTATCGTCCCGGATGATAAGGGGCTTTTTGTTTTAGGCCGTGGATTTGGCGGGGCCGCGTGGAATTTTTTCCTTCTCCCCCAAGGGAGGGGGATTTTAGGCAAGGAACCATGAGCGAATTCTCCATCATCCAAAGCGTGCAGAATTCCATGGTCAAACACGCCTACTCCTTGAAGAAGGCCAAGTCCCTCAAGGAATCCGTGGATTTCCTTTGCGAGGGCTTCCACCTGGTGGAAGAGGCCTTGGCCAGCGGGCTCAACCTGCGTTATGTCTTCGCCACCCCCGAGGTGGAAAAGACGGACGCCGGGAAAAAACTGCAGGCCGAATGCCGGCGGCAAAAGACCCGCTGGGTCCTGGTGCAGGCCAAGATCATCGATTACGTCTCCGAGACCGCCACGCCCCAGGGGATCCTGGCGGTGGTGGAAAAGCCCGCCGCGCGTTGGCCGGCGCCCGAAACGCAAATCGTGCTTTGCGTGGACCAGGTGCAGGACGCGGGAAACGTGGGCACCTTGCTGCGCTCCGCCGAGGCCTTCGGCGCCGGAGGCGTCCTCTTGACCGAGGGCTCTTGCGACGTGTTCAACCCCAAGGTGGTGCGTTCGGCCATGGGCGCCCTTTTCCGCCTGCCGGTCCAGGAAAAGCTGGATTGGCAATCCGCGATGGAATGGCTCAAGGCCAACGGCTTCCAGTCCCTGGCGCTGACCAGCCACGGGGCGCCTTCCCTGGTGGGGATGGCCCTGCCGCAAAAAACGGCCTTGTGGGTGGGGTCGGAAGGCGCGGGATTGTCCGAGGAGCTCATGGCGGCCTGCGACGCGAAGGTTTCGATCCCCATGACGGGGAAGGTGGAATCCCTCAACGCCGGGGTGGCGGGCAGTTTGGCGCTTTTCTGGGTGCGGAATCAAAAGCCGGTTTCTTGACGCTGCCGTTTTGGAAGTGTTAGACTTCGCTGTTCGCGGGCATTTTAAGATCCTTTTCGGGAGCCTTTGTGATCAACCAAATTGAAGCCGTCCTGAAGGCCGGCGAGGCCGCGGCGGCGCAAACCCAAACCCTCAAGGAAGTCGAGGATTGCCGCGTCCGGTTCCTGGGCAAGAGCGGGGAATTGACCAACCTTTTAAAGGAATTGGGCAAGGTTCCGGCGGATCAAAAACCCCAGATGGGTAAGGCCTTGAACGAGGCCAAGAACAAGATCACCGCGCTGCTGGACGCCAAGAAGGAAGCTCTCGAGGAGTCGGCCTTCCAGAAAGCCGACCCGACCTGGGATCCGACCCTGCCCGGCCGCATCCGGCCCTTGGGCAAACTGCATCCCCTGACCCGCGTGGAGCGGGAAATCTGCGGCATCTTCAAGGAGATGGGGTTCGACCGGGTCGAAGGCCCGGACGTGGAAACCGACTACTACAACTTCCTGGCCCTGAATTTCCCCACCGACCATCCGGCCCGGGATTCCCACGACACCTTCTACCTGTCCGAGGAAGTGCTCATGCGCACCCACACGACCCCGGTGCAGGTGCGGGTCATGGAAAGCGCCAAGCCGCCCTTTAAGGTCGTCATGCCGGGCCGGGTTTACCGCAAGGAAGCCATTGACGCCACCCACCACCATATCTTCCACCAGGTGGACGGTTTTCTCCTGGACGAGGGCGTCAATTTCGGACACCTGAAGGGCACCCTGGACACCTTCGTGAAGAAGTTCTTCGGGCCCAAGATCCGCACCCGCTTCAGGCCCAGCTTCTTTCCCTTCACCGAGCCCAGCGCCGAAGTCGATATTTCCTGCCCCTTTTGCGACGGGAAAGGCTGCGGCATCTGCAAACAGGCCGGCTGGATCGAGATCATGGGATGCGGCATGATCGACCCCAATGTGCTGGAAAACTGCAAGATTGATCCGGAGAAATGGACGGGCTTCGCCTTTGGAATGGGCGTGGAACGGATCGCCATTTCCAAGTATCATGTGGATGACATCCGGTTGTTCTACCAAAATGACACTCGGTTCTTAAACCAATTCTAGGCGGGAGGGCGTCTTGGCGGATTCGAAAGCGACGACACCTTTTTATAAGCGGGAAGGCTTCAAGATGGGAGTGACCGTGGTGGTCACCCTC
>DATKNU010000183.1:0-14830 GCA_035541195.1 bacterium
GGAACAGGAGCTGATCACCGCCGCGTAAGTGACGCCGCCCGAGGCCCCCGCGGCCACCGGCCCCGGTTCCCAGGTCACCAACCCGGCGTTGTCCGAGCAGGGCGCGCCCTCGCAATAAAGGAAGGTCAACTGCGGGGGAACGGGCTCGGTGATGGTGACGCCGTTCCACGTGGAGGTTCCCCCGTTGGTATAGGTCACGCTGATGAGCAAAGTCACCCCCACCGAGAACTGGGCCTGGGCCCTGGCCGCGGTGAGCGCGAGCAGTCCCAGCGCGAGCGCCAGGATTTTGAAATGGGGCCTTGGGGTCAAGGAAGGCGGGGTGAAGCTTGTCATGAAGCCTTTCGGGGTGTGAGGATTCCGGGTGGGCTTATTATACCCCAGCTTTTCCGCGCCCAAGGGGAAGCCTCCCGACAATAAAAAAGGCCCCTTCCTTGGCGAAAGGGGCCTTTATAACAGGTCGGTGTGGTTATTTCTTCAGCACGGCTTCCTTGAGGCTCTTGACCACGCGGAACTTCACCACGCGCTTGGCGGCGACCTTCACCATCTCGCCGGTGGCCGGGTTGCGGGCCATGCGGGCCTTGCGGTCCTTGAGCTGGAACACGCCCAAGCCGTCCAACTTGATCTTGTTTTCCTTCTTCAAGGTCTTCAACACCAACTCTTCCAGGGCCTTCATCACGGTGTCGATTTCCTTCTTCTTCAAACCCGTGTTCGTCGCCAAGGTGCTGAGGATTTCACTTTTAGTCACAAACCACCTCCTGGGAATTAGAAACGGCAGGCCTATTTATAGCGGTTTAATTCCGGTTTACAAGATGAATATGGGCGGGTAAACGAAGGAAAAGGCCGGAAGTGGGGTCTTGTCCGTCGAGCATCGAAGCTTCCAATCCGCCCAGCTTTGGATTTGTTGAAAAGTCTCTTCCTGCCCGAAAATAATCAAAATGAATGGGTCTCGGGTGCGCTTCGCGCTCACAGGGGAAGATCCCCCTGTGTACCCCTTTGGGCGGCCTGAAAACTCCCGTTTTCAGACTTTCCCTTGGTTCTCGTCCGACCCGGGCAAACACAAATAAAAAAGGGGCCGTCTCTATGAAAAGAGACGACCCCTTTTATGTTTATGGCTCCCCGGGTTGGACTCGAACCAACAACCCTGCGATTAACAGTCGCATGCTCCACCATTGAGCTACCGGGGAATGGGACCGGCAAAAGCCGGAAGATCAGTTGTAAAAGACAATAAAAAGCCCCCAAAAGCCCTGGGCCTTTGGGGGACGGTTAGTCTAAACCACTCCTTTTAAAAGTCAAGAATCCATATTCCCGGAAAACCCAAGGAAAGGCCGAAACCGGCGGGGTTTTTAATTGCCCGGGATGGGCGCGGGCGTGGCGTCGTCCGTGTCGGGCGTCGGGCTGGCTTGGGCGCTTGGGTTATCCGAAGAAGCCTCGCCGTTTGATCCGCCGAAATGTCCCGTCATGCCGTTGTTCCCGAAATGATTTCCCGGATGGGTGCCGGCGTTCGAGCCGTCGTTGTTTCCGTGGCCGCGGTTGCCGTGGTTTTGCCCGGAATTATCCGTCGGGGTCGCATTGTCCGCCGGTCCCGGGCTATTGGGCGAAGCGGGGACGGGGGTGGGCATGGGAGTAGGAGCGGCCGGGGCGGGGATAGGCGTGTCGGTCGGGGCTGGAGCCCCTGAAGGGACGGAGGCCCCTGAAGGGGCAGAGGTCGGAGTGGGCGCGGCCGGAATTTTGCGATTTCCCCCGGGATAATTGCCGAAGAGGCGGGAACGGGGCGGCACGGGACTTTTGACCACCGTGGCCGTCGGCGAGGGCTTGCCGACCGTGCCTTTGACGGGGTTGGAGCCGGACGAGGAACCCTTGGCCGGGGAATTGTAATATTGGTATCCCGAGGCGGAGTTGGGATAGTTGTTGGCCCAATTGCCGGCCGGCGGGTTGAAGGCGTTCGAGGGAAAACCGCCGGCCCCATAGGCCGGGGCGGGCGGGTTCAAGGCTTGGTAGCTGTCGACCAGCATGCGGCGAAGCTGGAAGATCTGGTCCGCGTTCAAATCAAGCCGGCCGTTGTCGTAGTAATCCTCCACGGCCTTGTTGCGCACGTTGTCGAGGTTCGACCGCAGGTCCTGGGCCTGCTCCATGCCCACTTGGCCCGATTGGGCCATGGCCAGGGCTTTGGCGGCGTCTTCCTTCAGGCGCATGTTCAAGTAGACGATGAAACGGGCCCGCTGGAGGTAATGGGTGAAGTCGAGCCCGAAGGGTTCCCGGTGGCGTTGGAGCGCGGCGTCCTGGGCGGCGAAGCTGTCCTGCCAGTCATCGGGGTTCGCCACCGCGTCATCAAGGGCCTTCTGGTTGTCTTGGATGAAACGGGTCAAGAGGGCGTATTGGGCGGGCGAAAGGTCCGTGGCGCCGTTGGATTGGTCGCGGAAACGGTGGTTCAAGCGTCGGATGGTCTCGTCGTTTTCGCTCAGGCCGTCCCCGATGGTGAAGGGGATTTGGTTGGCCGAGACCGCCGCCTGGATCTGGTTGTATTGGGCCTGGGTCTTGTTTTCCACGGCCCAAAATTGGGGCGAGGTGGTTTGGGTGAAGTTGATGGTCAAATTGCCGCAGCCGGCCAAAAGCCCAAGACAAGCCAACAGGGAAAAAAAGGAAAGTTCGCGCAAGGGACACCTCGATCGGGGATGGAAACCAACGCCCTAGTTTCGCTCCTCGCCCATTCTTTGGCAAGGGCGCTTAAGGGCATAAAAAAAGCCCCCCGGACTTTCGTCCGGGGGGCTTGGAAGGCTGAGGCTAGTTGTTGTTGGAGTAAGGCAAGGGCGCGTGCTTGCGTGTCTGCAGGAAGGCCAGCAAGTCGCCCATCTCGTCGGACTTGAGGATGCCCGCGAAGGACGGCATGCCCTTCCCGCCGTTGGCGATGCGCAGGATGATCTGCGAGGCGTCGAGCTTCGAGCCGATGAAGGTCAGGTCCGGACCCTTCACGCCGCCGTGGCCCTGGATGGCGTGGCAGTTGATGCAGCCCCGGTCATAGAAGAGCGTGGCGCCGTGGATCACGTGGGCGTCGGTGGACTGGACCACCTCCACCGGCAGGGGCTTCTCGGTGAAGTGCGGCGACCAATTTTCCTCGGAAGCCGCGTGCCAAAGCACGCCCACCAAGATGGCGCCCAAGACGATGGCGCCCACGGCCCAAGGCCGTTTCTTCAGGTGGCGTTCCCCCGAGTTGGAAATGAAGGGCACCGAGAAGAGCAGCAACCCCATCAAGAGCGGGCCGAAAACCATCACGACGCTCTCGATTTGGGGGGGCATCAAGGCCAGCACGGCGAAGTACCACATCAGGTACCAGTCGGGCTGGGGGTTGGCGGTGGTGAGGCTCGGGTCCGGCGGGTTGTCCATGGCGGGAGCCCCGAAATACCAGGCGCAGAACATGATGGCCAAAAGCAATCCCACGCCGAAGACGGCGTCGCGCCAAGCCGCGTCGGGCCAAAAGGGCACGCCGGTCTTTTCCATCAGCTCGTGGTATTCGGCGCGCTCAGTGGCCGGATCCACCTTCTTGCCGGGGGTGGGGGGCTCGGAGATGCCGTTCTTCAGCACCAACTGCAGGTGGAGCCCGATGAAGGCCAGGATGATGCCGGGCAACACGAACACGTGCAGGGCGTAGAACTTGGTCAGGGTCGAGGCCGATTCCACGTCCCCGCCCACGATGAAGCGGCCGAGCCAGGGGCCGATGATGGGCACGCGGCCGGCCTGTTCGGCGGCCACCATGATGGACCACACGGCGTTCTGGTCCCAGCGCATCAGCTGGCCCGTGAAGCCCAAGGTGATGGTGAAGGCGAAGAGCAGCACGCCGGACAGCCAGTTCATTTCCCGGGGGTACTTGTAGGACCCGAAGGCGAAGACCTGGACCATGTGGATGATCATCATCAGGATCATCGCCGAGGCGCCGTAGAAATGCAGGGCCCGCAGGTACCAGCCCCAGGGCTGCACGTGGGTGATGTACATCAGGCTGTCGTAAGCCTGGCCGCCGGAAGGCACGTAGGTGAAGGCCAAGAGGATGCCGGTCACGATCTGCAGCGAGAAGGCCATCAGGGTGGCGCTGCCGAACACGTACCACCAGCGCGCGTCATGGGGAACCAGGTGGGTCAATTGGGGGCCCAGCATCTCGCCCAAGCCCGTTCTTTCATCCACCCACTGCCAGATTTTCTTGAAGGTGTCTTTCATGGGTCGGTTAGCTCCTCTGGATGGCGACGGGTTGGGTTTTCACTTCCACCACGCCGTTGTTGATGCGGGTCTCAAAACGCGGCAAGGGCTTGGGCGGGGGGCCGGCGGCCACCGAACCGTCCTTATAATAAACCCCGCCGTGGCAGGGGCACATGAAAAGCTCGGCGGAGGCCATCCAACGCACCGGGCAACCCAGGTGGGTGCAGGTGAGCGCGAAGGCGATGAACTCGGTCTCGCTGTTGCGGCGAAGCCAAGCGCCGGTCTTGCCGGTTTGGCCGTCCCAGGGCAAGGGCGCGGCGTTGTCGAAGGAAATGGCCACGGTCTCCCCGACCTTGAAGTCGCCGACCTTCCCGACGGGCCGCCACTTGGGGACGTCGTTCTTGAAGACGGGGGCCAGCACGTAGCCGACCAGGGGAACCGACATGGCCAGGGTCCCGATGCCGCCCAGGATGAAGGTGACGCGCTCCAAGAAGGCCCGGCGGCTCAAGAGCTCGGGCGAAGCGGGTTTTCGGCTTTCCGGCGGGTTAGTTTTTGCGGTCATGGCGAAGGTCTCCAATCCAACCAATGATGGAAATGATGAAAGCGACCAACCCTCCCAGGGTGATCACGTAAGACGTCACAGCGCCCCAAGCCATGCAGACGACCGCCAGGGCCACGGCGATGGGCCAGATGGTCGGCGGCGGAAGCTTCAGGGGTTTGGGATCGTGCCAGCCCGCGGGCCGGGGAACTTCCTCGTGATGCGTTTCGTTGGACATGGGTTCTTCCTATTTCGTCTTGGAATGCGCGGCTAACGGCAAGTCAGACTCCAGGGTTTCCGAGGCGTCCTGGGCGCTGAAGCCGCGGCCCAAGAGGCTCAAGATCCCCACCAGGTACATCAAGCAAGACGGCACCCACATGATGAGCCCGCCGATCTGCTGGTCCAGCTTCGGGGTCATGCCCCAGGAATTGCGGATCGTGGAAAGGATTCCCAGGTGGTCCACCGGATCGACGAAGGTCGAGCAGACGTTGATGGGCGCGAAGGTCAGGCCGATCCCCAGGAGCACGCAGCCCATGCAGGCGCTGAAAAGGTAGGCGATGCCCGACCAGGGCGAGAGGCGCGAGCCCAGCTTGGAACCCAGGATGGGGGTCCAGAAGAAAAGGCCCATGCCCACCAGCGAGGCCACTTGGATGCCCCGCACCCAAGGATTGGCCACGGCGGCGTTGCACAATTGCGGGACGTGCCAGAACCACATGGTGCCGATGCCCGCCAGCCAGTTCAGGGCGGGATAAAGGCCCAGGTTGTGGCCCAGGCCCCCCTTCGCCATCCGGCCCGCGGTCGGCAGGCCCAACAGCATCAGCAGGGGCACGATCATGAGCAGCAACATGTGCTGGAACATGTGGGCGCTGAAGAGGTAGCCCTCGGCCAACACGTTCAAGGGGGAAGCCAGGCCCAACAGCATTAGGGCCACCCCGGCGAAGAAATAAAGGCTACGGACGGACAATTTGAACCGAAGGGCCGTCAGGTAGGCGGCCGTCAAGGCGACGGCGGCCAACAGCGCGGGCGTCCAGTTCCAGGCTGACTGCAAGAAGGCTTGTGTGCTCATAAGTGCGGTCCTATCAAGTAAACGGTAGAAAACACCACGATCCAGACGGCGTCGACGAAATGCCAGTACCAGCCGATCGTCTTCACGATCTCGCCCTTGCCGGAGTTGTAGTCCCCGACGAAGGCGAAGATGAGGACGATCAAGAGCAGCACCAGCCCCACGAAGACGTGGAACCCGTGGAAGCCGGTCAGGATGAAGAAGCTGCTGGAAAAGAGGTTGGCGTTCAGCGTGACCCCGGTGGTGAAGAGGTGGTAATACTCACCCCCCTGCCCGATGAGGAACACCAGGCCCAGCGCGATGGTGAAGATGAACCAACCCAGGAAGGCGGCCCGGCGCTTGGCTTCCATGTAGTGCTCGGCGATATGGAGCGTCACGCTGCTTCCCAAAAGGGCCACGGTGAAGATCGAGCTCTTGGGCACGTCCAGGGTGTGGGCGTTGAAGGCGCCCATGTGCAGGGACGTGTTGTAGAACACGAAGCCGATGACCAGCATCAGGAAGAAGAAGGACTCGGAGGCGATGAAGCAGGCCATGCCCACCTTGAACTTGTCGAAGATCGGGTCCCAGAAAGCTTCCTTCTGGGCCGGCGCGTCGTCGGGCAATTCGGGGTGCTGCAGGTCCCAAAGGGGCCGGCGGCCGTGCACGGGCGGGATGTAGTCGAAGTTATGCTCGGGCGGCGGCGAGGTGGTGAGCCATTCCAGCGTCCAGGCGTTCCAGGGGTTGTTGCCCGCGTTGGCGGGTTTGCGCGACGTCAGGATGACGTTCACGACCAAGAGGAAGGCCGAGGTGCCCAGGATGAAGGAACCGATGGTGGAAATCAGGTTCAAGGTGGCCCAACCCGGCAGGTCCGGGTAGGTATAGACCCGGCGGGGCATGCCCATGAAGCCCAGGAAGTGCTGGACGAAGAAGGTCATGTTGAAGCCGATGACCGTGGCCCAGAAGTGCCACTTGCCCAGGCTTTCGGACAGGATGCGGCCGGTCATTTTGGGGAACCAGTAGTAGATACCCGCCATCATGGCGAAGTAGGTGCCCCCGAAGATGACGTAGTGGAAGTGCGCCACCAGGTAGTAGCTGGCGTTCATCTGCCAGTCGATGGGGGCCACCGCGAAGGTGATGCCGGACAGCCCGCCGATGGTGAACTCAATCAAGAAGGCCATGCAGAAGAGCATGGCGGTGTTGAGCCGGATGGAGCCGCCCCAGAGGGTGGCGCCCCAGTTGAAGATCTTGATGCCGGTCGGCACCGCGATGAGCATGGTGGAGGCCGCGAAGAAGGCGTCCGCCGCGTTGCCCAGGCCCACGGTGAACATGTGGTGGGCCCAGACGCCGAAGCTCAGGACCGCGATGGTGACCACCGAACCCACCATGGTGCCGTAGCCGAAGATGGGCCGGCGGGCGAAGACCGGGATGACTTCCGAGACCATGCCGAAGGCCGGCAGCACCAGGATGTAGACCTCGGGATGGCCGAAGGCCCAGAAGAAATGCTGCCAAATGACCGCGGACCCGCCGTGCTCGGGCAGGAAGAAGTGGGCGGCGAAGAGCCGGTCCACGAAGAGCATGACCAGGGAGGCGTTCAGGATGGGCATGGCCAGCGTGATCAGGAACGAATTCACGAAGGTCATCCACACGAAAAGCGGCATGCGGAAGAGCGTCATGCCCGGCGGGCGGCAGGCGACGATGGTCGCGATGATGTTGATGGAGGTCGAGATGGAACCGATGCCCATCACGAACAGCCCCAAGGCCCAGTAGTCCACGCCGTGGGTGGAATTGAAGGGGGTTTCGCTCAGGGGCGCGTAGGAGAACCAGCCCGCGGAGGGCGCCCCGCCGGCCAACCAGCTGAAGTGCATCAAGAGCCCGCCGAAAGGCAGGAACCAGTAGGCCATGGCGTTCAAGCGGGGGTAGGCCATGTCGCGGGCGCCGATCATCAGCGGCACGAAGTAGTTCGCGAAGCCGATGAGGGTGGGCATGACCACCATGAAGATCATGGTGGTGCCGTGCATGGTGAAGAGCTGGTTGAAGAGCTCGGGCGACACGAAGTCGTTGTTGGGCCGCATGAGCTGGATGCGCATCATGAGGGCCTCGACGCCGCCGGTTAAGAGGAAGAAGAGCGCCGTGCCCAGGTAAAGCAGGCCGATGCGCTTATGGTCGACGGTGGCGATCCAACTCCAAAGCCCCGTGTGCTCGTGGTGTCCGGCCTGTTCGCCGGTCATGACGGTCGTCGCTGTTTGGCTCATTGTAAGGTCTCCAGGTAATTGACTAAGTCCGCAACTTGATCATCGCTCAACTTCAAGTTCGGCATGCGGCAGCCGGGCTTGATGGCCTGCGGGTCGTGCAACCAGCGGGTCAACTCAGCGGGGGTGTTCGAGATGATGCAGCCGCCCAGGGTTTGGCGGGACACCAGGTGGGTCAGGTCCGGCGCGGTCTGGGGATAGAGGGCCGGCACGTTGTTGATGGCGTGGCAGTTGGCGCAGGTCATGTCGTGGAAGAGCTTGGCGCCATGGGCCGCCGAACCCGTGAGGCGGGCGGGGGAGGCCGCCGGGGCCTGCTGGGCCTTCACCCAAGCCGCGTAGTCCTCGGGGGTTTGGGCGATGACCAAAAAGCGCATCCAGGCGTGTTGGACGCCGCAATATTCGTCGCAGGCGCCCAAATAGGTGCCGGGTTTCTGGGCTTCCAGGTAGATGGCGTTGGGGAAACCGGGGATGGCGTCGAGCTTGCGGGCCAACTGGGGCACCCAGAAGTTATGGATGACGTCGGCTGAGTCCAGGAAAACGTACAGCTTCTTGTTCACCGGGATATGGATCTCGTTGGCCACCACCACGCCCGAATCCTTGTAGTGGGCTTCCCACCACCATTGGTGGCCCACCACGGTGATGTCGGCCTGGTCCTTCTTGGAAAGGTCCGGGTAGTACTGGCCCATGCCGTCGATGGTCAACCACACCAGCCAAAGCACGATGAGGCTCGGCATCACGGTCCAGATGATTTCCACCGTATGATTGCCGAAATAAGGCTTGGGCTCGGGGGCGCCTTCCTTGTGGCGGTACTTGATCAAGGCCCCGAAAACCATGGAGCAGACCACCACCATGATGCCCGCGCAGATCCACAGCACCGTGGTGAAGAGGTGCGCGATGGTGGCGGGTTGGGCGGCCAGCGGCTGGAAGACGGGAATCGTTGCAACGTGCGAATTAAAGATGACGTCCTGGTTCATGGCAGTGAATTCCTGGTTGGAAAGATATGTCGCCTACGAAGTTGACAGACTATTCCCGGCAAAGAATCGATTCAAGCGGAAATTGCCCCTCTTTAAAGGAGGAATTCCACCCTTCGATTTGAATTTGAAATCATAAAACAAAACCCAAAAAGTTTCATTTTGAATCAGGCCCCGAATGAAATTTTTTGGGTTTTTTAGGCTCGTCAAACCGTGAAACGGACGAAATTGTAGGCGGGTTTTGAAAATGGGAATCAATAAGGCGGAAAAACCCACTCCATCGTCCCGCCGGCGCACAAGCGGGCCGCCCCTATGGGGCCAGCGTCTTGGCCACATCCGACTCCAGTTCCTCGGGCGTCACTTGGGACACGAAGCGCTTCAGGGGGCGGCCGTCGCGGCCGATGAGGAACTTATTGAAGTTCCAACCGATGTCCAATTTGCCCGCCGGGTCGGGCTCGGCTTTCTTGAGGAACTGGTAGAGCGGATGGGCGCCCGGGCCATTGACCTGGATCTTGTCGAACATCGGGAAGGTCACGCCATAACGGGCCCGGCAGAACTCGCCGATTTGGGCGGCGTCGCCCGGTTCCTGGTGGGCGAATTGGTCGCAGGGAAATCCCAGGATGACCAAGCCCTTGTCCTTATACTTTTCATAAAGCGCCTCCAGGCCCTTGTACTGGGGCGTGAAGCCGCACTTGCTGGCCACGTTGACGATCAAAAGCACTTTGCCTTGATATTGGGAAAGCGTGACGGGTTTGCCTTGAATGGAATTGGCGGTGAAGCCATAGACCGTGCCGTCCATCCCGGGGTTGGAAATGGGGGAAGGCGCGTCCGCCCAAACCCCGCAAGTGAAGCCCAGCGCCAGCAAAGCCGCCCGCCAAAATTTTTGAATGCGCATGAAACCCTCCGGAAAATAAAGATGGTTCCATTAGGCCCCGGAAGGAGGCAAAAAGCCAGGGGCGGTTTGGGGCGCGCGGCCGCGGCCCCTTTTTTGTAACTTCGTTCCAATGACGCAAACCGATTTCCCCGAAAATAGCGGGATTTGCGGGAGAGACGGGTTGATTCCCTGGGATGACTTTATGTAGGGTGGGACCGTTTTTGAAACCCTTGTTTGGAGAAGCCCATGCGCGTGAAAGAATGGCTGGCGATTTTGATTTGCCTTTTACTGCCGGGCTTCGCTGCGGTTTTGAATTCCGGCTGCGGCAACAGCCCCACGGCCTCCGGTTCGGGCCCGACGCCCACCTACACGCCCTTAGTGGGCGGAGGGTCTTGTGTGGCGTCCTACGGTTTTGGCGACCAAGCCGGCGTCCAGTTGACTCCCTTGGCCCAGAATGAATATGTGGCCCTGCGATTCAGCGCCCCGGCCACCCCGGATTATCCCAATTACAGCGCCGCCGCGTCTTTCGGATCGGCCGGGATTTACGCCGCCAACAGCGGGACGAATCCCGAGACCATTTACTTGTCGGCTTATGGGAACGAGTCAACTCATGGCGGGCCGCTCGATGGTTATGGGGTCAGCATTTCGGTGCCGGTCACCACGGGCGGGTGGCAATTGGTTTCCATGCCGAACATCGGCTATACCGATATGGGTCCGGATGTTTATTTGGCGGCCCAAGCCTTGGGTCCGGACCTTTCCATCGGCGCCAAGGGGACCAACGGCGGCCCGGCCATCGCGGGGGTGACGGTGGGGCTCATCAATGGCTATTTGCCGACGCCGACGGTCACCATGGTGCCGGCCCCGAACTATGAAATGTTTTTGAAGTCCTGCCCCTGAGCCGGCGGGAAAAACAGCGGGCCCGGGCGAAAGCCCGGGCCTTTTTTGTTTCAAGGGCTAGCGCGGGAAGATCAGCGTGACGGTGGTGCCTTGGCCCGGCGCGCTGGCCAGGGAAATGGTCCCGCCATGGGCCTTCATGATTTCCCGGCACAGCGACAGCCCCAGGCCGTAACCGCCGGTTTGCTTGGCGCGGGAAGGGTCCACCCGATAGAAGGGCTCAAAGACCTTTTCCCGGTCGGCCTCGGGAATGCCCAAGCCAAAATCCTTCACCTCGACCTTCGCGCCCTCCGGGCTGTCGCTCAGGGTCAGCCGCGCCGCTTGGGGTTGGTTCGCCGAGTATTTGAGGGCGTTTTCCAGCACATTTTGGAGCACCCGGCGGACCCGCGTCTCATCCCCCCGAATCCAAAGGGCGGGCGCCGGGGCCAAGTCCACCCCCGGCTTTCGGTCGGCGTAGCGGGCGGCGGTTTCCTTGGCGACGGCGGACAGGTCCAAGGGCTTTAAGTCCAACTTCCCGTGGTCGCTCTTGAGCTGCTCGGTTTCCAAAATCTCGGCCAGCATGGTTTCCATTTCCTGGATGTCCCTCGCCATGGAATCCCGCATCGGGCCCGGGGGCGTCATTTCCAGCGCCACCTTGAGCCGGGTGAGCGGGCTGCGCAATTCGTGGCTGACGTCCAGCAGCAGCCGTTCCTTGGAGCGGATCATGTCCTGGACGCGATCCGCCATGTGGTTGAAGTTGTAGGCCAAAAAGTCGAACTCGCCCCGGCCCTTGGGGGGGAAGCGGAAACCCAAATTTCCCTCGGCCAATTCCCGCACGCCCCCCATGAGGTAGCGCATGGGCCCGAACATGCGCCGCAGGCCCCAGAAGGCCAGCACTTGGATGAGGAAGATCCAGCCCAGGGCGTGGAAAAGATGTTTCCAGGTGAAGCCGCCGCTGGAACAAAAGCTGATGACGAGGGCCAGGCACAGCACCATGAAGAACATGAAGACCTTCATGAAAAAGCCGGGGCGCCGGTGGCGCCAATGGGCCCGGTGTTTCTCGGCGTAGTGGCGCCAGAAGTCGTGGTTCCAGGAATCCGGCCCGCCCGGCGGCGGCGGGGGCAGGGGCGTGGGGCCCGCGAGCGGGGCGCGGCGGCGCAGGCGTTCCCTAGGCCTCATGGACGGCCACCTTCCCGATGAAAAGATAACCCGTGCCCCAAATGGTCTTGAAGTACTTGGGCTTGTCGGCGGAGTCGCCCAGTTTCTTGCGCAGGCGGCTCATGGCGATGTCCACCGACCGGTTGAAGGCCTCGCACTCGACGCCCTTGAGGTATTCCATGATTTGGTCCCGGTTGAGCACGGTCCCGGGATTCTTCATGAAGAAGGCCAGGATCTCGAATTCGGTGGGGGTGAGGCTCAGGTCCTTGCCCTTGAGCAGGGCTTGGCGCTTGCCGAGGTTGAGCGTGAGGGACTCGCACTTGAGGGTTTGGTCGGCGGCGGGTTCCTGGGGCGAGAGCCGCCTCAGCACGCTGTCGATGCGGGCCACCAGTTCCCGGGGCTCGAAAGGCTTGGGCAGGTAGTCGTCCGCGCCCAGTTCCAAACCCACCACCCGGTCGGTGACGTCGCCGCGGGCGGTGAGCATGATGATCGGCACCTTGGAGTTCTTGCGGATTTCCTTGCAGACCGAAAAACCGTCCTGGCCGGGCAACATGACGTCCAAGATGACCAATTGGGGCGAAAGGCGCTTGACCAGCGACAGGCCCTCCTCGGGCCGGGTGGCGCAGGTGGCCGCCATGTCGAATTTGGCCAGGTAATGGGTGAGCAGTTCGCCCAATTTTTGGTCGTCGTCGATGATGAGGATTTGTTTCTTCGAGGCCATGGGTGGATTTTAACACGGGGCGCGAGGAGGGTTGGATGGCGTTACAAAGTGTTACAAACCGAAACCCCGGTGAAAAGCTTTAAAAGCCCTCGCGCCTTAAGTTAAGCGCCTGGGGGATGAGCCCCGAATCCAAGTCGAGGAGAAACCAATGCCGATCACGGAAGAAGAGAAGCAGTACATCATCGAGGAAGAGACCCTGCGTTTTGAGACCAAGCGCAAGCTCATGCAGGAAGAGTTCAACCGCTGGTCCATGGGCCCCATGGGTTGGCACGGTTACGGAAGGGGTTGCCACCGCGGTTTTTGGGGTTTTAAGCTCTTGAAGCTGGCGGTCTTGGGCCTGGCCCTTTTCGGGCTCGTCCATCTTTTCCACGGCCATGGTTGTAACTGGGGCGCCTGTCCCGCCCCGGCGCAGTCGGCGCCCGCGCCCCAGGTCCCGGCTAAAAGCTAAAGCCTTGGTGTGGAGTTTCAAATAAAAAACCCCGGGTTCCCTACCCCGGGGTTTTTTATTTTCAGGCGATGGACCTTACCACGCCGCCATCCACCTTGAGCGCCGCGCCCGTGGTGGCGGAAGCTTGGGTTGAACAAACGTAAACCACCAGGTTGGCCACTTCTTCCACCGTGGCGAATCGCTGGATGAGCGAGCTGGGACGCATGTTCTTAAAGAAATCTTTTTCCACTTCCTCGGGGCTTTTGCCTGATTGCCGTCCCAGATCTGCCACGAAGCCTTCCACGCCTTCCGACCGGGTGGGGCCGGGCAGCACGCAGTTGACCGTCACGCCGGTCCCCGCCACCGTCTCCGCCAGGCCCCGGGCCACGGCCAGTTGGGCGGTTTTGGTCATTCCGTAATGGACCATCTCGGCGGGGATCTGGAGGGCCGACTCGCTGGAAATGAAAACCACCCGGCCCCAACCTTGTTTCACCATGCCGGGCGTATAGGCGCGCGCAAGCCGCACTCCGCTCAAGACATTGGCCCGGAAAAACCTTTCCCAATCCTCGTCGGGGATCTCAAAAAAAGGCTTGGCCTCAAAGAGCCCCAGGTTGTTGACCAGGATGTCGGCTTGGGGAAAGGCTTGGAGCAGGGTCGCGGCGCCCTCAGGGGAGGTCAAATCGGCGGCCAAGCCCTCCACTTTGGCGTGAGGCGCCAAGGACTTTATCTCACCCAAGGCTTCCTCGACCCTTTTGGCGGTGCGGCCATTCACCACCACGGAAGCGCCCGATTGGGCCAAGCCTTTGGCGATGGCGAATCCGATGCCGGCGGTGGAACCGCTCACAATGGCTTTTTTGCCGGTCAGGTCAATTTTCATTTTTGTCTCCAGTACGGATAGGATGTCCCCATTAACGGGAAACCCGGTGGAAAATACAAGGGAGCGAATTTCCGCAGTAACTGGATCTAGAAAGCATCCGTATATAAAAGAGAAGTGAAACTCCAAGGGGGCCCCATGCGCGCTTTTTTCAAAATCCTGTTTTTTTCCTTGGCTTTGATTCCGGGGATGGCCGCCGCCGCGCCGGCGCAAAAGGCCTATTTCGCCGGGGGTTGTTTTTGGTGCATGACGCCGCCCTTCGAGAAACTGAAGGGCGTTTTGAAGGTCACCGCGGGCTACGCCGACGGGCAAGGGACCGGTGCCACCTATGACGATTACGCCGAGAAGGGGTTCACTGAGACGGTGGAAATCACCTATGACCCGGCGATGATCGATTATCCCGAGCTTCTTGGCGTCTATTGGAAGCAGATCAACCCGACGGACCCCGAGGGGCAATTCGTGGACCGGGGACCCCAATACCGCTCCGCCATCTATTACCTCAATGAAAAGCAAAGGGCCCAGGCCGAACAGTCCAAGAAGGTCTTGGACAAGTCGGGCCTTTACGACAAGCCCATCGTGACGCCGGTGAAAAAGTTCACCAACTTTTATCCGGCGGAGGATTACCACCAGGACTTCTATAAGAAGAATCCGCTTCATTACGAGATGTACCACGCGGCTTCGGGCCGGGACTCCTATTTGGACGGGATCTGGGGCAAGGGGAAGCATTGACAGGACGTCAAAAAGGCCTGTAAAGGACTTTTTGATAGGAACGAACGAGCCGCTTTTAAAAATCATTTTTTAGCGGCTTGTTCCAACCGAAATCTGTCAGCGGGGCGCTGAAAAATATTTTTCGGTGCCCCGCAATTTTCCTAAGGTTGGTTAGTTTCGGGGAACGGCGCGGGAACCGTCGTTTAGTGG
>DATKNU010000184.1:0-4170 GCA_035541195.1 bacterium
CATCCCGCCCACGCAGGCCATCATGATAGTGCCGTTCACAAGTCCCCAGTTCTTGTAAAGGTGGAGATCCATGATGGGGTGTTCATGGGTTAATTCCCACCAGATGAAAGCGGGGATGCAGACCACCCCCACGATGGTGCAGGCCAGAATGACATGGCTGGAGAACCAATCGTCGGCCCGGCCGCGCTCCAAGACATACTGAAGACAGCCTACTCCCGCGATGAGCAGGGAAAGGCCCACCGTGTCCACGGGCGCGCTGCGCATCTTGGCGTGGGCCGCCGCGTGCTCCCCCTCCACGGCGTGGTCGGTGATGTAGAGTGTGGCCAGAAAGGCAGCCAGGAGCCCCAAGGGAAGGTTAATGTTGAAGATCATTCGCCAGCCGAAATGGTCGGTCAGGTAGCCGCCAAGGGGGGGGCCGATGGTGGGGCCGATGATGACCACCATGCCGTAGAGGGCGCTGCCCATGCCCGACCGGCCGGGGAAGGCCTCCTGGATGAGGGCTTGGGAGGTGGGCAGGAGAGCGCCGCCCGCCGCGCCCTGGATGATGCGGAAGACCACCAGGGTCCAAAGGTTGGGCGCCAGGCCACAGGCTACCGAGGTGCCCACAAAAAGAAGGATGCAAGTGATGTAGTAGCGGCGGCGCCCAAAGCGGGTGCCCAGCCAGCCTGAGATGGGAAGCACGATGGCATTCGAGATAATGTAGCCCGTCACCACCCAGCCGATTTCGTCCAGGGTGGCGCCCAGGTTGCCCATCATGGTGGGAATGGCCACGTTCACGATGGAGGTGTCCACGATCTCCAGCAGGGAAGCCAAGCCGGCCGTGATGACCAGCATCAAGGCGGCGCGGGAAAGGCCTTTTTGTGGTTGATCAGTCATTGAAGAACCCCTGAAAACAGTTACCGGTCATTGCGGGGAGCCGCCCCAATTGAGGCGTTTGCGACGAAGCAACCCAAGTTCATCTGTAGTTTGAAACGCGTATTTAACCTGAGGTTGCTTCGTCATTTTCATCCGCCTATTCGGCGGATATTCCTCGCAATGACCGCGATAAATAAATTCAATGAATTTTTACGCTCACGTCGGCGGAAAGCCCCGCCGCCAGGCGGTCGATATCGGCGGAGGTCAGGTCCAAGAGCTTAATCTTGACCGGCACCCGTTGGACCACTTTGGTGAAGTTGCCCGTGGAATTATCGGGCGGAAGCAAGGTGAAGGTAGAGCCGGTCGCCGAACCCAGGCTGTCCACCTCACCTTTGAACGACTTGTGGGGAATGGCGTCCACTGAGACGCTGACTTTCTGGCCCGGCTTGATACGGCCGATCTGGGTTTCCTTGAAGTTGGCCGTTATCCACCGCTCCTTGGAGGCCACGAAGCCGAAAAGGGCTTGGCCGGGAGGTACCACCATTCCGGGTTCCACCGATTTCTTCGCGATGGTGCCGTCCTCCGGCGCCGTGATCTGGGTGTAACTCATATTGATCTTGGCCTGGTCGGCCTTGGACTGGTCGGCCTTCAGGCGGGAAGTGAGGTTGCGGTAGCGGGCCACCGCGGCGTCCAACTGCTGCTTGGAGACGGCCTCATCCTTGTAAAGCTTGGCCACGCGCTGGTAATCAGAGGCGGCCTGTTCCAAGTCGGCCTGGACCGAGGCTTGGTCGGCCACCACCTGGTTGTAGGCGTTGGAATAGTCCTGGTTGTCCAACTGGGCCAAAAGCTGGCCCGCCTGGACCTTGTCGTTCTCGTTGACCAGCACCTTGGTGACGGTGCCGCCCACCCGGGGGGCCAGCATGAGGGCGTGGGCCTGGACGTAGGCGTCGTCCGTTCCCTCGTAAAGAAAGCTCGTCACGATGAAATAAAGCGCGATGGCGCCGGCCACGGCCCCAATCCTCTGCAGGATCTTTTTCTTTTTGCCGTTTGGTGCCGGTTCGGCCTTGGCCTTGGCCGGATGCGCGCCCGGATGGGAATGCGGCGCGGGGGGAGCCTTGGATGGCTGTTCCGCGGACGTTTCCGGGGCCGGTGTTTCCGCCAGAAGCGTGGTTTTAGGTTTCGTCATGGCTCAAACTCTCCTTTTCTTTCGCTTATAGGGTTAAGGGTTCGCCGACAATTTTTTGCCGATGGTCAACTCCAAATTGACCAGCGCCTCTAAGGCGTTGATCTGGGCCTGCACCACTCCGGCCGAGGCCCGGTACTCCTCCAACTCCGCGTCCAACACGTCGGTGGTGGTGCGGGTGCCCGCCTTGAAACCTACGGTGGCCAGTCGGGCGCTTTCCTTGGCCTTGTCCACATCCGTCAGCTTAGCCTTGTAAAGGGACACGCTGGAAACCAGCCGCCTTTTCCAAAGGTCGAACTCATAGGGAATTTGCAACTGGGCTGATTGGTAATCGTCTCCGGCCTGCTGGGCTCTTTCGCCGGCCTCGTTGGCCTTGGCCACCGAGAGGCCCCCATCCAGCAGGTCCCAACTGGCGGAAGCACCCAGGAAATAGGCGTTGCGGAAATTGTCGTTGTCCACCAGCCCGCCAATATAGTCGGGGCTGTTGTACCACTGGTATTCGCCGATGACCGAGAGGCGGGGAAACCAGAAAGCGTGGGCCGCCGCGCTTTGGTCCTCGGCGGCTCGGGCCAAAAGCTCTTTGGCGCGGAGTTGGGGGCTTTCCTTTAATTGAATTGAGGAGACGTTCTTCAGAAGCGCGTCGGCGTCCAAGACCGGAAGTTCTCCCGAAAGGGACCGGTCGTCGCTTTTGAGGCCCATGGCCTGCGTGAGGGCCGAGCGGGCCAGGGCCTCGCTGTCATGGGCCGAGATCTGGTCGGACTTGGCCTCCGAAAGCTGGACGTCCACCCGGAGCACGTCATACTTCGTGGCCTGGCCGTTATCCAACTGGTCCTGGACGATGCGCAGGTGGTCCTCCAGGGTCTTTACGTTCTGGTCGGCCATGTCCGAAAGCAGTTTGGCCGCCAGGACTTGGTTGAACTTCAGACGGATTTCCTCCTGCAGTTGGAGCCAGGCCCAATCCGAAAGGATTTTGGCGGCTTGGTGGCTGTTATTGGCCGCGTCCAGCTTGTGGACGTTTTTGAAACCGTCGAACAGGTCCAAGTCCGCGTCGAGGCTGAGGGTTTTCTCGGGGTAGATGCCCGGGAAGGTGATGGGTTGGGAGGAACCGGGAAAGGCTACGTGCAAGTTGGAGTATTCGGGATCAGGCAGGAAGTACTGGCCTTTCACCCGGAGGTGGGGAAGGAAACCATCCGAGATGGCTTCCAACTGCCCCCAGCCCGCCTCTTGTTCCGCGTCCTGGGAGCGGCGGTAAACAGGGGAGTTCACCAGGGCCTCTTTTTGGGCGGCCTCGAGGGTCAAGGAAGCGCCGGCGGCGACGTCCTGGGCGGCCAGGGCGGGAAGCTGTCCGACAGCCAAAAGAAATAAGGCGGCTAAGCATGGATAGGATTTCATTTTCACCTCGCCTGTTGGGCTTCCTGAAGATGGTGATGCAAAACCAGCCGTTTGAGGATGCGACCCAGAGTCTTCCGGTCCGCCGGGGGAAGGGCCGAGAGGAATTTCCGCTCCGCGGCCATCCCCAACTGGAGGGCCTTGGGGAGCAGGTCCTTCCCCTTGGGTGTCAGCTCAATGGCGTGGGCCCGGCGGTCGTCCGGATGGGCCTTGCGCTCCACGAGCCCCAAGCGCTCCAAATCATCCACGAAGGCTACCATGGTCGTCCGGTCCACATGCAGGCACTTTCCGATTTCCTGCTGGGGCAGGGCGCCCCTTTCCCGGATAAGGACCATGAGTCCCACATGCTTGCCGGTCAAGCCATGGGGCCTGAGGGCTTCCTCGGTGACTTCGCGGAATTTCTGGGCGGAACGGTTCAGCAGAAAACCCATCCGGTCCAGGACCACGTTGGGGATTTCGTGGCCCGGGGGCATGCCTTGTTTGAGTTTGATGATCGGCGTCATTGAGACTCCTCAATTTGAGATCGTCAGTAATACTGATTATCAGCACTGGTGTCAATATCCTCCCGCATTTTTTTCGCGAAAAACCGGGTTGTGGCCGGGAAATTTGAACGGGAAACGATTCCCGGGGGTGATAGGGATATACCGGAAGTCAGGAAGGCGGGGATGAGAGGTGAAAAAGGCTTGACCGCTTCCGCAGCCCCGTTGAGTCCTTGAGTCGTGAAATCTTGCAAAAGTCCGAAG
>DATKNU010000185.1:0-5473 GCA_035541195.1 bacterium
GGGATTTAATTTGGCACTCATCGTCCAAAAGTTCGGCGGTTCCTCGGTGGCCGACGCCGCCAAGATGCTGGAAGTGGCCAAGCGGGTGGCCAAGAGCCGCAAGGCCGGAAACCAAATCGTGGTGGTGGTGTCCGCCCCCGGGGACACGACCGACGAGCTCATCACCCTGGCCCATCAGATCACCGACGAGCCCGACGAGCGGGAAATGGACGTGTTGCTCGCCACCGGGGAACAACAATCGATCGCGCTCCTGGCCATCGCCCTCAAGAGCCTGGGCTGCGACGCCATCTCCTTCACCGGGCCCCAGGTGGGCATCGTCACCGACAGCGCCTATGGCCGGGCCCGCATCGTCAAGGTGGGGGATTCGACCCTGCGCAAGGCCCTCAACAGCGGCAAAGTGGTCATCGTGGCCGGGTTCCAGGGCGAGAACAAGGAGCATGAGATCACCACCCTGGGCCGGGGCGGCAGCGACCTGACCGCCGTGGCCATCGCGGCGGCCCTCAAGGCCGACGTTTGCGAGTTTTATAAGGATGTGGACGGCGTCTTCACAGCCAATCCGGGCATCGTGAAAAACGCCAGAAAGCTCTCGGCCATCAGCTACGATGAGATGCTCGAGATGGCCAGCGCGGGGGCCCAGGTCCTGAACGCCCGCTCGGTGGAATTCGCCAAGAATTTCGACATCAAAATCCACGTGCGGCCCACATTCAACGAAAAGGAAGGGACGATCGTCATGCATGAGACCAAAGCCATGGAAAAGGTGGTCATCAGCGGGGTGACCTACAACAAGAACGAGGCCAAGATCACGGTGCGCGGCGTGCCCGACCGGCCCGGCGTGGCGTCCATCCTCTTTTCCAAGCTCGGCGCCGCCGGCGTGAACGTGGACATGATCATCCAGAACATCGGGGAAAAGGGCCATTCGGACGTTTCCTTCACGGTGGACAAGGGCGAGTTCAAGAAGGCCATGAAGGTGGTGCAGCTGGCCGCCAAGACCCTCAAGCCCGCGGGCGTCATCGCCGACGAGGACATCGCGAAAGTCTCGGTCATCGGGGTGGGCATGCGTTCCCATTCGGGCGTGGCCGCCGGCATGTTCAAGGCCTTGGCCGAGGAAGGCGTCAACATCGAGATGATCTCCACCTCCGAAATCAAGATCTCGGTCATCATCGACCAGAAGGACGTGGCCAAGGCCGTCAACGCCATCCACAAGAAATTCCGCCTGGACAAGGTGGGGGGCAAGTCTTGAGCGAAAAGCTCGTCCTTTATGACGCCCTCCTGAGGGAAGGGCCCCAAACCCAGGGCATCAACCTGTCGGTGAAGGACAAGCTGCGCTTGGCGGAAGCCCTGGACAGCCTGGGGCTCCATTACATCGAGGGCGGCTGGCCCGGCGCCAATCCCAAGGACGACGCCTTTTTCAAGGAGGCGAAAAAGCTGAGGCTCAAGAACGCCAAACTCTCGGTGTTCGGCATGACGCGAAGGGCCCACCGCAAGGCTTCCCAGGACCCGGTGCTGGTCAACCTGGTCAAGGCCGGCGTTTCCACGGTCACCATCTTCGGCAAGAGCTGGGATTTCCACGTGGAGCAGGCCCTCAAGATTTCCCTGCAGGAGAACCTGGACCTCATCGAGGATTCGGTCAAGTTCCTCAAGTCCCGGGTGGACGAGATGTTCTACGACGCCGAGCATTTTTTCGACGGCTACAAGGCCAACCCCGAATACGCCCTCAAGTGCCTGGAAGCGGCCCTGGCGGGCGGCGCGGATTGCCTGGTCTTGTGCGACACCAACGGCGGGTCCCTGCCCGAGGACGTGGACGCGGTGGTCACCCGGGTGCGCCAGCGCTTTCCGGGGGCGGCCCTCGGCATCCATTGCCACAATGACGGCGACCTGGCGGTGGCCAACAGCCACGCGGCGGTGGCGGCCGGCGTGACCCAAATCCAAGGCTGCGTGAACGGCTACGGCGAGCGCACCGGCAACACCAATTTGACCTCGATCATTCCCAACCTGGCCCTCAAGTACGGGGCTTCCTTCGTGAAACCCATCCACCTGGAGCGTTTGACCGAGGTGTCCCGCAAGGTCGACGAGATCTGCAACCTGCACCCGCGCGACAACGCGCCCTACGTGGGCAAGAGCGCCTTCGCCCATAAGGCGGGGGTCCATATCGCGGCCGTCAACAAGGCGGCGAAGACCTACGAGCACATCAATCCCGAGCGGGTGGGCAACGCCCGCAACATCCTCATGTCCGACCAGGCGGGCTTGGCCGTGGTCCTGCACAAGGCCCAGGGAAAGAACCTGAAGCTTAACAAGGACAAGTCCGAGGCCCGGGAAGTCATCGACAAGGTCAAGCGCATGGAAAGCGAGGGCTACCAGTTCGAGGGGGCGGAGGCTTCCTTCGACCTCTTGCTCAAGAAGGCGCTGGGCCAACACCGCAGTTTCTTCGACTTGGTGGGTTTCCGGGTGATCGTGGAAAACCGCAACGAGGGTTCGCTGGTCTCCGAGGCCACCCTGAAGGTGAAGGTCAACGGCGTCCTGGAAAACACCGTGGGTGAGGGCGACGGCCCCATCAACGCCTTGGACCAGGCCCTGCGCAAGGCCCTGACCAAGTTCTATCCCAAGCTCAAAGACGTGCGCCTGACCGACTTCAAGGTCAGGGTCTTGGACGCCAAGGACGGCACGGCCGCCAAGGTGCGGGTGCTCATCGAGAGCCAGGACGGCAAGGACAGTTGGGGCACGGTGGGTGTTTCCGAAAACATCATCGAGGCCTCCTGGGAAGCCTTGGTCGATTCGATCGACTACAAGCTTTTGAAGGACAGCGGTCCCCAACAAGCCAAGAAGCGCCGCCCTTGAGGCGGGGCGTCCTCGCGCTGGCCTTGGGGTTTTGGATGGCGGGCTTGGGCCCGGCGGGCGCCCAGGGCTTCGCTTTTTTCGGTCCCCAGTCCCATTTCGCGCCCCCGGCGGCGGACCGGGCTCCCTTTCTTCTTAGCGCCGACCAAGCGGCGGCCAGGCCCCCCCGGGCCCGCGCCACCCTTCACGTGGAAGGGACGCTCCCGCACCAGGGCATTTACGACGAAAGCTTCGAGTCCCTCAAGGACATGGAGGCGATGCTCGACTTGGGCTTGGCTTGGCGGGTGACGGGAAAAGACCTTTACTTGAAGGCCTGCCGGGCTTATTACGGGGCATGGCTTTCGGTTTACCACCCCAGCTTTAACCCGATCGACGAAACCCGCTTTGACTCCTTTATTTTGGGATGGGATTTGGCGGGCGCTTCGATGGAGGAACCGACCCGCAAAAAGATGCGGGACTTCCTCAAGGACATGGCCGAGGGTTACCTGGCGGGGAAGAACATCACGATGGAAGGGACCCGAACCAACAATTGGCAGAGCCACCGGGTGAAATTGGCGGCCTTGGCGGCTTTCGCCCTGGGCGATCCGGGCCTTATTTCCCGCGCCGAGGCCGCTTACCAAAAGCAACTTGAGGTGAATTTAAACGCCGATGGGTCGACCATCGACTATGCCGAGCGGGACGCGATTCATTACACCGTTTATGACCTGGAGCCTTTGGCCATGGCGGCCTTGGCGGCGAAGGCCCATGGACAGGACTGGTATCATTTGAAGAACACCCGGGGAGCCTCGCTGGAAAAGGCCCTGGAATGGCTCGCGCCTTACGCGGCGGGGAAAAAAGGCCATGTGGAATTCGTCCATTCCACGGTGGCCTTTGACGCCAAGCGGCGGGAGGCCGGCGTGAAGGGCTTCTCGGGCAATTGGGACCCGGGGACCAGCGCCTATCTTTATCAGTTGGCCGCGCGGCTGGACGCCCGCTGGGCCCCTTTGGCCCGGAAGCTTGGCGGCGAGCCCGACTGGTCGGTGGGTTATCCCATCGGGTCGGGCGAAAGGCTTTGAGACCATTTTCTAGGAGCGTGAAGTGAAGTCACGACCCATCGGCGTCTTCGACTCGGGATTGGGCGGCCTGACGGTGGTCAAGGCCATCCGCAAGGAACTGCCCCGCGAGAAGCTCGCTTATTTCGGCGACACGGCCCGCATTCCTTACGGCACCAAGGCCCCGGAGACCATCCTGCGCTATTCCCGCCAGATCGTCCGCTTCCTGCTGAAGAAGGAAAAAGTGAAGGCGGTGGTGGTGGCCTGCAACACCTCCTCGGCTTGGGCCCTGAAGACCCTGCGCCGTGAATTCGACATCCCCATTTTGGGCGTGATCGAGCCGGGCGCCTACGCCGCCGTGGAGGTCACCCGCAACGGCAAGATCGGGGTCATCGGCACCGAAGGCACCATTTATTCCAAGGCTTACCCCGAGGCCATCCACGCCTTGAACCCCAAGATCAAGGTGGCGGCCCAGGCCTGCCCGCTTTTCGTGCCCTTGGTGGAGGAGGGGAAGTTGACCGGGCCTTTGGCCGAGGAAGTGGTTCGGGAATATTTGAGGCCGGTCCTCCGGGCCGGGGTGGATACGTTGCTCCTGGGCTGCACCCATTATCCCCTGCTGCGCAAAACCCTGGCCAAGGTGGCGGGCCCCAAGGTGCGCATCGTGGATTCGGCGGAAGAAACCGCCCGAAGCCTCCACCGAAACCTGGAGTCCCACGGCATCGAATTGGCCGGGCACGGCGGCGGGTCCTATTACGTCAGCGACCTGTCCCGCAAGTTCAAGGAGCATGCCCAACGGTTTTTGGGGCGCACCATCCCCAAGGTCGAGCGGGTCTTCATCGAAAAGTATTAGCCGGTTCCGTTGACAATGGGCCCTTTGGGCTTAAAATCGTTGAAAAAGGAGGCCGCCCGTTAAATCCCTCAAACACTCCATGACCGCGCTTCTGATGCTGCTTTCCGGCCCCGCTTGGGCGGCCGGGGACCTGGCGGCGGGACCGACCAACTACGAGATGGTGGAAGCCCCCACGGCCTATATCCTGCCCCATGGCGGCTACGACCTCATCATGCGCATGTATGAGCAGGGAGGCCTTTTCCTGAGGGGGAACATCGGCTTCAAAGACCTGCTGATGTTCGGCTTCTCGGGCAACGCCACCCACGTGGTGGGCACCGGCGACATCGAGGTTCAAACCCCCGGGCTCTTTTTCAAGGTCAAGCTCTTGGACGAGCGTAAGACCCCCTTTTCCCTGGCCTTGGCTTATGACGGCCGGGGTTACGGCACCCAATCGGGGGGGCGTTTTTTCCCCGGGCTCCAAAAGGGCTTTTACGCGGTGGCCAGCAAGGAACTGCCGGACGCGGGCTTCATCCAACTGCATGGGGGCGTGAACGCGGTCACCTTCGACCATTTCAACACCGCGGACGACTTGGGGCTTTTCGGGGGCGCCTCCTTCGCCTTGACCTCCTCCTTGGTCTTCAACCTCGAGGTGAACGACGTGCTGATGGACGACTGGCAGTTCAACGCCAACTGCATCTTCAATTACGACAACCCCTTGCGGATGGGCGTGGACTTCCGGGACATCAACAATGGCGCCCTTTTTTCCCGGATCCTGCGGGTC
>DATKNU010000186.1:0-3808 GCA_035541195.1 bacterium
GTCCTGGCCCCCCGGTTCCTGGCGAAATACACCTCCTAACGGCCCTTGCTAAAAAAGGGCCTTCGTCCCATTTTGAGGGGATGAATCCCCCCTTAAAGCTTTCCGTCTTGGACCTGTGCCCCGTCCCGGCCGGCTCGACCAGTTCCCAGGCCCTTCAAAACACCTTGGACTTGGCCCGTTTCACCGAACAATTGGGTTACCACCGTTACTGGCTGGCCGAGCACCATAATTTCCCCGGGCTGGCCAGTTCCGCCCCCGAGATCATGATCGGCCAAGTGGCGGGCGCCACGAAGCGCCTGCGGGTGGGCGCGGGGGGCATCATGCTTCCCAACCATACCCCGCTGAAGGTGGCCGAGACTTTCCGGCTTTTGGAAGCCCTCTATCCGGGCCGCATTGACCTGGGCTTGGGCCGCGCGCCCGGCACCGATTCGCTCACCGCCCAGGCCTTGCGCCGCTCCCCCGAAGCGGTTTACAAGGATGATTTCCCCGAGCGCCTGGGCGACCTGCTTTGTTTTTTCGGCGGCGCCTTTCCGGACGGGCACCCTTACCGCCCCATCACCGCCGTCCCCGCCGACGTGAAAACGCCCGAGCTTTGGCTCCTCAGTTCCAGCGGGGCCACCGCTTCCCTCGCCGGGCAATTGGGCCTGGGTTACGCTTTCGCCCACCACATCCACGCCGAGCCGGTCTTTGAGTCCATGAGGCTCTACCGGGAATCCCTGCCCGATGGCGCTTCGGGACGATCCTTGATCGGCGTCCTGGCCCTCTGCGCCCCAACCGACGAAAGGGCCGAGGAGTTGGCCGCCGTCATGGATTTGGCCAGGCTGCGCCTTGCCCAAGGCAAAAGGGCCCTTTATCCCACGCCCCAAGAAGCCCGGGATTACCCCTATAGCCCCCCGGAACTGGAGATCGTGCGGCAAAACCGCCGGCGCATGTTCGTGGGCTCCGTGGACAAGGTGAAAGCGCAATTGACCGACTTGGCTGAAAAGGCCGGTACGCGGGAACTCATGATCCTCACCGTCACCCACGACCACCAGGACCGCCGGGAATCTTATCGTTTGCTGGCGGAAGCTTTTGGCCTTAAGCCCGCCTAAAGGGCAAGAAAGCCCTTTTCCCTTTTCCAAACCGTGCCAAAATAGTCGGCCATGAACCCGACGCTTCCCATCGACAGCCTGATCCCGGACCTGCTGGCGGCCCTGGAAGGGAAAAACACCGCCGTCATCACCGCCGAACCCGGCGCGGGCAAAACCACCCGGGTTCCCCCGGCCCTGCTTGGCGCGCCCTTCGCGGGGGGCAAGGAAATTTGGGTGCTCCAACCGCGGCGCTTGGCCGCCAAAATGGCCGCCCTGCGGGTGGCCGAGGAACTGGGGCCCGAGGCCGGGAAAGCCGTGGGCTATCAATTCCGCTTCGAAAACAAGACCGGGCCCCAAACCCGCCTGAAGTTCATGACCGACGGGATGCTGCTTCCCCTGGCCCAAGCCGACCCCGGCTTGGCGAAGGTCGCCGCCGTCGTGCTGGACGAATTCCACGAAAGGAGCCTGGCGCTTGAGCTGGGCTTGGCTTGGCTGCGCCGCCTCCAACTGGAAAAAAGGCCGGACCTGCGGCTCCTGGTCATGAGCGCCACCCTGGACGCCGGGGCGCTTTCGGAATACTTGGGCGGCGCGCCGATTTTCGCCAGTAAGGGCCGCATCTTCCCGGTGGGCCTGGAGTACCTGCCCCAACCCGAACACCAGGACTTAAGCCTCAAGGTGAAGGGCGCCTTGCGCCGCCTCAACCACCAAGGCGTCACGGGGACCACCTTGGTCTTCCTGCCGGGCCTTGGCGAGATCCGCCGCTGCCAAGGGGCGCTCAAGGATTTCGGCGAGGTGCATGCCCTCTATGGCGACCTGCCCGTGGAAGAACAACAGGCCGTGCTCAAACCCACCCCGGGCCGCAAGGTCATCCTTTCCACCAATGTGGCCGAGACTTCCCTGACGGTCCCCGGCGTCACCTCGGTCATTGACTCGGGCCTCACCCGCCAATCCAGGGTCTCGGGCTGGTCGGGCCTGCCGAGCCTGGTCACCGTGCCCGCCAGCCAAGCTTCCGCCGCCCAAAGAACGGGCCGCGCCGGGCGGCTGCAGGAGGGCTTTTGCGTGCGGCTTTACTCCAAATTCGATTACGAGCACCGGGCCGCTTTCGACCTGCCCGAGCTTTTACGATCGGATCTTTCCAAGAGCCTGCTGGACTTGAAGAAACTCGGCGTGGAGGACCTGGAACAGTTCCCCTGGTTCCTCAAGCCCTCCGAATCCGCGCTGGCCACCGCCTTGGGCCTGCTCAAGCGCCTGGGCGCTTTGGACCCCCAAAACCGCCTGACCGAAACCGGCCGCCGCATGGCTTCCTTCCCCTTGGCGCCCCGGCTTTCCAAGTTGCTTTTGGAGGCCCAGGCCTCCGCCGAACCCCCGGTGGCCCGCTTGGCTTGCCGCTTGGCCGCGCTCATTAGCGAGGAGCGGGCGGGCGGTGAGGATCTTTTGGAGGAACTCAAAAAATACCAACCGGGTTTTGAGTCCAAGCGGCTGGAAGAACAATTGGCCGGCCTCTTGGGCCTGGGAAACCAAAGCCCAGCCGGCCGGCCCAATGACAAGGTCGAGGAAGCCCTGGCCAAGTGCCTGCTGGCGGCTTTCCCGGACCGGGTGGGGAAACTGCGCGCCGGGGACCCGGCCGCCAACCGCCATCCCAGCGGCAAAAAAGAGCTGGTCCTGTCCTCGGGCGGCAGCGCCCAAGTCTCCGATAGCCCCCTCACCCGGGCCCACGACTATTTCGTCGTGGTGGAAGCCCAGGAAACCCAACAGGGCGGCAAGACCCTCGTGAAGGCCCGGTCCCTGGCGCCCCTGTCCGCCGACTGGTTGCTCGACCTTTTCATGGACGAGATCAAGGAAGAGCAGGCCGTGGAATGGGACGGGAAAGCCCAAAGGGTGAACGTGTCCCAACGCCTGCTCTACGGCCAATTGGTGCTAGACGAGAAGGTCCTGCCCCCCTCGGCCTTTGGCCCTGAGGCCCGGGCCCTTTTGGTCAAGGAAGCCCTGGCCGCCGGGCCCCAAGCCTACGCGGACCCGGACGAGCTTTCCCAATTCCTGAACCGGGTGGCTTTCGCCGCCCAGCACACGGGCGATCTGCGGGCCTTCACGCCGGAGCAAGTGGAAGAAACCCTTCGGGACTTGAGCGAAGGGTGCCGCAGCCTTTCGGACTTGAAGCAAGCCGGCTTGGTGGAGGCGCTCAAGGCAAGGCTATCCCCTTCGGGGCGGTCCTTGCTTGAGAAATTGGCGCCCGGCTTCATCACCCTGGCCGGCGGCCGCCGGGCCCCCATTTATTACGAGGCCGGAAAGCCGCCATGGGCCGAATCACGCATCCAGGATTTTTTTGGGATGAAACAAGGCCCGGCCTTGGCCAACGGCAAGGTTCCGGTGGTCCTGCACCTGCTCACGCCCGGCAAGAAGCCCGTGCAGATCACCAGCGACCTGGCGGGATTTTGGGAAAGACACTATCCCCAGGCCCGCAAGGAGCTTTCGAGGCGCTACCCCAGGCACCAGTGGCCTGAACGGCCCATTTAAGCCAAGCCGGGTTTATGTTAATAAAGCATTTCTAAACAGAGCCGGTCCATTGGGTAGTCCCGGACGCATTCCCGGAGGGCGAAGTCCCGACGGGGTCCGGGGCCTGAACGGCCAATCTGAAGCAAGCCGTGAGTTATCTAACTAACGGACGCTCAGGCAATCCTGATAATTGGGTAGTCCCGGACGCATTCCCGGAGGGCGAAGTCCCGACGGGGTCCGGGGCC
>DATKNU010000187.1:0-8891 GCA_035541195.1 bacterium
TCCTGGGCCCCTTGCTGGAAAACCACGTGCCCGGTGGCGTCCACTTCCTTCGCCGCCGTGTCATAACGCAAATTATCGGAAAAGAGCGAGGTCTGGTCTTGCGTCAGGTGCACGCGTCCCTTGGCCACCACTAGCCCTTGGTCCCGTAAATACTCAATCCGGTCCGCCTGCAGGTGGACCGAGGAGCCCAGGGACGAGCTGGCCGCCCAGGTTCCCGGGGCGGCCAGGGCCCATCCGCAAATCGCCAGGACCATTTTCCACCGGAAGGGGCCGACGCGGGATTGGCCCGAACGCCGAAATAGGCCAGAAAAGAAATAAGGCAGCAGGGACAAGCCCACCAGGGTTAAAAACAAATTGGGGAGCCACATGGCCCAAAAAGGCGAAATGAGTCCCATCGGCCCCCCGGCCTGGCCATACATGATGAAGAGCTCATAAATGACCACCAAAATCACCGCCAAAACCGGGCTCAAGACCGATCCGGACTTGGCCCGCATCCCCAGGGGGATGCCGATGAAGGCGAAGGCCAGGGCCGAAAAAGGGATGGAAAACTTCTTGTGGAACTCCACCTCGTCGTAGCGGGTGTCCATTTTTTTCTCTTTTTCACCGCGGATCCGATCCCCCAATTCCCGGATATGCATGCTGCGGGGGTCCTCGAAATCACCCACGCCGTTTTGGACCTGCTTGGAATCCATGTCAAGCACGCAGGTATCAAACTTGATCTGGACCAAGGAGGCGGGATCGGGTTGGTGGTGCTCCCCCAACTGCTGGAGGGTGCCTTGGTCGAGCTTCAGCAAAAAATGGGCGGTCCGGGGATCCTGGCTCAAGGTCCCTTGCCGGGAAACGATGACGCGGTTGGGATATCCGTTCTCGTTCACGAGTTGAACCACCACCCGCTCCAACAAGTTGGTCTTCTCGTCCTTGTCCCCCACGTAAAGCACGTAGCCGTTGAAGTCATTCAGGAAGGTTCCGCTATGGATCGCCACCGAGGTCCTTTCGGACAGGACTTTGTACTGGAGTTTCAGCCACGAGACATTCCCCCAAGGCAGGGTGCTGTCCATGAAAAAAACCAAAAAGACGCTGAACAACAACGAAAAAGCGATCACCGGCCAAAAAAGGAAATAAGGCGAGACCCCGCAGGCTTCGGAGGCCATCAATTCGCGGTCCCCGCTCAATCGCCCGTACACCATCAAGACCGCGGTCAAATAGCCGATGGGAATGGCCAATACCAGGTAACTGGGTTGCATGTAAAAAAGCAGGCGGAAGGAATTGCCCGCCCCGATGTGCTTGACGAGCAACCCGTCGATGAAATCACGGGTGGAAAAAAGAAGGTCCAAAATGCCTAAGGAAACCAGGGTGGCGACCAGGAAGGGCGGCCCCAAGGACCGCAGACAATAGCGAATTAGGACAGGCATGAAGAGGTTCTCAACTTTTCCCGGAAGCTCCCATAGACCGCTGGGGCCATCAGGACATTATAAGAGCTTCGACGGGGGTTAAGAAGAAAAGGTTCCGGTCAAGCCGCCGGCTTTTGGCTATCCGAGGAAAAAGTGGGGATATCTTGTACGAACCCCGACGGCACGTTGGACGGAACTGCCGGCAGGCTCAACTGGATGGAATCCACCGGCTTTCCCGCCGGGACGGCGGCCACGCTGGGGACCACGGGAAGGCTGCCCACCGATCCCAAATCCGAGCCGCCCGGAAGGGCAGGAAGCGTTTGATCCGGCGAAGAAGTCCCGAGGGACGGCGCGGCGGGCAAAGAGGCCACATCCGAGGGAATGGCGGGCGGTTGAGCGGCTTCGCCGGGGACCGGGGGCAACCCTTGGTCCGTTGGGGCGGGAGGCAACTCCGCCAAAGAGGTGGGCGGCAGGGCCGCGGGCAAAGTATTGTCGCTGGAAGGCACCGCGGGCAAAGCGGCCACATCGGGAGTCGCAGGCAAGGTCCCCGCGGGGGAGCTGTCCGGCATTCCCGGCAAGGAAGAGGAAACCGCCGGGGGCTCGGGCAAAGCGGCCATGGACCCGGGAGTGTCCGCGGACGGCAAGCCCGGCAAGCTGTTGTCCATGCCAGGCAAGGCCGGCGGGGCCGAAGCGCCGCTCATGTCGGGTGGCAGAGCCGCCATCGAAGGGGCGGCGGCATTGTCACCCGGCAGGGCCGGCAAACTATTGTCCATTCCCGGAAGCGAGGAAGCCGTGTCCGGCAAAGCGGGCAAGCTGCCCTCAGAGGGCAAAGTCCCCGCAGGGGGAAGGGCGGCCATGGTGTTGTCTCCCGGAAGAGGCGGAAGGCCGTCCGCTCCCGGCAAATTCCCCGCGGGAAGCGAGCTATCCATTCCAGGAAGCGACGACGAGGAATCCGGCGCCGGCGGCAAAGCCGCCATGTCGGCTGAAGGATTCACGCCCGGAAGCTCGGAACTGGGCAAGGGAGGCAAGCTGTTGTCGTTGCTCGGATTGCCCGAAGGCAAGGGCGGCAACCCGCCGCTGTCTCCCGCGGGGGGAAGCGCGGACGGCATGGAAGAATCCCCGGCCGCGGGAAGCGGCGGCAATCCGCCCGCGTCGGAGGCACCCGCGGCAGGAAGCGCGGGAACGGCGGCGCCATTGTCGCCCGGCAGGGGCGGCAGCCCGCCATCCGCGCTGTTCCCCACCGGCGGCAAAGCCGTATTGGGGCTCGTGTTATCCGCGGGCAAGGGCGGCAGACCGCTGTTGTCCCCGGATGGAAGGGCTCCCGAAGAGGGCAAGGGCGGCAAACCCGAATTATCCATGGGGGCCGCGGCAGGCTGGCTGGGCAAGGGCGGCAGACCGCTATTGTCCGCGGAAGCCCCAGGCAAAGGCGGAAGAGCGGATGCGGAAGTCGATTGGCCCGGCAAGGGCGGCAAAGCGGGATTGGAGCCATTGGCGACGGTCAAGGAAGGCGGCGCGGGAGCGGCGGAAGCTTGCGCGGGCAAAACGGGGGCCGGGGGCGCCTTCTTTTTGGGGCCGGCGGCTATACGCACCGAATGGAATCCCGTTGGGAAAATCCACCGATTTTCGGGCAAGCGACGGCGAACTTCCACGGGCACTTTTTTCACGATGAGGTTTTCGGAAGGATCAACGGTCAATTCCACGAAATCAAAGGCCGAGGTGTAGTTTTGGATTTCGGTGATTCGAAGGAACCCCACCGGCACTCCGTCCGGGGTAAACACCGCGAACACATCCCCCTTTTGAATTCCGCCGTCCGCGCCGATATCCAGATAATTGCCTGCGAATTTTTTATGGGGGTCGTTTTTCAAGGCGATGATCTGCCCGCCCACAATGGTTCGGTCGTTGAAAAGGGGCTTGAGCAGGTTCTTGGTTTGGACGGAGAAAGGCAGGGGAGATTGCACCGCGGAAGACTCGTCATAAAAGGCCCAAGAAGCCGAGCCAAGGGAAAACAAGGAAAGTCCAACCGCCAAAGATAGGAATCGCATGAATGCCTCTAGGAGAGGGATTGAAACCTCAAGCTCAACGCATCATAAAACAAAACCAATTGCCTGTGCAGCTTTTTTCGCCGAAGGTCCGGTTAGAGACGGGTGATCAAGGACAGGTAATGGGTAGGCGAAATCTGATAGTTGACGAAGGCGTAATCAAACTCGAACAAGTAAACCCAGACGCCGACCCCCGCGGAAAGGGTCAGGTCGTCGCTATCGAATTTGAATCCATTGGATTGGAACCCGGCCCGAAGGGCCACGAACTGGCGGTACCAATATTCCATCCCGAAGTGATAGGTGTTCAACCCCTTATTGATATAGAGGGTATCCATGTCAAAATCCGCCGTGAGGGTGCTGTCGGGGATCAGGGTCCCGTTCTCGCTGACCCGCTTCCCCAGTTCCTTGGAAAAGGAAACCCCGATTTTCAAGCTGGGTGAAAGCACCTGGGTGGGATTGGTCGGCGTGTTCTGCCATTGGATATAAGAACCGCCC
This sequence comes from bacterium, assembly GCA_035541195.1. Taxonomy (GTDB): domain Bacteria; phylum Oederibacteriota; class Muellerivitia; order Muellerivitales; family Muellerivitaceae; genus Muellerivita. The sequence continues at coordinate 3,926 of DATKNU010000187.1, forward strand.
GTATAATCCCGGGCGCTGATGCCAAAAGAAAGTTCCTTCATCGGCTTATAAAGCAACCCCAAATCGGACCCAAAACCGAAGGCCGAGGCCGTGTACTCATCGTCCTTCAAGAACTTCAAGGTGCCGCCCACCGCCAGGTCCCGGCCCAAAAGCCAACCGCCGGAAATGAGGCCCGCTTGCTCCGTGGCCTGGGTCGTACCCAAAACCGTCGGCGTGCTTCCCGTGATGTCGATCCCCCCCACGTTCAACCGGATATAGCTCAAGGCATAGGTTCCGGCGCCCTGGGTATTGAAGGCCACGTTGAAAAAGTCGTAATCCTGGATGGAAGATTGGGTGGCGTGAATGGTGGTGATTTCAACGTCATCGATCAAAGCCAGGCCCGCCGGATTCCAATAAGCCGCGGTCGCGTCGGAAGCCGCCGCCACGAAAGCCCCGCCCATGGCCAAGGGCCTGGCCCCAACCCCGATGGAAAGCAGTTCGGAAGAGTAATCCGGTTGGTCCGCGAGAACCAACGAGGGTCCGGCCAAAAGGGCTGAAATCACGGCGAAAAGCCCAACATGAAATCGTTTTGAATCCAAAACTAACCACCTTAAAAAATGGATTTGATGCCACAAGGCGTCGAAAAAGGGACCCTTCGAGTTTATCAAACTTGAATGAAATTGCAATTTGATTCAAACCTAGCCCCTGGCCCGTTTTTTCAAAAGCCGAAGTTTTTGGCCTTTTTACGATAAACCCAAAAGCGCAAAAAGAAGTAAGGACGCGATCCGGTAACCCAAGGAATTCATTTCGGGTAATGAAGGATGGCCGGAATTTCTATTGTGGGAAACGCAATTCCATGACGAAAGCCAAAAGTCGCTTGATTGACAAAGACTGGAAATGACGGGTATATTTAGCCCTTCTTTCCCGTCATTTGTTCCCGGCAAAAAATCGTTATTCTCTTAAGGAGAGCTATGTCCGAGATTAAAATATGCCAGAAGTGCAACGCTAAAAATCCGGCCTCCAACAGCTTTTGCGAACAATGCGGGGCCAAGTTGCCCGAAGCCGGCGCCGAAAAAAGCCCCAAAGCCAATCTTTCCGCGCCTTCCAAATCCCCCAAGCCCTCCGCGGCCAATGATCCGAAGGATAAAAAAAGCCCCGTTGCGACGGCCTTCGAAGCCGCCCCTCCTGCCGGGCTGACCCTGAATTTTTCTTGGTTGCAGCTCGCCTATCTGGGCTTGATCCTACTCACCCTCTTTACCCGCTTCGATCATTTGGGGGCCAAACCCCACCACCATGACGAAAGCATGCACGCCTTCTATTCCTTCCAATTGTTTAAGGATGGGGATTATGAATATAACCCCATGATGCACGGGCCTTTCCAGTTCCATGGCAACGCGCTCATGTATTACCTCTTTGGGGTTTCGGACGCCACTTCCCGCTATTTGGCGGCCAGCTTCGGCGTGCTGACGGTGGTCTTGGCCATGCTGATGGGCCCCTTCCTGGGCCGCGCCGGCGCCTTCCTGGCCACCCTCTTGATTGTGGCCTCGCCCAGCTTCATGTATTTCGACCGTTTTTGTCGGGAAGACGCCTACATGGTGGGCGCCACTTTCGCCATGATCGTCTTCCTATTCCGTTACCTGCGTTCCCGGCAACCATTGGATTTTTGGATCGCCACCTTGGGCTTTACGGTGGCCTTTTGCACCAAGGAATCCATCTTCCTGACCATTGCGGTGGTGGGCACCTATCTTTTCATCCGGCTATTGCCTTGGTTCGACGTATTGGTGGCCGGGGGCCTGACCCTGATCGGGCTTATGGCCCAACTGGTCCTGCCCAAGGAAGATCCCATCCATCTTTATGTATTGTTCCTTTTAGCGGGCTCCGCCTTCCTCTACACGGCTTTCCGCCTCTTCATGTCCTGGAAAACCCTGGATAAAAACAGCGCGCCCAATAATCTTTGGTCGGCCATCCTGGGCCTGGAATTTGAGGCCCTCAAATGGGAACTCTTGGCCTTTGGGCTCTGGTGGGTCGTGGCGGTCGCCACCTTGCGCCTTTCTTTCCTTCAATCCGTGGGAAACTCCGCGGTTTTCGACCTTCTCTTGCTCTTGTCCTACCTGGCCCTCTTTTTCAGGTTTGGTTGGCTGTGGTTGAAAAACACTGCCGCCGCCCTTTCGGGAGCCTTCACGCTTTTCATGCTGGTCTTCACCCTGCTCTTCACCACCTTCTTCACCGTGGGCTCCGCCCAGGCGGATTTCGGGGCCCGGATCCACACCCTGGTGTTCGACATCTACAACGGCGCCTTCGGCGGCCTGCAATACTGGTGGGACCAGCACGACGTCCACCGCGGCGACGAGCCTTGGTACTACTACCTCATCCAACTGCCGGCCAATGAGATGGTCTCTTTCTTTTTCTCGGCGGTCGCCCTGCTTTATTATGGGTTCTTCAACCGCAAAAATACGCCCCTCTTCTTGGGCTACTGGTATTTGGGTTCTCTGGCCCTCTTTTCCTGGGCCGGCGAAAAGATGCCATGGCTCATCGTCCATCCGCTCCTGCCGTCCTTGCTCTTGACCGCCTATTTCATCGGGGACCTCTGGGGCGCCAAACCCGCGCTCCAAATTTGGCGCGGCGCCCGAGTGGCCGCCTTCCTGTTGTTCGGCGTCCTCTTGAGCTATTCCCTGCACTCGGCGGTGCTTTTGAGCTTCTACCACGAGGCCAATCCGGTGGAGCCCCTGGTTTACGTCCAATCCGGGGACGACTGTAAAGAAGTGGTCAATTGGATCGATAAAATTTCCTACGGGGAGACGGGCGGCAAGGACATCGGTTTGACCATCGAGGACAAATGCTCCTGGCCCTTCGCCTGGTTCCTGCGGGATTACCAACGGCGGGGCCATCCGCCCACCATCACCGCCGCCGACAACCCGATCATCCTGACGGCCACCGAATCGGACGCCCAGGCCTATCCCATCCTCAGCAAGGCGGGCTATGTCAACCGCAAGTATAAACTGCGGGTTTGGTGGGTGCCTTCCTGGTTCAAGAAGGGCTACCCCTCCACTGACATGAATTCAGACCTCTTTTTCGATTGGCTGTTCCGGAATTTCATTCCTAACCCCTTCGAGTCCCCCCGGACCGACATGGTGGATTGGAACGACTTGAAGAACTGGATCCTTTACCGGGAGGTCTGGTCCGACATGGGGAGCTATAACATGCGCATGTGGGTGGAACCCCACTTGGCCGCCAAATACGGCTTCACCGAAACGACCCGGTCCGACGTGCCGGCCGATTATCCCCTGCCCGACCCCACGCCCGACCCCACGAAACACCGCCACACCAAACCCGACGACCAATAAGACCCGTTCAAATAAAAAAGCCCGATCCCAAAGGGATCAGGCTTTTTTATTGCTCCGCCCTTTTCATTTCGCCGGGCGCGGGTTTATGCCCCAGCCCTAGTCCAAGAACCGGTAACGCACCAAGGTGGCCAAGGCGCCGAATCCGTCCTTCCAAGTGATCTTCTTCCCTTCCTCAAATCCACGGCCCGAGTAGGAAATCGGCACCTCAAAAACCCGGCACTTGGCCTTGAGTATCTTCGCCGTCATCTCGGGCTCGATCTCAAAACGATCCGACCTCAGGGTCAAACCGCGGAGCACCTCACCGCGAAAAACCTTATAACAGGTTTCCATGTCGGTCAGGATGGTGTCGTAAAGCAAATTGGTCACGAAGGTCAGGAACTTGTTGCCCAGGGAATGCCAAAACATGAAGGCCCGATGGACTCCCCTGAACCTGGAGCCATAAACCACGTCCGCCCTTCCTTGGATGAGGGGCTCGAGTAATTTCCGGTAATCGTTCGGGTCATACTCCAGGTCCGCATCCTGGATGATGACAAAATCACCCCTGGTGTGGGGAATGGCGGTGCGGATGGCCGCTCCCTTTCCCCGGTTTTTCTCGTGTTGAAAAATGCGCACACCCGGGATCTTGATCTTTCTCAACACCGCGGCCGTCCCGTCCGAGGAGCCGTCATTGACCACCACGATATCTTTCTGGATGCCCGGCAAGGATAGCCGGCTCACGGTTTTCAGGATGAGGGCCACCGTCTTTTCCTCGTTGTAAACCGGCACGATGATGGAAAGCACCTTCTTTTTATCGCGGCGCATAGCCCCTCTTTCAAATCACTTTATCGGAAGCTCAATGAGACGGCGTGCCCAAATGAAATCCTGAAACGCCCGCCGGAACCTCGCCAAGGGTTTCAAGGGGAGCCCCCAACAACTGCTCGGGCTGCCCATTCAAGGACATTTTAATTTGGGGGATCTCATTGCCCATATGTAAAAAGGCCAAATAGGAAACCAAATGGGGCCCGGGGGATACTTCTAGCGTCTTCACCATTGTCTCTTCATTCACCCAAGGCCTGAAATCAAGAACGGTTTTCCCGTCCATGGACAAAATCGCGTAATTAGCCGAAGTAACCTTGAGCCGCAAGGTTCCCCCGCTCGGGAATACAACCCTTCCCCTTATCTGGACCAAGTCCCCGCCCATATCCGTCGGGATGGGGGCGTAGGGCGACTTCGCCAAGTCCTCCTCGGCGGTCAACCCGGAATACAAAAGGTAGGAGCCCACAGTGAAGTCGCGCACCCAATCATCGTCCGAGATGGATTGGAAGTAAAAAAGCTTGCCGGGGGCCGAAGCGACATCGGCCGCGGGTATTTCAGCGATGCGAAGCACCTCCGGGTTCCCTTCCCGGTTGCTTTTGACGGTCGACCAAACCGTATGCGGGAACTCTTTTTGGATCCGATCGCGATTTTTCAAGTCGGCAACTTGAAGCAAAACCGCCAAATCCTCCGGCTTTTCTCCCGGACGCAGATAAATGGGATTTTGCGCCCGGAGGATGAAAACATTCCGACCTTCGTCAAGTAATGTCTGGGTTTCGGGTGACGCGAAATCTTGGAAGGGTGAAAAATAAACCCGATGGGACCCATCCAACCGCGCCACCTCCCGCGCC
>DATKNU010000188.1:0-15706 GCA_035541195.1 bacterium
TAAATGGAACCCGGCGTGTTGGTGCCCAGGGGTTGGGCCAGGACCACCGCGTAAGTATCCAGGGCCAATTGGATCGAGGCCCCGCCCAGGTACCAGCGGCGCGACTTGAGGTCGCTCTTGGCGCCGAAGATGAAGTCCGAAAAGTCCGAGGGGCCGAAATAAAAGGCCTGGCCCGTGGTGTCGTTGAAGCCGTTGCGGATGAGGCTGGCGAAGCCCGAGACGCTGAAGCGGTCCAGGATCTGGGAATCGGGCCACAAAAGCGCGGTGGAAACCCGGGCGCCCCTCAGCGGCCAATTGGGCTCATCATTGAGGAAGCTCTCATACTTTTGGAGGTCGTCCTGGCGGGCGATCATTTCGGGCATGTACTTCAGGTCCAGATTGTCGCGGTTCCAGAGGGTGAAGGGCGTGTAGGCCTCGTCAAAATCCCCCAGGTTGGCCGAAAGCCAGGGCGCGTTGTAGTCCATGGTGGCGCGGCGCACGGTCAAAAGGTCGATGGAGGCCGCCTGGGTGGATTCCATTTGGCTTTGGTACCGCAAGATGATGTTCCAACGGATTTGCTTGTCCACCACGCCCTCGGGCTTGAAGTCCAGGTATGCCTTCAGGGTTTGGGTGGAGTTGTGGTCGAGCCCCAGCGCCGAGGTGTCGCCGTAATACAAACGGGAGATCTCAAAAGCCCTGCCCAGCCCATGCCAAGCCACGGTGGGATATTCCTCGATGCCCTTGAGCCTTTTCCACAGGTCGTACTGGGCGGCGTTGATGCCGTCGGCGTCCTTCAAGACGCCGTCCTTGGAAGCCTGGACGGCCTTAAGCTCATATTGGTAGGCGTCCTGGAGGCTGGTGAGCGTGAGGGCGGCCTTGGCCAGGTCCTCGTCGGATTCGGTCACCGGCGCGGCGGGGGCGGCGGCAGTGGGCGTGACAGCCGGGGCCACCGAAGTGGTGGCGGCGTTCAAATCGTCCACCGAGGGGAGCAGGCTGCTGTCGGCCTGGGCCACCACGAGCACCCGGTAACGGTCTTGGGCGGAAACAATGTCCCGCGCCACCTCATAGCGGGTCAGGGGCGCGCCCGAGGCTCCCGGGGGCAGCAAGCCCGCCTTCTCCAGCTGGCCCAGCTTTTCGTAAGTGGGGTCCACCGCCGGCACGACGGCGAAAAGATCGGCCGAGCCCGCCCAGGCCTTGCCTAAGAGCGCGAATCCGAGGAGCCCCGCCAGGGCGGCGAGCTTAGAAATGGGCTTCATAAGTGAACCTCAAAATTTGGTCGTTGCGGTCATAGGCGGGGACATCCGCCCATTTGAAATGGGTGAGGAAATAATCGGCCCTGAAGTCGATCTTGTCGCCCAAGGGCAGCATGGCCCCGAAGGCCAAGGTTTGGCGGGTCAGGTTGAGCGCCGTCAAGCTGTAGCTGCCGATGGCCCCGCTGTCCAAGTAGAAGGGATAGCTGGCCCAGGTCGAGGGGTTCCCGCCCGAAACTTCCTCGCTGCCGGTGGATTGGGTCTGCTCGAAGGCCACCGACCAAACCACGCTGTCGATGAAATGAAGCGGAAGGTTGAAGTCGCCGGCCAGGATGAGGCTGTTGACCGTGAAGGGGTTCCCCCCGCCGCCCAGTTGATCGGTCTGGTGCTTGTAATCGGCCTGGAGGTCGTAGGTTTGGTGGTCCAAGGCGAAAGCCTTGGCGAAGTCCAAGGTGAGCGCGCCTTCGTAACCGCCAAAAGTCCGGGGGCTGGTCTGGCCGTCCACCGGCACGGCGGCGGTGCCCGCGGCGTTCAGGACCAGGTTGGGTTGGATTTCTTGTCCCGACACCACGTAGGAACCTTGGGGTTTCAGCCAACCCTTGTCCCCCAACTCGGCCGAGAAGCCCAAGATCAAGCCTTCGCGGTTGGGCGAGGCGTCCCCATAAGGCAGGAAATTCTCGCTCAGGCGGTCATAGGGGGCGAAGAAGGGGCGGCTGACGTTTTGGAAGACGAATTGGTTGAGGTAGCCGGGCAAGCCGCTGTCCAAGCCGCTGAATTCGCTGCCCAGGTTGGTGCTCAAATAGCCCGGGGAACCCGAGGCCGGAGTGTAGTGGTTGGTTTGGGCGCCCGGCGAGTAGAAGTTGGGCCCGTTGTTCAGGTATTTGGCGCTCAGGTGGACCCCTTCCACGTCCAAGGAACCCTTGGCCAAGAGGGCCCAATCCTTGAAGGTGCGCGAGGCATTGTGGTAGTCATCGTCATACTCGCTCAAGGCGTTTTCCATCGAACCCATGAGGTCCGCCTTGTCGGCCAAGGGGATGGTGGTTTGGGTCGTGAGGCTGGCGATCTCATAGGAACGGGGATAAGTGGAAGGCTGGGAGGCCAGGTAAGGCACGTTGGCGCTGGAAGAGTCGTCAAAGAGCGTGAGCCCCGTGGCGGTCAAATCCAAGATGTGCTGGAACAAGTCCAGGGAAGCCTGGCTGCCCGCGTAATAGCTCCCAAAAACCGCGGAACCGCCCGTGGTGCCGGGCTCGTTCATGAGGCCTGACATGAGCTGGTACTTGAAGCCGCTCAAGACCGGATCCTGGGCCCAATCCTTGCCGGTGTCGAATTGGACGCCCCGCAGGTGCCAATGGGGGGTCTGGTCCATGTAAACCAACTCCTCGGTGTCCCGGCGCACCCGGTGGAAGGAAGTAGGCTCGATCATGGTGTAGAGGGGCACGTCGTAATTCCAAAGGGTCAGGGGCGTGTAGCTCTTGTAGAAATCCCCCGCCAGGATGTTGCCGAAGTCGTTGTAGCTGGTGAGCGAAATCCACCGCAGTTGATAAGAGGGCTGGACCGGATCCTGGTAATACATCCCGATGGAGCGCCAAAGCCTCAGGCGCGCGTCGAACAAGATGTCGGGGACGGGCACGCTCTTCAAGTCAATCTCCAGGAACATGGCCGCGTTGTAGCCCATGGGCGGGTAAACGGCGTCGGCGCCGATGCCCCGGTAGTTGTACATGTAGCCGCGCGAGGAGCCGCTCACGTCGGTGCCGGTGCGCTTCAAGTAATCCTGTTGCAAGGAAGCGAAGAGCGCTTGGCGGGACTGGGCGTCGGCCAGGCGGTCTTCCAGCTTGTCCAGGTCCACTCCCATGGCGGCCAATTCACCCCGGAATTCCTGCACCAGGTCCTGGAGGCTTTGGTTGGGGCTCATGGCCGGGGCGCCCGCGGGGGATTCGGCGGCCAGGGGGGCCGGAAGGCCGGGCCCGGCGTCGGAAGCCGAATGGTCGGAGGGCAAGGGGGGCGGAAGCATGTTGAGGTCGGCCTGGGCCAGGAGCACCCGCCGGGCGGCCTGGGCGGTCAGTTGGGCCACCTGCAGGTTGGTCATCTTCTCCAACGGCTCGTCCGGCGCGCCCACCCACCCGGCGTCCACCAACTCTTGGGCCTGCCAATTGATCCAACCGTCCCGTTGGGCGGACGAAAGCGGGCCATGGGCGGCCCAAAGGGGCGACGCCGACCCGAGGGAAAGGGCCAGAAGGGCGGTTTTTAATTTTCGCGCGGCGGTTGCTTTCATTCCGTTCCCTTAAAACATGAACTTCAATTTGGTGAAGAACTGGTCGCCCGAGTAATCGTTGTTGGCCACGAACTTGTCATGGAAGTCGATGTGCTTGTAGCGGCATTCCATTTTTCCCCCGCACCAGGGGATGTCGTAAGCCACGCCCAAGCCGAACTCGTTGGTGGTGTAGTCCACCTTGGGGTAGGTATAGGCGCTGTGCCAGGTTTCCACCCCGATGTCGCCCAACAGGTCGATGTCGGCCACCAGGTTCACCATCAAGGCGCCGCTGAAGACCCTTTGCTCGAACAGGTTGGGGATGGCGCCCGAGAGGGGCAATTCGGTGTTGTGGGCCGGATCGGCGCCCGCGGGCAAAGTGCCGTTGGAGTTGGCCTGGTCGGCCGTCCCCGACACCACGTTGTCGGTCATGAAGAAGGAAGCGTCCAGGGGCGCGGCCAGGTTGAACCACTTGTCCAGTTTGATCTTGGTGGTGAGCGTGAGGTAGTTGTAGCTCTTCAAATTGGTGATGTGGTAGTACAAATTGTGGCCATTGCCATCGGTCACCGGGGCGCCGGCGGCATCGTAGTAAGGGATGATGAGCGGCAGGCGCTCGTTGGTCATGCGGAACTGGTAACGCACGTCGTCGTTCAAGACGTCCCCGTCGTTGCGGAGGCCCTGGATGTTGTTGATGTAATCCTGGCGCGCGGGGTTCACGTTGGGCGAGTAATTGCCCCAGATGTTCAGGCCCCAGAGGCCTTCGTCATCCGGATAGTAGAAACTCAGCATCTGGGTGGGCTCGATTTCGTTGTAGGCCAGGTTGGCTTGGTTGTTGACCTCGGAGGTATATTCGGTCTTCTGGGAATAGTCGAAGTTCACCACGAAGGTGTCCAAGAAGGAAGGCCAGGATTTCATCCAGTCCTGCTTGCGCCCGTCCCAACCGAAGTTCACCCGCCAGCCGTACCGGTCGCTCTGCAGGTTGTCCACCTCGCCCACCGACCCGAAGGCGTCGTTGTAGTCCGAAGGGCTGAAGTAAAGCCCGTAGCGGGAAAAGTTGAGCCCGCTCATGGTGACCCGGCTCTGGAAGTCGGCGTAATCGTCGCTGATGGCGAAACCATAGACCGTGAAGGGATAGAAGGCCAAGGAGCCCTCAAAGGCCCCGGCTTCCACGGGCTTCAAGTCGGCGGTGAAGGTGTTGGGCTGGGCCGTGTCCACGCCCGTCCAGAAGGATGAAAATCCGCCGTCCAGGTCCAGGGTGAAGGGGCTCAAGTCCACCTTCACTTCGGCCTCATAATCCTTCAAGTTCAAGTCCGGGGCGGCCTGGGTGGTTCCGGCGCCGGGCGCGGGATTGACCCCGAAATTATCGTTCACCCACTCGGTGGAAACCGAGGTGGTGACCAGGCCGTTGGCCCAGGGTTGCTTGATCTTGGCGCCTTCTTCCCAACGCTGGGTTTGGGCCGGGCTGGTGCCCATGCGGCCGACCAAGACCCACATGCGCCCGTCCTGGGCCAGCCAGGGGATTTCCTTGCCCGACAGGTACATGCCGTCGAACACCCGGTCATTGGCCGATTGGACGTTCCCCGCGGAGATCGAATAGGCCGGGATGTAGCTGACCTGGTTCATGTAGTCGTCCCAGTTTTTGGCGTTCTTGTCGTCGTTGAAGTTCTTGATGTCGAAGGGATCCTCGAAACGCTTGATGGCGTAGTTGGCGAAGCCCCGGCTGAAGGAGCCGAAGCTGGTGTCGGGCTGGTAGGTTTCCACCGCGAAGGTGGTGTCCCAACGGCCCAGGTCGCCGTACGTGAAGAAGGTCACGCTGGGGTTGCCGATGTAGATCGAGACCGGTTGGGTGCCCACGCCCAAAAGCTGGTAGGAGGCGCTGGCGCCGTCCAAGGGGATCAAGGCTCCGATGCCGGCCGAAAGGGTTCCCTTGCCGCCCAGGTCCGAATAGGTCCCCACGTAAACTTCCTGGAGGATGCGGGTGGCGTTTTCCTGGGTCAGGGGTCCGGAGAGGCTCAAATTCTCCACCCGCATGTTGATGTTGGTGTAAAGGTTCGGGATGCCGGAGGACTTATTAGCTTTCTTCCAAATCTCGTCCACCTCGTCCTGGACGGTCTTGAGCTTGTCCAACTCGGCTTCTTGGTCCTTGATGCGCTCATCATCCAGGCTCAGGCGGCTCTTCAAAAGCACCGATTCGTCCCTTAATTGCTTGAGCAAGTCCTCGATTTCCTGCTTCACGCCCGGCGGCACCACCAGCGCAGGGGCCTGGGTGGGCAGGGGCGTCGGGAGGGAAATCACCGGCGAGGGCATGGGCTGGGGCGTGGGGGTGGCCAGCTGGGGTTGGGCCAGTTGGGGCGCTTCCAGGCGGGCCTTGGCCTTCTCGGTATAGAAAGCCAGCTCCAAGCGGGTCACGGGCTTGCCCGCGTCCAGCACGGCCTGGTCCTGGGCGTCGAGCAAACCATAGGCCTCGAGCTTCTTGACCCTTTGGTAAAGCTCCTCGCTGGGGGCCACGTTGGCGAAGGGGTCCGCGAGGGCGCCTTGGATCCAGGCGCCGAAAAAGAACAGGACAAGAAGGGCCCCGGGTAAGTTTTTAGCGCGAAAAGTCAAACCATTCCTCTTAATGAATCGGTTTAAAAGCTTCCCAACGGTCAGAAGAACTCGACGTCATCCACCCAAAAATCGATGGGATAACTGCCCGCCACGTTGTTGGCGCTGTTGTTCCAGGAGGCGTTGATGAATTCCTGCAGGTGGTCCACCAAGTCCGGCGGGGTCACCGGCGCGCCCCAGCCTTCACGGGTCAATTCGGTGAATTTCAGGTTATAAACCACCCAATCCTCGGAAGGCTTGAGCGTTGCGCCGAAATGGTCGAAACAGTTGGCCGTGCAGGTTCCCCCACCGGAAGCCGGCAAGGTGGCGGCGGTACCCAAGGCGAAGCGGCGTTTCAAGGATTGGTCCTTGGAGGGGCATTTATAGTAGAACTTGATGCCGTTGAAGTTTTCGGCGTTATAAAGCCCGCCTTGGGTGAATTGGCAGGACAGGGTAAAGGAAGGATAAGTGGCGTCCCCCTTGTCGGTCAGGGTCCCATAGATATGGGCCGCCATGGCGTCCCCATTGGCGCCGCCGGAAACCAAAAAGGGGCTGTTCACCTTGTTGCCGCCGAAGGAAAAGGCGATGAAAGTGCCGCCGCTGGCCCCAAAAAGCTTGGAGTTGACGCTGGTGTTGGAATTTTGGAAATCGCTGATCCGGCGTTGGTCCGCGGGAACGTTTATTTTGGGCTTGTTCTCGCTGGGGTTTTCAAGCCCATCGGCGCGGGAATACTGCTTGGAACCCTCATTAATGAAAATCGCCCCGCACCCGGTCAAAAAGGAAAGGCCGAGAACGCCCCCGGCGATCAAGAACCATTTGGACGAGGCCATAACCACCCCTCTGGGGAATTCATGAGACAAAGCGCCGGTCATTGTACTAAAAACGGTTGCCGGGGTGCTAAAAAAACCGCCCTTCCAGGGGCCCCGGGGCCGTCCCGGCCATTTTCACAATAAACCCAACGGGCTTTTATTCGTTGGCCGGCTTCACGTCATCGGATTTGGGCATGTCGGTGGGCTTGTCGGGGCTGCCCGGCGGCAGGGCCTTCACATAGGCGAAATCAAAAGCCCTCAAGGGCTGTCCCGGCTTTTCAGCGACCACCGCCGCCATGAAGCGGTTGTCCCTTTCGGGGTGGTTGTCCTTGGGCAAGGTCAGGGTCAGGTCCTTCACCCGCACCAAATCCCCCGCGGGAATGTCGAAGGGCCCCACGGTGGCCAGGTCCTGGTCATAATCCTTGGAGGCGTCGATTTGATGGAGCACGATGCCCGAAAGCGCGTTGATGGAATGGTTGTGGATTTCCACGCTGACCGGGATGGGAACCCCCGCCGGGGCTTCCTTGGGGATGATCAGTTCCACTTCCAAAGGCAGGGTGCCCTCGGTGCGTTGGAGCAGGGAGAAGGCCTTCCCGCCGGCGATCGCCCATTCCATGGCGCTATAGGGCCCCTTTTGCCCGTAGATCAAGCGGTAAAGGTCGTGCCAGAACATGCCGATGCCCGCATTGACCGGCTGCCAAGCTTGGAAGGTGGCCACCTCCCGGTCATAAAGCTCCTCCGGCCCGGGGGGCGACAGGCTGTTCTGCACCCAATTCTCGTCCACCATCTCGCCCAGGGCGTACATGCCGTTGCTGCGGGAAATGTAATCCGGCCATTGCTGGTTCATCTGGTCCAGGGTCTTGCGGTCGCTTTGGTAAAGCATGATGTGGTTGTAGTTCACGCCCGCGTCCTCGAACATGGCCGGGTCCTGCCCGTGCTGGTGGCCCATGTCCCAGCCCAGGGTGAAGGTGAAAACGGGCTTGGAGAGCTTGGCCTCGTCCAAAATGCTTTTGAGCGTCATGGCCACTTTGTGGGCGCGCCACCACTCGAAGAGCGCGGTCACGTCCTTGTTTTCCTTCAATTCCACCGTGCGGGCCAGCCAATGGATGCGCTCCTCCTTGGTCATGGACCAATAGTCCGCCGGGCCCGGCACGTTCAAATCGCGCACGAACTCGTCCACGAACTCGTATCCCCCGGTCCCGGTGCGCACGTAATCCAGGCCGATCATGTCGATGTTGGGGTCCTTGTCCAGTTCCTTGAGCAGGGACAAAATGTCTTGGCGCCGGGCCGAGTCTTCCAGCGAGATGAAATCCGTGGGCACCACTTGGTCCGATTCCCGGTCGTAACCCATGGTGAAGTGGTAGTGGTCCTGGGCCTGCTGCCAACCGTCCCCCACCACCCGGAAGGTCGTCATGTAGGCGGCGAATTTGAGGCCCTGGTCATGGGCCGCGGCCGCGTAACGGTGGGCCAATTCCAGGTCGCCGCGGTTGAAGGGGAAATCCTTCGGATTGAGTTTGTCCCAAACCGAAGTCTGCCCGGCCAGGAAGCAATAAGTGTTGGCGCCCATGAACTTGGCCCAACCCATGGCGTTGGCCAGCGAGCTGTTGCCCCTGCCGTCCACCGGCGGAACCACGCCGTTGAAAAGATGTTTGCCGCCTTCCATGGTGAGGGCCGAGTAGCCGGGGAACAAACCCGAGGGCCTCAAGGGGGAGATGGTAAAGGCCGACTCGAATTCCTTCGGGTCGGGCCATTGGGGGCCGGTCAAGGCGATTTGGGCCGTATAGGTGCCGGGCACGGGATTGTAGGGAATGGGCCAATTGCCGATGAAGCGGGCATTGGCCGGATCTTTCTTTAAATACAACCGGGTCTTGCCGTCCACCATGGGAACCGGCTGGCCGTCGTGGAAAACCTCCACTACGGCGTGCATGGAGGAAAAGTGCGGCATGTCCTCGGGATGGATGCGCACCTCGAAGGGCACCATCTCATAGCGCAGGAAATTACGGGTGGGCATGATGGCGATCGTGTCGGGAATGAATTGGGGGATGGTGTTCACTTGGAAGGGCGAACGGCCCACCAGGGGCGCCAAATCAGCGACGGCCCAATAACCCCCTCCCGCCAGCACAAAGAGGGCCAAAAGCGACAGCCCGGCAGTACGGGGATTCCAGGGAAAGCGGGGCGTGCCGTGGGCCAAGAGGTTTTTCCAAGGGATCCGCGGCTCGGCGGGGGGGGCTTCCAGGGGCGATTCGACCAAAAGCTCTTGCCCGGGAAGCTCCACCGCGGCTTGCTGCGCCGCCGGATTCTCCCCGGCAGCCGGGCCTTCTTCCTCGACGGCCAGCGGCCATTGGAAGCTTTTGGGCTTCGCCAAAAGGGACCCAAGCGCCGCGCCCCAAGCCCAAAAGGCCCCGCCCAAGGCGTTCAAGGAAACCTTGGGGAGTTTGGGCAGGCGGAAAGGTTCCTCGGGCAGCTTGGCGTCGGCGGCTGGCAGGGGTTCGGGGGCGGGCGGCGCGGTGCGGGTGAGCCGCACGATGGTTTCCACGTGATAGGTCTGGGGGAACATGTCCAGCGGCTGGGCCCAATCCACTTGGTAACCCTGCTTGGCCAAAAGCGCCAAGTCCCGGGCCAAGGTGGTCGGGTCGCAGGAAACATAAACCAGCCGCTGGGGGCCCAAGGCGATCAGCCGCGAAAGCACCTCGGGCAAGACGCCCTTGCGGGGCGGGTCCAAGATGGCCGCGTCGATCTTCTGCAGGCCTTGGGCCTTGAGCTTCAAAAGCAGGTCCGCCACGTCCCCTTCCAAAAAATCCAGGTTGTCCTTGTGGTTGAGCGCGGCGTTCTCACGGGCGTCTTCCACCGCCGGCGCCACTTCCTCGGCGCCCACCACGTAATCCGCGCGGTCGGCCACCGCCAGGGCCAAGGTGCCGATGCCGGAATAAAGGTCGAGCACCGTGCCCCATTTCTTGCGGCCCTCGGGCGCGCCCAAGGCCTCGCGCACCACGGTATGGAGCACCTGGGCTTGCGCGGTGTTCACCTGCAGGAAGGACTTGAGGGAGACCTTGAGGGTGAGCCCGTCGAACTTCTCGAAATAATGGTCCCGACCGGCCAGCGTCTGGGTCGTGGGCCCGAAGACGATGTTGGTGCGTGAAGGGTTGATGTTTTGAAGGACCCCCACCAATCCGGGCGTCTCCGCCATCAATTCCTGGGCCAATCGGGGCAGGATGCCTTCCAAGGGTTCGGGCAATAAGGTGGTCTTGTGCACCCGGCCCTCGGGATGTTGGTCGCGGGTGACGAAAGCCAAGAGCAGCTCACCGGTGCCGAAACCCTGGCGGATGGCCAAGTGCCTCAAAAACCCATCGTGCTTTTTTTCCTGGTAGGGCGTCAGCCCCGCCAGGTCGATTTTCTTGAGGACTTTCTGGATGAGCGAATTGATGGCGTCGCCCTGGATGGGGCAATGCTGGTAAGGCACCAGTTTGTGGGATCGGGGCTCGTAGATGCCCGAGATGAAACGGCCCTCGCGCATGGACAAGACCGGCATGGCCTTGTTGCGGTAGCCGTAGGAGGCCTCGGAGGGCAGGCAGGGTTCCACCGTGACCGAGTCCATCTTTCCGATGCGGGAAAGGGCGTCCACCACGAACTGGCGCTTGGTCTGCAGTTGCTTGGGGTAATTGAGGTGCTGCCACTGGCAGCCGCCGCATTCCTCGAAGATGGGGCAGGGCGGGGCCACCCGGTCCGGCGAAAAACGGGCGATCTCCACGATCTCGCCCGTGGCGTAATGGTCCTTGACCTGGGTGATCTTGACCTTCACCCTTTCGCCGGGCAAGCCGCCCCGGATGAAGAGGGCGAAGCCCTCGTAACGGCTGACCGAGTCCCCGCCGAAGGCGAGGGATTGGATTTCCACTTCAATGATGTCCCCGGTTTGAACGGGCTTCAGCGTATGGGTCTTCATGGGTTCCTTCGTCAAACTCCGGCCATGAGAATCCGCGCCGCGCGGATTTTCGGTTCAAGCGATCGGGATTTTCAAATGAGGCAAGCGCGGATTTTGGGAGGCAGTCCAAAATAATCGCGGCTGGAAAAGCCCCGGCCGACGCCGGGGTATTGGGCTCTGGATTTATTTTAACCGATTTTTGGGCGGCGGCAACCCGCTTCCCCTCTGCTATACTCCGCCCGTGATCCTGATCGGCCACAAAGCCATGCCCTTTGCCAGCCGGACGCTCGCTTGGCTACTCCCCTTGGCGCTAGCCGCCCCGGCCCTCTTCGCGTCCGAACTGCGGGTGATGTCCATGGGGGGCTTGTCGTCCGTGGTAAACGATGAAACCGCTGATTTGAACCTCTTTCTCGACGGCAATCCCGCCGGCTTAAGCCTCTTGCCCGTCCAAAACCGACTGGACCTCGCCGGCCAATGGACCGCCTCCCAAACCCCCGCCGTCTCCGCTGAGACCCCCGGCTGGTCCCAACAAACCCTGACCACCCGGCCCGGAACCGCCCCAAAGGTTATCGGTTACCATGGTTTGCAGCTTTTCCTGTCGCCCCAGTGGGCCCTGCAAGCCTCGGGGGACCTGGCGGGCCTTCGCCAGTCCCCGGCTTTCGGCGACGGCGATCTTTTCAACCAAGACGGCTCCTTGTTTTTCGCCCGCGCCGCCTACAACCTGGGACCCCTCGCCCTGGGCGCGGAAACCCAAAGCGCCCAAATCCACCAGGCTTTCTCGCCGGGAGTTTTCGCCTCGGGGGTCAGCCTCTCGGGCGGGCAATCTTCCGAGAATCAATGGGAGCTAAAGGCGGGTGCCCTGGGGCATTTCACCGAGGGGGCGGACAGCGCCGCCGCCCATTGGCAAGGCGGGGGGTTCTTTCATTCAACCCTTTCCCCGGATCAGCCCGATCAAACCCTCACCCTCTATGGGTCCGGCCAACCGCCTTTCAAGCTCCACCGGCTTTTCGACCTTCAAACCCAGGGTTTTACCGGGGAGATTTTCTACGAGAGGCCGGGGGAACTTCAGGCCCGCCTGAGCCTGGACTTGAGCGAATCCAAAACCCATTTAACCCAGAGCGCTTCGGCGGCGGTTTCCCAGTACCCGGATTTTTCCTCCCCGTTATCCGATCAAAAGACCCTTTCGGTGGCGGGCGCGGCCAAGGGCCGCTGGCACTTCAGCGACGTGGATTTGAAATGGGGGGCGTCCCTCCAGTGCGCCGGGGTGGACGAAAAAACCTATGGTTCGGGCGGCGCCCCGGGCCCCGACCTGCACCAGACCCAATGGGAGGCGCTTGCGGGGATCGGTTTGGAAGCCCCGGAGGATTACCTGGTGGGGCTCCAATTGAAATGCGATTTTTTGGCGGGCGGCACCCTGGGTCCTGAGGCGTCCGGCGACCTCCAAGAAGCGCCGCCCAACCAAAACAGCTGTCAAGCCGCCCTGGGGGGCGAAAAATGGATCTCGCCCGATTGGGCGCTGCGCATCGGGGTGGTCAATGAGATCGACTTCGGCCGCTCGGCGCCCTTCACCCAAAAGCTTCTTTCCAACGTGGTGGGCGGCGTGGGATGGCGCGGGGAGAACCTGCAGGTGGACGGGGAGCTCACCTTGGGGGAAACCTTCCCCCTGAACGACGGTTCCCTGCCCTTGACCACCCAAACGGGGTTCGCGCTGGCGGGGACTTTCTTTTTATAAGTTGAGAAGGGGGAAAGCTACTTTTTCGGCGCCGCGGTGGGGACCTGCTCCAACCGCAAGTAATCCCAATAGACCACCACAGGCAGGCTGTTGCCCTGGCATTCCACCGCCAGGCTCAAGGAGCGGATCGCGGACAAATCCAAACGGGCTTGGGCGATGTCGTCCAAATTGACGGAAACATTGGTCACCTTCTTGGGGGTCAAAACACCGGAGCTCTTGTATTGGAAAGCCCGGCCGTCGGCCACTTCCAAGTGATAGGTCACCGGGCGATCCTGGGGATTGAAGGCGTCCACGTTCAAGGTCGTGAAGCCCGTCCAATCCACCAAGGGGATCTTGGTGACCGAATCCGTGCTCAACACCATCCCGGGCAGCCAATTGGGCGTGGCCATCGCGACCGGCACCGGCGTGTTTTCAGGCAAGGGGGTGGGCGTCGGCGCGGCGGCCCTCCCTTTTTTAGCTTTGCCTTTGGCGGCCTTGACCGGGGCGGCCACTGTGGGCGCGGGGGCCGGAGGCTCGGTGGGAACCGCGGTGGGCTCGGTCTTGAACTGCGACGAGAGTAAATAAGAGGCCTTGGCCGAGCGCTTGCCGTGGGTCAGGTTGTCGGTGGAGCTTTCCACGTTCACATAGCCGCCGGTGGTCCAATCCAGATCGGTATCCGGATACTCAAAATCGTTCAAGACCAGGATTTTCTTGAGTTGCTTGTGGCCTTTAAAGAGGTGGGTCAGGCCCAATCCGACTAAAAGGAAATAGACCAGGGCCAAAATCAGCCCGATGCCTAAAATTCTTGAAAATAGGCGCATTTCCTAATCCTGACGATGAAATGGGATCTTGCAGGCGAAACCGGGGCATTGTATCAGCCGCCCCAGGCTCCTGCAACTTGGAAACGTTTTAAGGCCGGGACTTAAGGCTCTTTCGGCCAAAAAAGGATTATTCGAGGACCGCGGCCAGGGCCATCAGGGCCACTCCCAAGAGAAAAGCCGCGAAGTGGGCCACGCGGCTTTGGTGCTGGCGCATTTCGGGCGCCAAGTCCACCACCGCCAAATGGATGAAGGTGCCGCAGGAAAAACCTAGCGCCGCCCCCAAGACCTCCTGTCCGCTTTGGGCCAGAAGGTAACTGGAACAAAAAGCGCCCACCAAGATCATCAAGGAAACGAAAAGCACCAGGCAGGCCACCCGCGTCCGGGAGCGCTTCCCGGCCAAGAGGATGCTGGAAAGGGAGAAGAATTCCGGCGCCTTATGCGCCACCGTGGCGGCGAAGACCACCCACCCGATGGCCGGCACGCGCGCGCCCGCGCCCAATGCCACGCCGTTCACCAAGTTGTGGAGGCTCAGCCCTAAGACCGCCACCCAACCCAAAGCATGGGTGTGGTGGCCGTGCTCCTCCTCCTCGCAAGGATGGGAAAAGCTGAAAGACTCCAGGAGGAACAAGAAAAGAAACCCGCCTAAGACCCAATTGCCGGCGGAAGGACCGGCCAAATGGAAGGCGTCGGGAAGCAAATGAAGGAAGGCCGCGCCCAGCATGATGCCGGCGCCGAAGCTGATGAAAAAATGGAGGAAGGGGTGGGTCTTCGCCTGGCGGTGGAAAAAGAAAGGCACCGCGGCGCCCGCCCAGGCGGCCAACAGCACGAAAGCGCAATAAAACGTCAAGGAAGCCATCGAAAACCCCCGAAATTAGCCGGCCTTTGAAAAGTCGGCGGACCTAGGGTACACGAATCCGCAAAACCGTAAAATAAAAATACCCCGGCATGGCCGGGGTATTTTTTATCTTGATCTTGGACCGCCCGCCGGGCGCCGCCGGCGGGGCCGCGAGTTTACTGCACCTTGATCTCGATTTCCCGGGGCTTAGCTTCTTCGGCCTTGGGAACCGTGATTTCCAGCACGCCGTCCTTATAGCGGGCGGCGATTTTATCCGCCTGGATGGGTTTGGAAATCGCGTAGGTCCGGCGGAAAGCGCCATAAGAGCGTTCCACCCGATGGTAGGTCCGGTCCTTGGCCCGTTCCTCAGACCTTTTCTCGCCCGAGATCTCCAACACATTATCGGACAGGGAGATTTTGACGTCTTCCTTGCGCAAGCCCGGAAGCTCGGCCTTGAACAAATACTCGGCCTCGGTCTCCTCCACGTCCACGGCGGGCAAAAGCTGGGTGCGGCCCTCGGCCCAGTCCCAGAAATTACCCTCGTTCAATAGGCCGTCAAAATGACGCCTCGCCAGTTTTCCAAAAGTCATGGTCATCCTCCTTAAACCAAATCCCCTTTTAGAAGGGGGTTTTTCATTCTGGGCTTACCAATAGGAACAGTCTCCGGCGGCGTCAATACCCCGGCATAGCCGGGGTACTTTTTCTCTGGATTTTATTTAGTACCCCGACACAGCCATGGTACTTTTTCCCTGGATTTTATTTAGTACCCCGACACAGCCATGGCACTTTTCCCCTAGATTTTATTTAGTACCCCAGAACAGCCGGCCTATTGAAAAACCATGAAGGCCCCGGACATTCCAGCGGAAGCGCGTCTTCTGGTAGAATCCCCGCACTTCATCCCAGGAGACCCCATGAGCCCTTTCTTGAAAGCCGCCGTTGCCGCCGCCAAGGCCGCCGGCAAAATCCATCGCCAAAACTACGGCAAGGTCCGCCAAATCCGGTTCAAATCGGGGAACCAACTTAATTTAGTCACCGAAGTGGACGGCCGATGCGAAAAAGTGATCTTGGGACTTTTGAAAAAACGCTTCCCCGCCCACGCCTTTTGGGGCGAGGAAGGCGGCGGAAAACTGGACCCCGCCACTTACACCTGGATCGTGGATCCCCTGGACGGCACCACCAATTACGCCCACGCTTATCCCTTTTTCTGCGTGTCCATCGCCCTGGTGAGGGACGGCCAATTACGGGCTGGGGTCATCTATGACGCCCTGCGGGACGAGTGCTTCACCGCCGAAAGGGGCCAAGGCGCTTTCTTGAACGGCCGGCGTTTAAAGGTTTCCAAAGTGGGGATCTTGAGGCAAAGCCTGCTTTGCACCGGCTTCGCCTATGGGGTGCTCAAGACCCGTTACAACTTCGACAACTTCCAAAACTTCGTCCTCAAATCCCAGGGCGTGCGCCGGGACGGGTCCGCCGCCATGAACCTGGCCTATGTGGCCGCCGGGCGTTTCGAGGGTTTTTGGGAAAGGGGCATCCAGGCCTGGGACATGGCCGCGG
>DATKNU010000189.1:0-2585 GCA_035541195.1 bacterium
AAAACCTCGCCGCGCTCGTCCGGGCGAAAAAGGTGCCGATGGCCCTGATCAACGACTCGGCGCGCCGCATCCTCAAGGTGAAATACGAGTTGGGGCTCTTCGACCATCCTTACACGGATGAGACGAAGGAGGACGCCGCCATGATGACCGAGGCCAACCGCGCCACCGCCCTGGAAGAGGCCCGGCAATCCATCGTGCTCTTGAAGAACGACAAGAACCTCCTGCCCTTGGATAAAAAAATAAAAACCTTGGCCGTCATCGGTTCCCTGGCCGATTCCAAGGTCGATCCCCTGGGTCCCTGGCATTGCCAGGGCGAGAAGGTCGAGGACCAGGTGATCACGCCGCTTCAAGGCATCAAGGACAAGCTGGATCCCTCGGCCCGGGTGATTTACGCGCCCGGCGTGGACGTCAATGACGATTCGGCGCCCCAGTCCTTGATCCAACAGGCCGTGGACGCCGCCAAGCAGGCCCAGGTGGCCGTCGTGGTGGCGGGCGAGCGCCAATTCATGAGCGGCGAGGCCGAAAGCCGCACCTCCCTGAACCTGCCGGGCCGCCAAGAAGAGATGATCGAGGCCATCCAAAAGACCGGCGTGCCGGTGGTGCTGGTGCTCATGAACGGGAGGCCCCTCACCATCCCTTGGGAAGCGCAGAACCTGCCGGCCATCGTGGAGAGCTGGTTCCTGGGCGTGGAGCAAGGCGCAGCGGTGGCCGACGTCCTCTTCGGGGACGTGAACCCCAGCGGCAAGCTGGCGGTGACCTTCCCCCGGAACCTGGGCCAGGTGCCCATTTATTACGCCCACGAGAACACCGGCCGCCCTTACAAGGGCGACAACAACAAGTGGTGCTCCAAATACATCGACTCGCCCAACGACCCCCAATATCCCTTCGGCTTCGGCCTGAGCTACACGAGCTTTGATTACTCGAACCTCGTCTGCCCGGCCCGGGTTTCCACCCGGGGGACTTTAAAGGTGACCGCCGACGTGAGGAACAGCGGGCCGCGCGCGGGCGCGGAGGTCGTCCAGCTTTATATCCGCCAGCCCACGGCTTCGCGGGTGCAGCCGGTCCGGCGCTTGGTGGGTTTTCAAAAAGTGGAATTGCAGCCCGGGGAAATGAAGACTTTGGAGTTCGACCTGCCGGCTTCCCAATTGGCCTACCGGGACGAAACCGGGCGGCCGGTGCTGGAGAGCGGCCATTTTCTCTTGTGGGTTTCCAAAAACTCGGCGGACGACACCCTGCCGGGCGGCTTTGACCTGACCGCCGCCCCTTGAGGGTTTACTGGAAGGCTTCCGCCGGGACCACCGAGAAATTCTTCTCGCCCGGCGGCGTCCACAAGAGCGAGAGGGACGAGAAGCCCTCGGACCGGTAATCAAGCCGGATCGAGTGGCGGCCCGGGGCCAGCTCCACCTGTCCCGACCCATAGGCTTGCAGGGGGATCACGTCCTTGCCGTCCACCACCAGGCGGGCCGCGTCGTTGGGGTCCATGGCCAGGGCGAAGCGGTAAAGGCCCCCCTTGACGACCCTCAAGGGCCCTTCCCAGGAGGCCGAATTGCCCCGGACCGAGAAGTCGTTGCCGTTGTTGTAATTCACCAGGGGCTCGCGTTGTTCCAAAAGCGGCGTGCCGGTCCAATCGTCGCTGTCAAAGTAACGGGCCACCAGGCCCGGGGGCGGGGTCAAAATCGTCAGGTTGTCGGCGTTCAAGGGGATGTGGATCCCGCTGTCCCCCACCAACTCCGCCTTGAAATCGGTCAAGCCGGCGGGTTTCACCCAAACCAGGCGAAGCGGCAAGTAACCCACCGTCAGCTCCGCGGTCCCGGAAGGCGTGACCCCCGGGGCCTGCCAGCGCAAGGTGCCGCCGCCCTGGTTGACCAAGCGGTACTTATCCTTCACGCCCACCAAAAGGCTCGCGGAAAAAACCATCCGGGCGGAACCCGCGGGGATCCCCCGGGGGAAAGCGTTCAATTCGGTCACCGGTCCCGTTCCCAATTGGGCCTTCACGCCTTTGCAGGCGGCCCAAACCGGGGCCGGCACCTCGAAGAAATAAAGGAAGGGCCGGCCCGCGGGGTCCAGCTCGCTGGTCACCTTGCCTTGCGGATACAAATATTGAAGGGCCTCCAAGATGCCCGTGCGCCCCGCGTCAAACCCGTAGAACAAGCCGTGGTCGGCCGGCACCCAAACCGGCACCAAGGAATCGGGCAACTTGAAGGGCTTGAGCTCCGGCAGGCACTTATAGGCGTAAAAATTAACCGAGTAATGGTTGAAATAACGCGGCGACACGAAGGAGGCGTAACCCGGCCCCTTCTGGCCGATGGCCTTGCCGAGGGACGACTCGGTGATTGAGTACTCGGACCAACAGGAGTAGCTCTTTCCCTGCCCGTTGAAATAAACGTCGTAGTTTTGCGCCGTCATGGCCAGAAGCACGAGCGCCAACACCACCCCATAGGCCCGCTCCCCCGCCTTGCCGGCCCAAGCCTGGGCCAGGCCCCAGAGGGCGGAAAGCGGCGCCGCGATCAAGAAGGCGATGAAGGGCGTCATGCCCAACATGCGGTTGGCGTGGGCCGCGTCGATGGAAAAAATACAGGGGATGC
>DATKNU010000190.1:0-12930 GCA_035541195.1 bacterium
TGGATCTCCCAGGCGCTGTTGGTCAATTGGACGGAGGGCACGCCGTCGAAGCCGACGGTCTGGATGGACGCGACATACTCGCCCTGCAGGCCGAAGGGGCCGTGGAAATAATAGAATTGCGGGTCCCAATGGTAAAAGGCGCCCTGGGGGCGTACAAGGCCGTCGTAAGTGAGGAAGGTGTTGTGTCCCAGGGAAGTTTGAATGCGGGCCCAGGGTTGGTTGTCCATGGGGTTGCCCGCTTTTGACTCGTCGTCCACCGCCCCTCCAATGCCGAACCCCCAATCGCCGCCGCCCAACCAATCCCCCGTCGATACATGGCCGGTTTTCGGGAAGGGGGTGAAAAAGACCCGGCCCGTGACCGCTTTCAACCCATGGTCGGGTTGGAAGGGGGATTCGGACGACTTGAGGTTGTCCTGGGTCCCATTGGAAACCGTGAGGGCGTAATCGAAAAAGTCCGAGCCTTTTCCGCTGACCATGAACCCGATGTCCTTGTTGACGACCAAGTCGCTCACCAAGGAATCTTCCACGAAAAGAAGGTCCACGTTGGCCTGGAGCCCCTCCAGGCTCAGGACGTCGGTGAATTTCCCCGCTTTGAACACCATGGCCTTGTCCAGTTTGGCGTAAAGGTAGGCGTGGTTCATGTCCATCTCGGGGCCGACCGATTGGTCCGTATCCATGGAAAAGGACGTGCCCCAAACTTGGTTGAAACAGGTCGAAAAATAGAGGTGGAGCTTGCGGGACAGGAACCCGTCGAATTCGTTGGCGCCATGTCCCACGTCGTTGAGCAGGTATTCGGAGGCCGGCCCGTAATAATGGTTATATTGAAAGTAAATAAAACCTCCCACGCTGAAGACTGCGTTTCTCATCTTGTCCGAAACCTCCATGCGGCGGTTTTCGCCGGCGAAATACTCGTTTCCGCCCTCCAAGGGGTGGTTGACATCGGAGAGTTCACCGGACCGGGGAGACCCTTGGGTGTCGGCAGAAACGGATCCGTCCGCGGTCGGGCTGTTCCCCACGGCCTCCAACGCGTCCAGCCGCTTTTCAATCTCTTGATAGCCGTTTTTCAAGGACTCCAGGCCGGCTTTATCGGGGACGGCATTGGCCGCCTGGACCCGGCAAGGGGAAGCCATGGGACCGGCCAAGCTAACCAGCATCCCCAGCACCGTGAGCCCGTATTTCGGTTTCATTCCGCTCTCTTTCCCACAAGTTGAAATTCCAGGCATCGTCGCCCGGCGCAAGACCCCACCCGAACCCTCCCCCAAACGCCGTTTTCCCCGCCGGGAAAAAACTATTGGGGGGCGATCCCGCAGATGAGGACGTCCCCCGACTGGTTCAGGTCCTGGTTGCTCGAGTCCTGCTTGGCCGTCCAATGGACGGGGTTGTTCATGGCCGCGTCCAGCGCCGCTGCTGTTCCGGTCGAAAGATAGGTGCAATCGTAGTAACCGAAGGAATAGGTGCCGCCCAGGCTGTTGGCGGTGGTCCCGTTCACCAAGCTCGAGGGCAGGGCCTCGATCCTCGCGCTGTCATCGGTCCCTCCCCAGGTCAAGGACTGGCCGTTGCCGCCGAAGATGAGGCCCGCCAGGAACACGGGGTTGCCTCGGGTCCCCTGATAGGCGAAAAGGTTGTCGCCGTTCTTGCTGAGCCCGAAGGTGGTTCCGCTGAGCGAACTGAGGTTTGACGACTGGTCATAAGCGTTCCCGTCGGCGAAAAGCGTCACGGGAAAGGGATCATTGTCGAATATCTCCAGCACCGAACCCGCCGGATATCCCTGGTCCGCCGTCCAGGTGAAATAGCTTTCGTTGGAGATGAAGGCGCTCCCGCCCCAATTCCCGGCGGAGAAGGTGATCCGGGTGCCGCGTCCTACGGGCTTTAACAGGACCGCCGCGAACTGGTCCGACACGTTGGAACTGCGGGCCGCCAGGGCCACGAAGGCCACATCCCCCGGCCCCAAGGAGGTGGGATAATTGGGCCCGTTGTACCCCGAGGCGGTCGGGATCTGGTGGACCGAACAGGCCGCCATCGAGACCACCAACCCGATGACGAGGATCCCCACGGCCGGGAACGGGCGCCAGCCTGCCTGTCGTTTGGGGGAACGCTTCATTTTATTTTTTTCGCTTTCACGGCGGGGATGGCAACGGGATTCGAAGGAATCTAGCCACCCTTTTCCCCGGTTGAGTTACGGAACCGTAAATTTTCACGGATGAAACAAGGATTTTGCACGGGAGATGACTTTTCGATCTCGAAAATGAAATATGAATTTTGGGCCTTAATCCCGCTCGGTGGGTGTGGGCTCGGGCCCTTTGGGCTCGTTGGGGTTGGGGGCCTGCGTCGGGATGGCATCCGCCTCGGGGGTCGGGGTGGCGGGCGCCTCATAAACGAAGGCCCATTCGGAATAATGCTTCGCCCCGGCGAAGCCGGCGAATTGCGGGGGAAACCCATCCTGCTTGCGGGGTTCTTCCCCGCTCTTGCTGTGGATTCCCATCAGGCGCCCATCCCCAGT
Source organism: bacterium (assembly GCA_035541195.1). Taxonomy (GTDB): domain Bacteria; phylum Oederibacteriota; class Muellerivitia; order Muellerivitales; family Muellerivitaceae; genus Muellerivita. Next base: position 2,501 of record DATKNU010000190.1, read on the forward strand.
GAAGATCCACTCCCAACCCGCCCCCATCGGGTCCGGGTAAAGCCGCCTTAAGTGGCGGCCATAGGGCGGGCGGGAATCCCGTAGTAGGTCTTGCGGGTAGAGGGGATAGGCGGCTTCGCCCGGAGGGGCCGCCAGGTAATATTCCCGAATAGCCCGCTCGTAAGCCTGGCCCCGGAACAACAACTCGGCCTCCTGTTCCCGCCGCGATTGCGAGGATTGCAGGAGGGCCGCCGTCGACGCCAGGATGGAAAGCAGGGCGGCGGCCACCAAGACCGCCACTAGGGCGTAGCCGCCCTCATTTCCCCCCAGCGGCGTTTTCATTCCGGCTGTTGGCATCCGTGCCCCCCCCTCCGCCGCCTTCCTTCGCCTCGGCGTTGCTTTCCCAGCTGTTCACGTCGGCATTCTCCCCTTCGCCGCCTTCCTTCCCATCGGCGCCGTAAGAAACGATTTCCACCCCGCCGTCATGTCCCGGGAACCGGTAGAGATAAGGGCTGCCCCAGGGGTCGTCGGGGATGTCTTTTTTCAAGTAAGGCCCCTTCCAACCTTTGCCGTTCTGGGGTTTTTCCCGCAAGGCCTGGAGCCCCTCCTCGGCCGTGGGGTAGCGGCCGACATCCATATAGAAATTCTCCAGGGCCGAGGTGAACTCCTCCATCTGCGCCCGCGCCACGGTCCGCTTGGCGGGTTTCAACCGTTCCACCAAGGTCGGTCCTACCAGGGCCGCCAGCAAAGAAAGGATCACCAACACGATCAAAAGCTCGATCAAGGTGAAGCCGCCCTGCCCCTTCCGAAACCGAAAAGCCCCCGGCCTCTTGGCCCGCCTACCAGTCGCTGTAATGGTCCCCATCGCTCGAAACCTCCTCCGAACCGCTGTGGATATCCTCAATGCCGCCTTCCAGTCCCGCCAACCGATCCTCCCGCCAAGTGTCCGTCCCCCCGGTGAGGGGGTCCTGGGGGACTTGGCGCAGGTAATGTTGGCCCACCAAATCCCCCAACTCCGCGGGATACCGGCCCTTGTCCGCGCGGTATTCGTCCAGGGCCTTCCGCAGGACCCTTAAGTCCTGCTTCAGGGCCGACTCCTTGGACCGGCGCAATTCCACCGACGCCACGGCCCCCACCAAACTGGCCAAGAGGCCCATCAGGGCCAACACCAGCAGCATCTCCACGAAAGTGAAGCCCGCCTGCGCCGTCCCGCGCCTCCAAAGCCTACCAATCACGGTAGGGACTCCCGTCCATGGCCGTCCCATCCCCGGGGCAATAGACGTCATAGACGTCCCGTCCTCCCCAGGTTCTGGAATCGGGGGCGTCCCGGTAACCCCGGAGGGCCCATTGCTGGTCCGGGGGAACCGAGGGATCCCCAAAAGGATTTTCCGGGACCCGACGAAGGTACTTCAGGGGCGGGTCCCCCGCCGTGGCCCCGGCCAGGCCCCGGACCAGGACCCCCAAGTTCTTCGGATAACCATCCCGGCTGACGTCCTCCCCGAGCGAAGTGAGTTTCTGGTTTTGCCAGTCCTCATGGAAGCGGTCGATGGCTTCGCGCATTTCCCGAAGATCGAGCCGCAATTCGGTTTCCTTGTCCCTCTTCACCACCGCTTCCGAATAGGGAACGGCCACCGCCGCCAGGACCGCCAGAATCGCCAGGGCCACCAACATCTCCACTAGGCTGAATCCACCTTCGCCCTTTGGAAACCGCCGCCCGGCCGGGGAAGGGGTCATGGGGTGGGGGCCGCGGGGGGAGGCGGCGCTTGGTTCCCGGGGGCCGAAAAAGGCCGGCCACCGGGGGCCGATTCGGTGCCCGAATCGATGCGCCGCGAGGAACTCTGGGGGTAATCCCAAGGCCGCACCACGTGGGGGGTGATGGTCAAAAGGATCTCCGTTCGGCTACCTTCGTTGTCCACGTTTCCCGCCAAGATGTCCCCCAAGAGGGGGAAATCCCCCAGCACCGGCAGGTGGTTTCGGGTTTTGGTGTCGTTGTCCTCGATCAAGCCGCCCAACACCGCCGCTTCCCCATCCCTTAACAGCATCGTGCTGTCCGCGTCCCGGGTCCCAATTTCGTAGGCGGGATTGGTGGGCGTCCCCAGGTTGGCGCCCAGCGAGCTGACCTCCAGCGACAGCTTGACCTCCACGGAACGGTCCTGGTAGATGCGGGGCTGCACATCCAAAAGGACGCCGATGTCGGTGTAGTTGTAGCTGGTTTGGAACTGTCCCGTGACCTGCTGGATGACGGCCGCGGGGATGGGCACCTTGTCGCCCACGTGGATCTTGGCCTCCTTGCCGTCCAGCACCCGCACCTGGGGATGGGCCAGGGTCCGCCCGTCCACGTCCTGCTTGAAGTAGTTCAGGACCACCGAAGGCAAGGTGTAGGAGCCCTGCCCCAGGGTGTTCCCCAACCCCGGGTTCGAAACGCCGTTCAGGGTGGAGGTGGGAAAATCCACTTCCAGGGACTTGCCGTAATCCAGGCCGACCTGTTCGGCCTTGGTGCGGTTCACCTCCAGGATTTCCAAATCCATGAGCACCTCCGCGGGATGGCGGTCATTGGCCGCGACGATCTCATCCACCAAGTCCAGCACCTCCGGGGTGTCCCGCACCAAGAGGGTGTTGTTGTCGTCATTGAAGCCCAGGTGCTTGAGGTCCAGGGAGGATTTCAACAGATTCGCCATGACGGAGGCCTTCACCGAATCCACCGGGATGGTCTCCACTTGCAGGGCGCTGTATTGGTTGGCCGTGTCCGCCATGCGGTCCGCCATCAAGAGGGTATGGGGCCCTCCCCGGCTGCAGAGGGTGCGGCTGAGCCGAAGCATCAGGTCCATGGCCTGGGCAAAGGTCACGTTCTGCGCCGAAAGGGTCACCTCCTGGCGCCTCATGGATGGGTCAAAGATGAAGTCCACCCCGAAAGCCGACCCAATGGTGTTGAAGGCCGCCTGAAGGTCCGTGTGGTTGAAACGAAGGGTGATGGGGTCCCGGGACGAAAGGACCAAGCCCCAGGGCCCTTCTCCTTCCCCCAGCTTGCCCAAAAGGCTTTTGGCGTCCGCGTCATCGGGATTTTCGGCCAGGGCCTGGTTCAGGTCCCTCTGCGCCTCCTCCCTATTCCCGGACTCGACCAAGGCTTGGGCCCGCCGGACCAGGTCGCGGGAATCCATTTGCGCCAGGGTCGCCCGAAGGGCCCCCGCGGCCTTCTCATCATTGGGCAAAGCCAAGAGGGCCTGGCGGAACTGACCCGCCGCGTCCTCCAGCTTGCCTTCGTCCTTGTCCCGGAACCCCTCCAGGGTGAAATCCTCGCAGGCCTTCCGTTCGGCCTCCGAAAGCCGGATGCGGATTTCATAATCCTCCGGGTGGGCCAAATGCTCCCGGCGGTACTCAAGCACCGCCTTCATCCATTCGTCCTTTCCGGCGTCCTGCGCCGGACGGGGCAGGCTGGCGCACCCCGACAAGAGCAGGAGGGCGTAAAGACAGGCCAGCGCTCGGACCCTCATGGCTGGCCCCCCGCGGCGTCCGCGATCGCCAATGTCACCTCGCCACCCGATCGGCGGTCCCACAAGCTCACTTCTTGGTCGTTGATGCCCCTCACCCGGTAGTCCCCATCTAAATCGTCGCCCGCTTCCACCTCGAAAAGTTGGTCCCCCTTGCCGATCAAGGCCCGGCTATGGCCATGCTGGATCACCACCCCCAAGAGGCGCAGGGGAAAGTCCGGGGGCGGCGCGGCCGGGGCGGGAGGCTTGGGCCGGGAAGGCGCCGCCGGGAGCGCCGCGAAGGAAAAAAGATCCCGGCGGGAAGTCCTTTCTTCCGCTGTGGTTCCCTGGGGGAAAAGAAGGTCCAACTCCCCGGGGGCGCCGGGGCCATGGGTTGTTTGATGGGCGGCAAAAGCGGGCATCCAACGCCAAAGGTTCAAGAGCGCCAGGACCAAGACCAGCCCCGCGCCCCAAGCCATCCTTTTCTTATCCATGGGCCTCAGCGCCTCCCCGCGTGAAGGTGGTGATTTGCAGGGTGGCCCGCAAGGACCCTCCGGGCCCGGCGCCCTGTTCCAGGCGGGCCTGTTGGGCGACGGTCAGGGTGGGAAGGTCCTCCAAACCGCTGAGGAACCGGCGCAGGGAGGCATAAGATCCTGCGAGGGTGAGGGTCTGCCGGAAAACCCCCTTGTCCTTTCCCTCGTCGGCCGCGCTGAAATCCTGCGCCAGGACCCTCAAGCCCTGGCGCCGGGCCAGGCCCGTAATGGAATCCACCAAATCCGATTGGGTGGCGGGTGTGCGCCACTTGGCTTCCAAAAACCCAACCCGCTTTTCAAGCTCGCGGCACCGGCCGGCCTCGTCGAGGGCCTTTTGGGTTTGCGCCTCGGCTTGCCGGCGCTTTTCCAGGGAGTCGGCCAATCCATGGTGGCGCAAGGCCACCGGCGCCCAAAGGATCCCCAGGACCAACAAGTCCAAGACGCCCAAGGCCGCCGCCGCGTAGGCCGCCCGCCGGACCTTGGGATGCCGCAGGGAATAAAGGAAGAAATCCCGCCAAGAAATAAAAGGACTCACGGGGTTCCCTCCTGGAGGTTGAGGAAAAATTGGATCCGCCCTTGTTCCCCGTCCTTGGCCTGCGCTTGTTTGACCAGTTCCACTTCCTGGAAGGCTTGATCCTTCTCCAACGACGCCAAAAGCCGGGTCAGGTCCTCCAAATGGGCCGACTCCACGACCAGCTGGGCTTGGCCCAAAATCGTGTCCTGTTGGAGGCTCACCAACCGCACCCCCGGCGGCATGGCCCGCTCCAGGCGGGACAACAAGGCGGGGACCGCCCATCCCTTTCCGGCGTCCAAGCCGTTGATCTTCTTCAGGCGGCGGCGCAAGGCCTCCCGTTCTTGCGTCGACACGAGGGACCCTTCCAGCGGACGGGCCTCGGGCGTCTGTTGGGCCAGGGCCCAGGCCTTTTGCAAGTCGGGGACCTCCTTTCCCAATCGGATCATGTTGAAAACCAACAACAACCCCAGCCCGAGGGCGGCGAAAGCCAAGGCCCAGCAGGATCCCGCCATCCAGGGGAGCCGTGAATCAAAGGGCGTAGAAAAATTAGTCCGGATCCTCACCATGCCACCGCCAAGGCGGCCGTGGGAAAGGGCCGAATGTCCCGGGCTCGGGAAGCCGTGGCCCCCGCCCCGCCCGGATCCAGCGCCACGCAAGCGCCGGCGGCGCGGCGCCTGAAGGCCTCCGAAAGGGCGGGCATCCAATCCCCAGGCGCGTTGAGAAAAAGGGTGTTCACGCCCCGCCCCTTGCCTGAATAAACATAGGAGCGGATGGTCCTTTCCACTTCCAAAGCCGCCGCCTCGGCCGGGGACGCTTCCCCTGGACCCGGAGCCCACCATTTGGCCCGCACCAACCTCGGGCGCAGGGCCTCATCCCAGACCACCAGGCTCCAATAATCCCGCTCCAGGGCCACCAAGGCCCCGCCGCCGCCCCGGGCCGCGAAAGTGTCATGGAAAAAATTGAACCGGCGGCTGAAGGCGCCGTCGATGAGCGAAGCCTGCAGGCCGTGGACTCGCAGGGCTTCCCGGATCACCGCGATCCAACGCCCATCGAAGGCCGTCCCCAAGAGCAATTCCTTGCCCTGCGCCTTCCCCATGAATTGGCCGGTGACCTCCAAACCCGGCTCCGGGCCGGACTTGAGGCGCCAGGCCAGGAATTCCCTCAAAGCCTTTGCGCCTTGGGGCGCCTCAGCCAATTCAAACACTTCCGCCCGCATGGCGGGATCGGGCAGGGCCACCTGCAGGATCAGGTAGCGGTCCCGCTCCTTCGCCAAGACGGGCGCCAAGCGCCCGGCCAAGTAGTTTGCCAAGTCAAGCGAGGGCGGCGCGGTGAAGAGCTCCCGGTCCAGTGGAACCGTCTCGTTCCATTCCACTTGGGCCGCCCCCCCCTCCCACCGGACCCGGGCCGCCTCCAGGCGGCGGCGTCCCAGGGCGAGCCCCAGGCAGGGCCTGTCCCCCGGCCTGGGCCAAAAGGAATCAATCCACGAAAGTAACACGGTTGATCTCCTTGAGGGTGGTCTCCCCCGCCAGCGCTTTTTCCAGGGCCGCCTGGCGCAGGGTGGTCATGCCTTCCTTCACGGCGGCCTCCTGCAGTTCATCCGCCGGGCTTTGGTCCAAGATCATGCGGCGGATGCGGGGGGTCAGTTGGAGGAACTCGCCCACCGCCACCCGGCCGTGGTAGCCCGTGCGGCCGCAGGAAGCGCAACCCGCCCCCACGTAGAAACCGTGGTCCTTGTATTTCCTCGGGTCCAGGCCCGAGGCCGCCAGCAGTCCGGATGGGGCCTTTTCCCGGCGGCGGCAATGGGGGCAGATGACCCGGACCAACCGCTGGGCCATCACGCAATTGAGCGCCGAGACGAACCCCTGGGGCGGGATGCCCATGTGGCCGAGGCGGCCCATCACCTCGCAGGCGTTGTTGGCGTGCAAGGTGGTGAAGACCAGGTGGCCCGTAAGGGCGGACTGGACGGCAATCTGGGCGGTTTCGGCGTCGCGGATTTCCCCCACCATGATCTTGTCCGGGTCGTGGCGGAGGATCGACCGCAGGCCCCGGGCGAAGGTCAGCCCTTTCTTTTCGTTGACCGGCACCTGCACCACCCCGTTCAACTGGTATTCCACCGGGTCCTCGATGGTAATGATCTTCTCCAGGCCGTCGTTGATTTCCCCCAGGGCCCCGTAGAGGGTGGTGGTCTTGCCCGACCCCGTGGGACCCGTGATGAGCACCATGCCGTAGGGCTCCCGGATGGCGCGCCGGAACTTGCGCAGGGTTTCCCCACCCAGGCCCAATTTATCCAGGTTCAATTGGCGGAAATCCTGGTCCAGCGCGGAACGATCCAGCACCCGGATGACCACATCCTCGCCCAGGGCCCCGGGAATCACCGAAACCCGGAAATCGATGTCCCGGCCGTTCAACCGCATTTGGAACCGCCCGTCTTGGGGGATCCGGGTTTCGGCGATGTCGAGCTCGGCCATGACCTTGATGCGGGACACGAAGGCCCGGTTGCTTTCCAGGTCCAACCGCTCGGTGGCCTGGTAAAGCAGGCCGTCCACCCGGTACTTGACGACCGTGCCGGACTCGTAGGTCTCGAAATGGATGTCGCTGGAGCGCTTTTGCAGGGCCGCCAAGAGCACGGCGTTGATGAATTTGACCACCCCGCCCTCAGGGCCCTCCAGGGCGGCCGCCGACACCGAGTCTTTCTCTTCCCGCTTTTTCACCTTGAAGCCGCCCGAGGCGTCCTTGAGCAGGGCCGAGGTGGCGTGGCTGCGCTCCAAAACCGCCTGCACGGCGGCCTTGCCGGAAAGATGGAGTTCGACCTTCAGCCCCGAGCGCCGCTCCAGTTCATCCAAAAGACGGTGGCTTTCCAGGGGATTGGAGAGCGCCAGCTTCAGGCTGTCCCCTTCCTTGGCCAGGGGCACCGCCAGGACCCGATAAGCCTCCGCCGCCGGGAAGTGGTCAAAAAGTTCGAGGGACACCTGGCGCCCTTCCAAGTTTACATAAGGGAGGTGGAACTGCTCGGCCAGGGCCTGGGCCAATTGGTCGTCGGTGATGTCGCCCTGTTCCACGAGCCATTCGCCGATCAGTCCCTTGGCTTCCCGCAGCGCCTCCTCCAGCCGGCCCGGCTCCAGCCACCCGCGTTCCAGCAATATCTCGCCCACCCGCTTTTGCCCGAAGGGATGCCGGGGCGGGACGGCGGTTTCGGGGGCGGTGGCCTTCATCGCACCACGTCCGAGAGGTGGAGAATGGGCAGGTACATGACCACGATGACCGTTCCAATGACCAGGCCCGCCGCCAGGATGAAGACCGGCTCCACCAGCGCCAGGGCCCTCTGTACCCGCCCTTCCAATTGGCGCTCCAACGACCGTGCCACTTCCTGGAGCATGGTTTCCAAACGGCCCGAGGCCTCGCCGACTTGGATGAGCTTGATGGCTTGGCGCGGGATCAGTTCCTCGCCCGCCAAGGCCCCGGAAAGGGAACCGCCCTCCAAGACCTGCCGGGTGACGGCGCGCAACCGCCCGGCGAAAGCCGAGTTCGCCTGGGTTTCCCCGGCGATGTGCAAGGCTTCCGACAAGGTGGTCCCGCCTCCCAGGAGCGTGGAAAGGGTGCGGGCCAATTGGGAAAGAAGGAAAGGCCGGGTGTAATCCCTTAAAAAAGGCAAGCGAAGTTGGAACTCGCCGAGCCAAAGACGGCCCTTGGCGGTGGAAACCGCCGTTCGAAATCCCAACCACAAGGCCGTGCCGGCCCCCGCCGCCAGGGTGAGGATCCAGGGAAGGCGGGCCACCAGCGCCATCAAAACCCGGGTGGGCAGGGGCAGGGCTTGGTTGAAACCGGCGTAAAGGGCGGCGAAGCGTGGCAGGACGAAAGTAAAAAGAAGGGCCAGGACCCCGACGAGCACGAATAGAAGGAAAGCCGGATAAACCAGGGCCTGGGCGACCTTGCCTTCCAACAATATTTTCCCGGCGAGGTATTCCTGGTAGCGGGACAGGGGCGCGGCCAAATTCCCGCTTTTTTCCCCAGTCTTAAGTGAAGAAAGGTAAAGGCCGTCGAAAATCTTGGGGTGCTTGGCGCAGGCTTCCGACAACCGGCTCCCCCCCCGCACCTCACTCAAAATGCTCTTGAAGATGGAGGCCAGCACCGGGCTCTGGGGCCGGTCGGCGACCAGCTCCAAGGCCTCGGGCAAGGTCAGCCCCGCCTGGAGCAGGGTGATGAGTTCCTGGTTTGCCTGGAGGAGTTCCTCGGCCTTCACCTTCTGGCCCCCGGCGGACAAGAGGACAACCCGCTTGGTCTTCACCCCCTTGACCAGGAGGCCTTGGTCCTCCAACTGACCCCGCAATTCCCCAATGCCTTGGGCCACGGCTTCGCCCTGGAGGAGCCGCCCGTCCGCCGTGACGGCCTTGTAACTGTAAAGTGGCATCGCGCTTCCTCCGTCGAACCAAAAACAATTCCAGCGCCGGAGTATCGGCCCGGGTTCGTTTCCGGAAGCCGCCATTCGGGTTAACTTCCCGTTAACCCGGGAGAATATGACAAAATTTATGCGTTTTAATTTGAAACCGTCCGGCCAGGGGCATCCAACGAATACTCAAGAACGGCGGGCATCCCCTTATAGGCCAAATCCTTGAAAGCCAAATAAAGTTTGTGCGTGGAATCATCCAAAGCCAAAGACTCAAACGTCGCTCCGCCATGTGAAATTTCAGTTCCGCCCAAGGGTTCCCAGGAACCAGCAGTGAACTGCATCACCATCGCCTTGCCGCCGCACAGGATGTCTTGGTAGGCCAAATAGGGAACGCCTTGGTACACCACCAGGGATAAATAATGGGCAGGACCACCGCTGAAACCCGGTTTACCCAAAACTTTCCATTGGGTTCCGTCATACTCAACCACCGTGGCCTTGCCTCCCCGGTAAACGTCATGGAAGGCCAAGTAGACATTGCCATGATCCACCCAGAGCGACCCGTTGTCCGCCATCAATGTTCCCAGAACATAGTTGTCGCCCACCCGCGTCCATTGCTTTCCATCGTATTTGGCGACAAACGACCATTTTTTATCCACATTTTCAATGGTGGCATAAACATATCCCGAATCCGGATCCACGAAAATGCCACGCCATGTATAGGGATGGCCTTTTTCAGTCAAGGTCCGATCGCCAAGCTTTTCCCAAGACTTTCCAAGGGACCGGGAAACCGAAACTTTCCCCCCGTCGGAATGGGCCAAATAAACGACCCCATTGGATACTCCCAGCGTCGGCAAGTCCTCGCCCACAGGGCCTTGACCAATCGGTTTCCAAATATCACCCTCTAACTTTTGTACAAAAGCCTGGTAGGACACCTGCGGCTTGGGCCGCAGGCCTTTATTTGCTTTCAACAGGCTAACTCTCGTAGCTTCATAAGCCAGGTAAGGGCTACCGTCCTTCGAATCGACGACCAGTGTGACATTTGAGGTGATTCCTAGGTTCGATAGGCCCCCTTCTCCCAGTGGCGCCCAACCACTATCCTTGAATTGAAAAACTTCTACTTGATTTGTCTTTTCGTCCTGGAAGGCCAAACAAAGACGGCCCTGATGGCAGGCGATGGATTCCCAGCCCGCTGTCTCCACGCCTAGATTGCCAATTGTCCGCCATTTTTCACCGGATGAGTCGCAACCCATTGATGCCAGAAGCAGGACGGCGGACAGGCCAACTAAGAGAAAATTACCGGTTGGAAATTGATTCGACCTCATAAAAAGATTCTCGTCTTCCGAAGTTTATTGAACCGTCAGAGAACAAGCTGGAACAACTGGGCTACTAACACCGCTCCAATTCGAGGGATTATTAACAGCTGCGTTAAGATTTGCTTTGGTGTCCATCGTATCCACGCAGTTATAAGATTGACGGTAAATACCGGCCATGCCAATCTCCGCACAAGCAGTGACCCCCCCGTTCAAAACTGGGTTCAAGGCATCTGGCTC
>DATKNU010000191.1:0-15876 GCA_035541195.1 bacterium
CAAGCTGCGTCAAGGTCTGCAGGGTGGAGTTCACGACCGAGATGACCCGGGCGTTCGACTCGTAACCCCTCTGGGCGATGATCATGTTGGACAACTCCACGGTCAGGTCGACGTTCGACCCTTCCAAGGAGCTTCCCGTCACCGTGCCCAGGTTCGAGGTGCCTGCCAATCCGGTGAAGGACGGGCCCGAGCTGGCGGTCTGCTGATAGTAACCGTTGCCCACGCTCATGAGACCTTCTTGGTTGGCCACCGACGTCATGACCACTTGGCCCAAGGCGAAGGTCTTCCCGTTGGAGAAGACGCCCTGGATGGTGCCCGTCTTGTCGAAGTACAAGCTCTGCAAGCTTCCATCCGCGTAGCCGTCCTGCGACTTGACCGTGGCGGTGTCGCTGGGAACGTAGGTATTGACCCCATTCACGATTTGGAAGCTGCCTTCCGCGTCGCTGATCAGGCCATCCCGCTTTCCGGTGCCCAAAACCCCGGCGGTGCCGAAGTTCATGAAGATCTGGGCGATGTTGGCGCCTTGGGTCGGCAGGGGCGAAACCGCCGGGACATTCGGATCTGCGGGGGGCAGGTAAATCGCCGCCTGAACCTCCGTATCCGTGGCTTGATTCACCGCGCCCATGCTGGCCAAGGAACCGTCGGTGTTGAAGACCAGGAAGTCGTCCGTGAAAATGGTGCCGGTAGTACCGCGATCGTACATTTCCTGGATACCGGATCCGCCCAATAGGTTAGAATCCTGCCCGTTGGCGCTCGTGGCCGGATTGCCGCCCGTGAAGGGAGCCACACCGCCAGTCGTGTCGAAGGCGTACCAGGCATAGACCGCCTGGCTCTGGCCCGCGGCCGTCGGGGTGTTGACACCCGCCGCGCCCAGGTCGTTGACTTGGTAATAGAGGGTGGTGATTTCGTGGGGATTGCCCAAGGAATCATAAACCGTGGTCACGGTCTCCGTGGCCGGCGAAACCGGCGGTTGCTGGTTCCAGACATAGTTCCCATTGGCCCTGGCGTTCGCGAGGGTCAAAGTGGAGCTCTGAATCGTCGAGTTCCCGATGGTCGCCGGGGGCGCCACCGCGCCGTTCAAAGCCAAGTTGTCCGTCTGTTGGAAGGCCTGGCCATTGCCGGTCGCGAACAAGTTAAGCCCGCGATAAACGTGGCCGCCGTCAGTGGCCGGAATCACGCCGTTGTTGGCGGCGTCCACCACGTTCAGGATGCCGCCCGTCTGGTCGGCCTGCTGGAACGAATCCAAATTGCCCGCGATATTCATCACGGTCGTGGCCTTGGGCGGAACCACCATGTCCTGCTTGATCTGGATGTTCCCGATGTTGCCCGGGTTGTTGTTCTGGAGCACCAAATTAGCCGAAGTGACGACCAAGCCATTGGCCTGATCCACCGTGGTCTGGCTGTACTGGATCGAGGCGGTATAGCCTTGGATCAGCCCGCCGTTTTGGTCCACCAAGTTGCCGTTGCTGTCGAAATTCAGGTTGCCGGCGCGGGTCAGGTAGGTTGAACTGCCCACCTTGGCGTCCAAGAAGCCCGTCCCGGTGATCGCGATGTCGGTCGTGATGCCGGTTTGTTGCAACTGGCCCTGGGTGAAGAGCGTGTCGATGGAAGCCACCTTGACGCCCAAGCCCACTTGTTCGGGGTTGGTGCCGCCCAGGCCTTCCGCCGGGTTGTCGCCCGTGCCGCTGCCTAAGTTGTTGCTGATTTGGTTGGAAAACTCGAGGCGGCTCGCCTTGTAGGCAGTCGTGTTGACGTTGGAAATGTTGTTTCCAATGACGTCCAACCACGTGCTGTCACCCTGCAAACCGGAAATCGCGCTGTACATCGCTTCAAGACCCATGACATCCTCCTAGAAGTATGGGGTGGCAATCCGCCAACCCTGATTCGGGCCCCCTCTAAGAGGTCCAGCCCGATATGACCGCTACCTAAAACCTAACGGCAACTCAGACGATAACTGCACTGTCAATGTTCGTAAAAACATTCTCCTTCATGTTGCTGTCGTCCAGCGCCGTGATCACCGTCCGATTCGTGACGCTGACGATGAAAGCCAAGTTGTTCATCACCAACAAGGACTGCTTCGCGCCTTTGGCGGCCGCCTTATTCACGGCGTCCGTCATGCGGGAAACATCCGCCGCCGACAGGTTGATATTGCGCATCCCCAACCGGTCCTTGGCGTGGGCCGAAAATTTCAAGGCCGTCCCTTGGTTGACGGTCGTCTGCAGAACGTCATTGAACGACTGGACCGACTCGGCGGCCTTGCTGGCCTGCTGCTGCAAAATCTGCAGTTGGGCCTGATTCTGCACCGCGTCCATCGGCTTCAAGGAAGCGTCGTTGAAATTAACTTGCTGAACCACTGGTTTTCACCTGCCCTTCCAAACCCGCCCCAGGGGGCCGGGCCGTTTTTACTGCACGTTCTGGATGGCCGAGATCGGATAAGTCTTCCCGCTCACGTCCACCGCCGGGCCGTTCGCGTAATACACGATCGCGCTCACCGGGCCCTGCACGTAACCCTGCGCGTTGGTCGAATCGGCCACCGTCACGGTCTTCCCGATCAGGTTCGTCACCGACGATTCCAAAACGCTGTTCATGCTGGTGCTGAGGGCCGTCAATTGCTCGACCGAGGAAAAGCTGGCCAATTCCGCCACGAACTGACTGGCGTCCTGTGGGTTCATCGGATCCTGGTTCTGCAATTGGGTCACCAGCAACTTCAAGAAGGTCTGCTCAGACACGAACTGATTCGAGGCCGACGCTAAGGCCGTCGTCGAATTAGCCGCGTTGCTGCTGCTTCCAACTCCGGAGACTGACATAAACTCACCCCCTCTTCCTTACACTTCCTAACGGCCGAACACCCCTAGACTTTAACAAAAACCCGCTGTTTTTCGGGCCTTAAATCAGGGCTTTTAAGGGCCCCCTAAAGCCTTTAAATCAGCAGGTTGACTAAGCTGTTCCTTTGGGAAAAAGCCCCCAAAACCCCTGTATTTTCGTCATTTTCGGGGCTAGCCAAGGATCCCACGGCGGCGCCCACCGGCAAGCGATAGGAAGCGCCTTCCTGCTGGTACTGGTAATACTGGCCCAAAAGATTGGCGGACCCGCCCTGGACCTGCACCTGCAATTGGTCGATTTGGAGGCCCGCCTGGTTTAGGGCCGCCTTGAGGTCCACCAAGTGGTTTTGAAGGCCGTCCTTCACGTCCGGATTGGCCACCACGATTCGGGCGGAGACCGACTGGTCCACCAAGGCCACTTGGATGGTGACCCGGCCCAAGTTTTCCGGCACCAGCTGGAAGCTGATCCTGGAAACGCTGTGCTCCTGGGAGCTGTGCTTGGAAATCTGCTCGGCGAATTGTTGGATGACCCCGGCCACGTTGATGGGCGAGTTGGGGACGCTGGGCGTGTTGGCCTGGACCGTTTGCGTGAAATTGGCCGCCCCCGCCAGGGAGCTTGAATCGGCGGTGGTGGAGGGCGAGACCGGTACGCCCGAGAGGGCGTCCTGATCCTTGAAGGCCTGGTCCTTCAGGGCCGCGAACTCCGCCACCGTGCTCACCGAATTGACGCCTTGGGCCAAAACCGGGTTGATCGATTGGACCGCCGAGAGGTTGGGGTCGGTGGGCAGGGCTTGGTTCAGGTTGGGTTGGTTTTCAACGGCCACCACCTGGGCCACCACGGGCTTGACGTTTTCACCCATCACCACCGTATTGGTGAAGAGGGTCGTGGCCGTCACGGTTTCTTTCGGCGTGGTGCCCACCGGGTTCGGGGGGGCGTTGTTGGGGGCCAAAGCCACCGGGGCTTGGGGGTTGGCGATCGCCGCCGAAGGGGTCACCGGAACCTGGGCGGGATTGGGGGTCAAGACGCCCTGGGTGGGCGCCGCCGGGGTATTGGCGGTCGGGGTGGCCGAGGAAGCTGCCGTCGGGGCAACTGGTTGGGCTTGGCTCGTCAAGACCACGGCGGTTTGGGACTCAATCAACACCGACGAGCGCAGGAAGTTTTGGAAAACCTGTGTGTCCTGGGTCTGGTCCGAATTGCCCGAGGCCGTAGCCGAATTCAAAAGCTGGGGCGCCGTTTCCAAATTGGATTGAACCGGGGTTTGTTCTTCTTGGCCCGAACCCAGGGACGGATTGCCCGCGCCCGCCGACAAGTTGGCCGCGGAGGCCACCGCCGTCGGCGAGATGGGCGCGGGGGAATTCACGGTCACGGCGTTGAAGGAAGCCGAAATCTCCTCGAAGATCCGGTTGATCACCCCGGCTTGGTTAACCGGGGTTTGGTTCAACTGGCTCAAGGCCGGCAGGCTTTGAAGCGCCACCACCGAGGGGCTGGAAAGGATGCTGGACTCGATCGTGGGTTGGGTTGGCGCGCCCAAAACCGGGGGCTGGGCCGGCAGGGGGGCTTCCAGCGTCTGGGAATTGACCACCGGCGCGGCTGGCGGGAAGGCCTGGGTCAGGTTGTTGAAGACCTGGTTGAAGTCGATTTGGGCCAATTGCCTCAGCTGATCCGACGACAAGGCGGGGGCCGCCTGGGAGAAGGAAGTGAGCTGGACATTGCCCGCCTGGGCCCGGCCCAAGAGATCGGCCAAGTCCTGGCCCGTCACCGGCGTGGCGGACTGGCCCTGGGCCGAGGCGCCCAAACCTTGGGTCAAAAGCTGTCCCTCTTCTTGCGTCAAATCGGCCAAGCCTTGGCTCAAAGGCGCCGAATCGAGGATGGAATTCGTGATGGAGGCCTGGAGTTGGTTGTCGTTGAACTCGGCCGCCGAAAGACCGGCGGCGAAAAACGCTTGGCCAGAGGTGGTGGCGTCGGCCGCGCCCGGAGCCGGGGTGAAGCCCGTCGTCACGGTCCCAAAAGCCATCGACAAGTCGAAGCTTTCGGTGGTCGAACCATCCGCGCCGGGCGCGGGCTTGCCCTGGGCCGCCTGGGCGAAGCCCTGGAACAACTGGTTGAAAAGCTTTTGTCCCGCGTTCTCGTCGGCCAAGAGGCTCTTTTGGCTGGGAGGCAGCGATTGCAGGAAACCCTGGACCGCGGCCACCAAGGCCTTGGCGGCGTCGGGGCTGACGGCTCCCTGGGTGGCGCTGACGATTTGGTTTTGCACTTGGTCGGCCGAAACCCCGGGGTTCCCCAAAAGGAAAGCCGCCATTTGCTGGAAGGCCCCAGCCAAGGCCGTCATGGATTGCTCCACTTGCGCCTTGCTGTCCGCCCCCTTGATGGTCTCGGTGAAACGGATGTCGATCTCGCTCAAGAGAGTCGTCTGGGCGGTTCCCGCCGCCGGCGCCGGGTTGGAAGGCGCGGAAGGGGCCGTTGAATCCGAAGCCGCCGGTTGGTTGTTGAAGCCCGTCCCGGGGTTGTTGGAAGGCGCTTGGGCGTCGTTGTTCCCCGCCTGGGAATTCAACTTGTTGACCACCTCACCGAAGCTTTGGCCGTTGGAGGAGTCCGGCGAGGACGAAACCGGGCGAGTTCCTTGGGCGGCGCCCAAGGCCTGGGTGGGTTGGTTCAGTGAATTGAGAAGATCGGTAATGCGGCTCACGTTTTTCCTTTGACCCTTCCCTTATAAAACAAAGGGCGACGAGCCCGAGGGGGGCGGCGGCGCCACGATGCTCAACAGATCGGCGAACATCTGGTTTTGAATCTGAAGCATTTCCAGCGAGGCGTTGTAAGCCACCAGGGCCCGCATGGCCTGCTCCTCCACCGTGGCGATCGGGGTGCCGGCGTTGGCCGGGCCCGTCCCCGTTCCCGTGGACAAGGTCCCGATTTGGGCCTGCTGGTTGTTCAATTGGGTCAGGGCGTCATTGGCCTGGGTGAAGAGCGTCTGGGCGTTTTGGGCGCCCGCGTCCACTTCGGAAGTCAAATTGGAGGCCAAGTTGGAAGCCGAAACGCTGGCGTTGAGACCGGTAAAGACCGAGAAATTCCCGGTCAAATCGGTCACTTGAATGGGTGACAAAGTCGCGTTAGGCGGGACGGACGCGTTTTTAGACGCCGTAAGAATCATCTGCTGGCTCTGCTTAATGAAGCTAGCGCCGATACCCGAAGGCCCCGCCAAGGTGTTGATCACATCCACGATTCCAGGCGCCGGGACCGGAACTCCTCCCACGATAACCGTGTAAGTCCCAAGGGAATTCGGGATGACGGTCGGCGACTTCGGAGCCAAAGCCGCAATTTGGTTGGAAAAACTAATTTGTATCCCATTGACGGTAAAAGTCCCGGTTTGGGAGGGGGTCACCCGGAAAGCCGTCTGGTTGCCGGCCGTATAATAAGACAAGACCGGGGGTGTAATCCCCAAATTAGCCGGCGTCGTATTCATGGGGGTATTGGGGTCAATCTGAGGATCCGTGGGCGCGAAACCGTTGTTCATCCGGATCGAACTGGTCAAAATTTCGTTCAGGTTCACCCCGTTCAGGAATCCGTTTCCGCCATTGGAATCAGTCACATTGATGGGCGCATTGGAAAAAATCAACACTTGTTGGGCGTTGTAGTTGAAGAGCGCCGTCACATTGGGGTTATTGGCGTTGATGGCCGCCAACACGCTGTAAATGCTGTCCACATTAGTGTCGTAGTTAACCGGGGTTTGGGAATCGATGGACAACGACCCAGTCCCCAGCATGCTGTTGAAGGAACCGTCCGTATTTAAGGTCCCCGCCGGGTCCACTCCAATACCCACCAGCCCGTTGCTAGCCACGAAATTATTGGTGAGCAAATTGGGCAACTGCGCCATGCCCTGCGCGACCTCATTGTTCACAAAATTACCATAGGCGCTGGAATAAGCCACATTCCCCGGATCGGAAACCAGAGCGGCGTTGACGCCGATGTCGGCCGCCGAGGCTCCCAGCTGCAAGCTGCTGTTAACCACCGGCGTGTCAACCGGGTTCGGAGTTTGGGCGATATTGGTCGTAGCGGGAGTCTGGATCGCCCCTCCCACGAAGAAATTGACGCCCGTGGTGGCCCCCGGGGTGGTGCTGCCCGGCACATAACCCGAGCTGTAAATAAGGTTGGCCAATTGGCTCACCGAGAAGGAAATTTGGTCCACCTGCTCCAAGTAGCCCTGGATCACGCTGTCCCGGGCCTGGAGGTCGCCGGCCAACTTGCCGCCGGTAATGACGCCCGAAGCGTCCGAAAAGGTGTAAGTCCCCTGGGGGGATTGGACCGTAATGTCCGCCAGGCTGGGGTTGTGGCCGTTTTCCACGTTGGTCGAGAGGATGGCGGCGCCGGCGGAGTTCACCAAGGCCAGCCCCCCCAGCGTCACCGTGGCGGTGCCGTTGGAGGAATAAGTGGCCTGCACGTTGGCCAAGCGGGACAAAAGGGTGATTTCATAGTCCCGGGCGTCCAGAAGGTCGTTCACGTTGGCCCCCGACGAATTGAGGATCGCCTGGTTCACCTGGTGGAGCTGCTGGAGCAGGTTGTTCACACTGTCGACGTCCTGTTGGAGCTGGCTGTCCATGTCTTTCTGAAGGCTTTGAAGTTGCTTATATTGGCTGTTGGCCAGGGTGGCGAAATTCACGCCGGCGTTGACGGCGGCCTGTTGGGCCGCGGCGATGGCCGGGTTGGCTTCGGCGGCCGCCAGGGCGGCCTGGTCGGCGGTGATGGTGGCCGCGGGGGCCCCGGCGGCGATATCGGCGTTCAATTGGGTTCCGGCGGCGGACACCGCCGCGGTGGCGGAGGCCAGCCCTTGGAAGGCGCTTCCCAATTGGTTGATGGCGTAACCCAAGGTCGTCGTGGCGCTGCCGTTCAGGATGGATTGCACTTGGGCCAGGGTGTCGGCCAAGACCTGTTCCTTGCCCACGATCTGGCTTTGCTGTTGGATCTGGCGGTCCAGGAAACTGCTGCGCATGCGGGTGATGGACTGCAGGATCGGGCCCGTGCCCAAGGCCGCGGCGCCGTTCAGGCCGTTGAAAAGGTAGGGCGACCCCTGGGTCACGTTGAGCTGTTGCTCGGTGGTCATCACGTAGCCGTTGGCGTCCACATAGCTCCCCGCCTTGGAGACGTTGTCCGCCAGCACGTTCTGCTCCATCTGCTGGAGCAGCAGCCCGTTGAGCGTCGTGTTGATCCCGAAGAAGCTGTTGATCATAAGTCCCCTTAAACCGTTCGGTTCACGAAGGAAGCCGCCGGCTTCTCGTAACCCGCCTTCATCTGCGCCGCCGAAGGACGGCCGCCGGAGGCGATCGCCTTGAGGGTGAAATTCACGTAGGAAAGCGCGTTCTTCAAAAGCTTCTCATTGCCCTGGTTCAAGGCTTCCAATTCCCGGGCCGCCTGGGCGAGCCCCAAAGCCGTTTCCTGGAAAGCCTCAGCCACTTCCCCCGGGGCGGCCAGGATGGCCTGGCTCAAATCCATTTTTTTCGCGCCGGCCGCCTGGGCGATTTTGCCCAAAAGCTCGTTGCGCTTCGCCACCAAGGGCCCCAGGAGGAACACTTGTTTTTCCTCATGGCGAAGGTTCACCGGCAAGTCCTCCATTTGGGCCGCCACCAGGATTTCCTTCTGGCGGCGCGCCAAATCCGAAAGCTGCCGGTAGCACCCGGCCTCCTCGGACAAGACCTTCATCAGTTCCTGAAAAAGCGGAAGGCTCATTACAACCCCGGGTTGATGATGTTGGAATCCAACAACTGCTTCGCCAAAGCCGAGTGGTCGATCTTGAAATCAGGCGACTTCACCTGTTTTTGAAGCTCGTCCACTTTGGCTTCGCGGCTTTGGGTGGTCTGGACCGTTTGGCGCTGCAGCGACTGCAGCACTTCCCCGAATGAACTCAGCGAGACCGAGGCGCCGGGCTTGGTCTCGTTGCCCGAAACCGGGTTTTGGGATTTTTCCGTCTTCGTGGATTGGAGAATCGCCGGGATGTTTTGAAATCCATCGATACGCATGAACAGCTCCTCATAAAAAAATTGGCGGGGCCCCCAAGCTTGAAGCCGCCGCTGGGTTTTCCAATGTTCCTAACGGCCTCATGGGGTAAAACTTGAGGGGGTTCTGGTAGGACGGGAAGGCCAAAAGGGGAAAACTGTCTAAAAAGGCCTTAAAATAAGGGTTTTAACCCTTATCCCTGTAATTTCGAAGGTATTTGGGGTCCCTTTTTTCAGGGGGTTTGGGCGCGCCCTGGGGGGGATGGTTGCGCTTAAATTTGTCAATGTCACTTTTAATGTCGGCCGACAGCTTCTTTTGGCAATTCTCGCACAATTTGCCCTGGCTGATGGGAATGCCGCATCCCTCGCAGTTCAGGCCCGAATCCGCCTTCACCAGCCGCAAGCGGTTTTCCCTCACGTAGCGGTAAATCTCAGTGAGCTCCACCCCGGTGGCCTGGGAAATTTCCTGGGCGGTGGCGCTGGGTTGGGAGCCCATATAGTGGAAGACTTTCAAGTAATTGTCTTGGTCTTCCTTCACGCAGGCCGGGCAAAGCCCCCGGCTGGAGGAGACGGGCGAATAAACCTTCCCGCACTTGGAGCAATTGGCCAGGTTCATTCAATCGAAGTCTGGTGGGGGGCGGTGGCTTTTTCCAGCTGTTGATAGATCATGTTGCCAAGGCCAATGCCGCCCGCCGCGGACAGGGTGTCCGAAAGCCGGTCATCCGACATGGATTGGAAAAGGTCCATGGCGTGGGAGTCGCCGAAGAGGTCCGATTTCTGCACCGAGTCCCGCATCTCCTTGAACATCATCCGCATGAAAATGCTCTCAAAATTCTGGGAAACCTTTTTCAGCTCGGCGGAGGAATAGGTCGGGGTCCCCACCAGGGGATTCAGGTGGTGGGCCGCCTGCAGGGAAAAGCCCGGATGGTTGAGGGAGGGCGTGGAAAGAAAGTCACCCAGGTTGGCCAGGCTGGCCGTGGGATGGGCCGGGAAGGCCTTGCCCATGGCGGCCAGGCTAAAGCCCGGATCCGCGGCCTGGAGGGCCGGGGACATCATGCCAAGGGGTTCTATGGAGTAGTTCATCTTAATCCCGTCTCCCTAAAAATCCGGATCAAATGATCTCAAGGTCCGCGTGCAGGGCCCCGGCCGCCTTCACGGCCTGCAGGATGGAAATCAGGTCCCGGGGCGTGGCGCCCACCGCGTTGATGGCCGTCACCACGTCCATGAGGGTGGCGCCGTCGGGCAAGACCACCAGGTTGCCCTTCTTATCCGCGTTGTCGGTGGTGATGGTCGTGGTGTGGGTCATTTCATCCTTGCCGAAGGCCGCGTCCCGCGTGATCTGGGTGGTGCTGCGCACCACCAATCGGAGGTTCCCATGGGCGATGGCCACCGCGTCGATCCGCACATCCTGGCCCAGCACCACGGTTCCCGTGCGCTCGTTGATGACCACTTTATCCGTGGGGGCGTCGGCGAAGACCTGGGTGTTTTCCACCGCGGCCACGAAATCCACCACGTTGTCCTGGTAGTTGAAGGGGATCTTGACGTCCACTTCCCCCGCGTCGGCGGCCTTGGCCACCGCTTCCCCGAACTGCTGGTTCAAGGCCTGCACCATCATGGAAGCCTGTCCGAAATCGGGCTTGGTCAAGAGGATGGCGATGCTGTTGTCATCCACGTAAGAGGAGGGCACTTCCCTTTCCACCAAGGCGCCGCTGGGCACCCGGCCCACGTTGGTCTGGCTGGTCTGGACCAGGGGAAACTCGTCGGTGTTGTCGCTGTAACCGCCCACCGCCAAAGGCCCTTGGGCGGCGGCGTAGACTTGGCCGTCGGGGCCCTGCAGGGGGGTTAAAAGCAGGTTGCCGCCCTGGAGGCTTTGGGCGTCGCCGATGGAGGAAACCGTGACGTCGATCTTATCGCCCGACTTGACCAAGGCCGGCAATTGGGCCGTCACCATGACGGCGGCCACGTTCTTGGTGCGGATTTGGGCGGGGCTGACCACGATGCCGAACTGGGCGAGCATGTTGGTCACGCTCTGTAGGGTGGCCGTCACCCTTTGGGTGTCGCCGGTTTGCTGCAGGCCCACCACCAGGCCGTAGCCGATCAATTGGTTTTCCCGCACGCCCTTCACGTTGGCGATGGACTTGATGCGCACTTGGGCGGATTGGGCCGCCGGCGCCGCCAGGAATAAAACGAGGGTGAACAAAAGCCCGATTTTTTTCATCACAACCGCCCCTCAAACCTAGGAATTAGAAAAGCCCCAGCCACGACAGGATGCGCGTCAAGATGCCCGGGTGGGCCGACTCGGAGGCCGGGCCCGACCCGATAAATTTCACCCGCGCGTTGGCGATGCGCGAGGAAGGGATGGTGTTCGAGCTGCTGATGTCGTCGGGCCGGATTTCCCCGGTCAACTCGATCGTCTGCTTGTCGTCGTTGACTTCCACGTAGCTTTCGCCGCTGATTTGGTAATTGCCGTTGGGCATGACCGACAGGATCTTGGCGGTGATCTGCCCCGTGACCACCGAAGCCCGGCTCGAGGAACCCTGGCCCTGGTTGTAGCTTTGGGCCCCCACGCCCACCTGGTTCTGGGTGGGGATGCTGTTATAGCCGCTGAAAAAACCAACCCCGGCCCCGAAACCCACGTTGGCGTTCTTTTGGTTGTTGCTGGTCACGCCTTGGGAGGCGCTGTCCTGCTCTTGGATGATGACGGTCACGACGTCGCCGACCCGGCGGGCCCTTTTCTCGGTGTAAATGGAGTTGCTGCTGCCCTCGATGGGATAAAGGGAATCGGCCAGCGCCGCCGAGGCGCAGGCCAGGGCGGCCCCCAAGAATAACGCGGTTTTCATCTTCACTTGCGGCTCCTCCCGCCCCTAGGGCATGTCCGTCTGGATCAAGACGGTCTTTTCGTCCAGAACCTTCGCCTTCAAAAGCTTGTGCGAATCCGTGTTTTCCACCCGGATCACGTCGTTCATCTTCCCGTCGTCGATGGCGCGCACCGACACCTGCAGTTCCACGTTGCCCTGCCGCACCACCCCGCTCACTTCCGCGCCGTGATGGATGACCGGCGGGTCATAAAGATCCCGCAGGGCCACCACCGTCTTGGGCGGCAAAAACCCGTTCGCGGTCCGGCCCAAAACCCCCGACAAGTCCCGCAGGGCGTTGGGGGGCGTCTTGCTTTCCGGCCAACGGACCAGGGCCACGTTGTCCCCGGAAAACTTGTCCCCGGCCTGGACGGCGGCTTGGGTGACCACCGCCGGGCGCATCACGTTGATCAAGAGCCTCAGCGGCAGGTCCCGCACTTCCCGCCCGTCGATCGCCAGCTCCACCGTCAAAAGCGTCAAACCCTGGTAGCCCCCCGAAAAGGAAGGCAGGAAGCGCGTGGTCAGGTCCCCCGCGGGCAACAAAAGGCTTTTATCCGCCGAGGACAACTGCACGTCCACGTTGGCCGGATCCTCCTTCAACTGACCCGCCACGAAGGCCTTGGCGTCCGCCAGCAAGGCGGACTCCTTCACGGCTTGGCTGGCGGTCACCACTTGGGTGGTCAAGGCGCCCGAAAACTGGAAGGTCTTCAGGTCGTAGCCTTCCCGGTAAAGGGCGATCTTGAGGGCCGCCTGGGCCAAGGCGAGGGGTTTTCCCGCCGGGGCGGCCTTGGCCACCACCAAACGCAAGAGCCGCTCCGAAAGGCCTTTGTCCGGGGTGATCACTTCCGCGATCTCCCCCAGCCTTATCTCCGGCCCGATCACCGAGGCCTTCTCGGGCAACCGGATCAGGACCTGCGGCGCCGGCGAGGCCACCGGGGTTTCCTGGGCTCCGGCGCCCAAGACCCACCCCCACCCCCATAAAAAAAGAAAGAGCGCCCGGATCACGAAATCAGCTTAGGGCAGCTGCTTCAACTGGGCGACGGTCGCCAACATATCGTCCGAGGTTGAAACGGCCTTCGCGTTCATCTCATAGGCCCGCTGGGCCGTGATCAAGTTCACCATTTCGGAAACCACGTCCACGTTGGAAATCTCGAGCGAGCCCTGGGTGATGGACCCGAATCCCTGGCTGCCCGGCGTGCCGTCAATGGCTTCCCCCGAGGCCGGCGTGGCCTGGTAGAGGTTGTTGCCCAGCGACTGCAAGCCGCCCGGATTGACGAAATTGCTGATTTCCAATTGGCCGATGGTGGTCTGGGTGGTCGAGCCCGCCTCGGACACCAAAATCTGCCCCACCGAGTTGATGGTGATCGTGCTGGTGTCTTGGGGGATCTGGACCTGCGGATCCAGGTAGTACCCGTTGCTGGTGACGATATTGCCGTCGCTGTCCTGGTGGAAGGTCCCATCGCGGGTATAGGCCGTGTCCCCGTTGGGCAGGGTGACCTTGAAGAAGCCGTTGTTGCCCGAGATCATCAGGTCCAGCGGGTTGTTGGTGTTCTGGATCGACCCTTGGGTGAAGATGCGGTCGGTGGCCACCGGCTTCACGCCTTCGCCGATCTCAATGGGGGCCGGGGTCTTGGTCTCGGGGGAAGTGGGCGTCCCCGCGGGCTTGAGGTTGAGGTAAAGCAGGTCCTGGAAATCCACCCGCTGTTTCTTGAAGCCCGTGGTACTCACGTTCGCCAGGTTGTTGGCGATCGTGTCGATGTTCATCTGTTGGGCTTCCATACCCGTGGCCGCCGTGTACAGTGACTGCATAAATGCCTCCCGAATTTTCGCGGTCCGGGCATAGCCCGACCCCCGAATGTTTTTACCGCCTCAATCGTTCGGCGGTAAGAACGGCCTCCGCATTCGCAGTCCGGCCGTCATCGACAAAAACTAAAAAAGCTTAAACCCTCAAAGTCCCAATCTCGGAAGCCGCCTGGCCCATGATGTTATCATAAGTGGAAACCACCCGAGAATTCATTTCATAAGAGCGGGTCACGTTGATCATCTGCACCATGGCCTCGACCGAATTGACGTTGGATTGTTCCAAAAAGCCTTGCTGGACAAGGATATTATCGGGCCATTTGTCCAACGCCAGGGGGGTCTGTCCCTTGAACAGCGAGTGGCCCACCTTCTCGAGCTGGGTCTGGTTCTTGACTTGGACCACGGCCAGCTGATCCACCGCCTTGCCGTCCACCGTGATGTTGCCCTGCTGGTCCACCGTCATGGTCTTGCCGTCGATGAAGATCTGGCCGTTATGGCCCATCACCGGCAGGCCGTCCTTGGTCACCAAGCGGCCGTCCGCGTCCAGGTTGAAGCTTCCATCCCGGGTGTAAAGCAACTGGCCGTCCGGGTTCATCACCGTAAAGAAGCCCGGACCCGTCAAGGCCATGTCCAGGGGATTCTGGGTTTGGAGCCGCGAGCCTTGGCTGTAATCAATGGGGGTCGCCATGGGGATCACGCCGCCGCCCATGAGCCCGATGGCCGGCCGGGTGTCCATGTTGCCTTCGGGGGTTTTGATCTGCTGGTCTTCCACCCGCGCGATCAGGTAGGTCGGGAAAGCGGCGTCCACGGCCCGGTTGCCCTTGAACCCCACCGTGTCCACGTTGGCCAGGTTGTTGGAGATGACGTCCTGCTGGGTCATGGTGGCGTTCATCCCCGACGCCGCGATATAAAGTCCGCTCGGCATGGATCCTCCTTTAGGGCTTGCCGGCGGCCGGCTGGGAAGCCGGAACGCTGGCGCTGTTTTGTTGGGTCACGGTGCTATAGGGCAAGGCGATGAAGCTCAACTCTTGGGTGGGCACGCTCTCGCTGCCGTCGGCGCCCACCGAGGTGAACTTGAAGAAGTAGCGCTGCCCCACCTTCAACTTGCGCACCAGGTAGGTGGGCACATTGGCGATGGGCTCGTTGTTCACCCGGTCAAACCGGCCCCCGGAGACTTCCGAGAAGTAGATGTTGTAACCCTTCAAGTTGCTCTTGGAGGGGTCGGGGAAGCTGGCCATCTGGGCCTGGCGGGCGATGTCGATCACGCCCTCATTCTCCACTTGGCTTTGAACGACCACGGGGGCGCCCGGGGCCGCGGTGGTGATGGCCACCACCTGGCGGGAATATTGGCTTTCCACCGGGGGAACGGTAGCCGTCACCGAAGTCACCACGAAGTAATACTGGGTGTTCTTCTCAAGGCCCCGCAAGGCGTAGTAATTGGTCTTGATGGGGTCCTTGTTGATCTTCACATAACCCCCGCCGGAGGTCTTGCTGAAATAAACGTTGTAACCGTCCACCGAGATGCTCTGGGAACCCAGCCACTTCAAGGTGATGATGTCGCCCTGCACATAAGACACCACGCCCTCGGGAATGAAGCTCTGGGCCTTGGAGAAGAAGGTGTCGCCGAAACGCCAGTTGGCCGAGATGCGGTGGGACGCGCCCAGGAACTGGGAATGGCCGATGAAGGCGTAATCAATGCCCCAGGTCCGGGACCGGTAGCTGATGCCGGCCGTGAATTGGCCGTCCAGGGTTTGGAAACCCGTGTAGCCCGTGCGGATGCCCAATTGGTCCTCGAAGAACCAGCTTTCGATGCCCGCCAAAAGCAGGGTGTTGTGGGTGGAAAGGTTGGGATCGTCGAAATCGGAGAACTCAAAGGCCGCGGTCAAGTCGTCGTTGAACTGGTAGCTGACGCCCCCCCGCACCCGCAAGGGGACCTTATCCTGCACCCCATTTTGCCATTGGATGCCCGTGTCCAGGTCTTCGGCCGAAAGGCCGATGTTGATGCGCTTGCCGTAGCGGGGATCCAGGATCGGCAGGTGGTAGAGAAAGCCCATGTCGAGGCCAATGCCCCGGGCCGAGTAGGTCGGAAGGACCGGCGAATCCACGGTGAAAAGCTTTACGTTCAGGCCGAAGGAGATGGACTTGTCCACCGCCAGGGGGGCGGCGAAAGTGGCGTAATAAATGCGCTCGGCGCCTTCCGAGGGGCCGCCGTTGTCGTTCAAGGATTGAACCGCCAGGGCCCAGGCCAATTGGTCGCTGAAGGGCTGTACATAGGCGATGTCAAAAAGGTCTTCCTTGCCGTTCAAAAGGACGGCGCCCATGCCCGAAATCTCGGGCCGGAGCACCTGGACCAAACCCGCGGGATTGTAAAAAATGGCGTCCCCGGTGTCCGCGATGGAAACAAAAGCGCCGCC
>DATKNU010000192.1:0-2065 GCA_035541195.1 bacterium
CACAGCTATATTGTTTACGGGCCCCTGGCCAACGGCGCCACGACGCTGATGTTCGAGGGCGTGCCCACTTACCCGGATCCGGGGCGTTTCTGGCAGGTGGCGGAAAAACACAAGGTCAATATTTTCTACACCGCGCCCACGGCCATCCGGGCCTTGATGCGCGAGGGCGAGTCTTGGCCGGCCAAGTATCCTTTGGACTCCTTGCGCTTACTGGGGTCGGTGGGCGAGCCCATCAACCCCGAAGCCTGGCTTTGGTACCACCGGAATGTGGGCCGGGGAAAATGCCCCGTGGTGGACACTTGGTGGCAGACCGAAACCGGAGGCATTTTGATCGCGCCCTTCCCCGGCGCCCTGGCGCTCAAGCCGGGGAGCGCTTCCCGGCCTTTTTTTGGCGTGGAGCCGGTGGTCTTGCGCGACGACGGAAGTCCCTGCGGCCCCAATGAGGGCGGAAAACTCTGCGTCAAAAAGCCCTGGCCGGGCATGATGCGCACCACTTGGGGCGATCATGAACGCTTTATGGACGTTTATTTTTCAACCTTTCCCAACCTTTATTTCACCGGCGACGGCTGCCGGGTGGACGCCGACGGCGATTATTGGCTCCTGGGCCGGGTGGACGATGTGGTGAACATCTCGGGCCACCGCTTGGGCACGGCGGAAGTCGAGAGCGCCTTGGTGTCGAACCTCCAAGTGTCCGAAGCCGCCGTGGTGGGTTATTCCCATGACATCAAGGGCCAGGCCCTCTATGCCTTCGTGACCCTCAAGGAAGGCGTGGGTCCCTCCGAGGAACTGCGCAAGGAACTGGTGGCCCATGTGCGCAAGCAAATCGGCCCCCTGGCCCAACCCGACAAGATCCAATTCGCCGACGGGCTTCCCAAGACCCGCAGCGGCAAAATCATGCGCCGGATCCTGCGGAAGATCGCCGAAAACGAGACGGGCAACTTGGGCGATGTTTCCACTTTGGCCGACCCCTCGGTGGTGGACCAGTTGGTCCAAGGCAGGCAGTAGTTCCATTCAATTTGAAAGGGTTTTCATGAAAAAGCGTTTTTTGTGGGGGTTTTTATTGTGCCTGGCGGCCGCCCCCCTTTGGGCGGGCGACGAGGGTTTGCGCAAGTCCGTGGTGAAGATCTTCACGGTCACCAACAAGCCCAACTATTACCAGCCCTGGGTCATTGGCTACCAATATGAGGCCAGCGGTTCGGGTTGCGTCTTGGCGGGGCACCGCATCCTGACCAACGCCCACGTGATTTCGGACGAGGTCTTCATCCAAGTCATGAAGGCGGGCGACACCAAGAAATACACCGCCGAAGTGGAATATGTGGACCATGACCGGGAAGTGGCCATCCTCAAGGTCAAGAACGAGGACTTTTTCAAGGACACCCTGCCCGTGGATTTCGGCGCCTTGCCCAGCCAGCGCCAGAAAGTGGCGGTTTACGGTTTCCCCATCGGGGGCGACGAGCTTTCCATCACCGAGGGCGTGGTGTCGCGCATCGAAGTCCAGCGATACGTCCACTCCCAAAGGGATTTCCTGACCATCCAGACCGACGCGGCCATCAACCCGGGCAATTCGGGCGGCCCGGCTTTCGCGGGCGGGAAACTCATCGGGATCGCCTTTCAATCCTACGGCGCGGGCGACGCCCAAAGCATCGGCTATATTGTGCCCGTTTCCATCATCCAACGGTCGCTCAAGGACCGGGCCGCGGGTAATTTGACCGGAGCGCCCAGCCTGGGAATCCTCTGGCAGAAGATGGAAAGCGACTCGTTGCGCAGTTTCTATAAGATGGGCCCCAACCAGTCGGGCATCCTCATCACCCAAGTGGTCTATGGATCCCCGGCGGACGGCGTTTTGCGTCCCAAGGACGTGCTGCTTTCCGAGGCCGGCGTGCCCATCGCCAACAACGGTACCGTTCCCTTCCAGGGCGGGGACCGGGTGGCTTTCTCCTACCTGACCAGCCAATACGCCAATGGCGACAAGGTTCCGGTGGAAGTACTGCGGGACGGGAAAATCTTGAAGCTCTCGCTCGTCTTAAAACCCTATGATCCCCTGGTGGCGGGCCCCGCCTATGAC
>DATKNU010000193.1:0-15253 GCA_035541195.1 bacterium
CAAGCTTTCTTTTTCGTCCAATCCCCCGGTTATGCTAAGCCGGCTTAACCCGGAAGAAGCCGGTCCCTTGAAGACTCAAGGTCTTGAGCTGAAGCCCGCCGGCGGTAGGCGCGCGCCAACACCCCTGCCCCCGCTTGACGCCCCGCCTTAAAGACCGTCCAACCCGGCCCCCCGAATTCCCCTTATTCCCGAATCGACGGATCAGAAGGTAACCCCCAAGCGAACAGCCTTCGCGGATCGCCCCCCATTTGACTTGGAACCGGACAAATACCATTTCCAACCCTTCTTACCGGAATGCCTTATTAAAAGGCTCGACAACGGGCATTATCAAGCCTTTTGAGTGGCCTGTTTAATGCTTCAGCAAATTGATGGAGGAAATTTGCACATTTTTAGACAAAATTATTTGCTGGGCCCTTGGATGAAAATCAATCTAGAATGACTTTTAGTGGCGGTGGAATTCATCCGGCAGGACCAGGCATCTTGTTCTTTAGAAGTTAAAAACAGGAGATCTCTATGTGGTTTTATAAATTCTACGTTTGGGTTTTTGTACTCTCTGCAGTGATTTACGGTCTTCAGAATTTTTTGAACGCGGATTCCCGAGCCGTTCTCTTCTCGAATCCGCTAATGGTGGCTGAATTTCTCTTCAGCACTACGATGGCGATCATCGTCAGTATGGGTTTATACCTTTACGCATATAACAAGCGATGGTTGCCTTTGGCCTTTTGGAAAATTTTCGCCGTTTTCTATCTTTTCGAATCGCTCATTGTTTACTTTTACTTGCACACGCAAGGCACAGGAGACATTATCTCTGGTTTAGCGGGACTGTTGGCTTTAGTTCCGGCCTATATAGCCCTCTTTCGTTATTCATTCCGTAAAAAACATGCCCCTGATCCTGAAAAGCCGGCCTAAAAACCGGAATTCAAACTGCTAGCCCTTTCCCGCTCCTCCAAGCTTTCCTTTTCGTCCAATCCCCCGGTTATGCTAAGCCCGCTTAAACCGTAAGAAACTAGTCCCTTGAAGACTCAAGGTCTTGAGCTAAAGCCCGCCAGCGCCATGCGCGCCGATGTGTCCCGCAACACCGAACTTTCGCCCCGCTTCGGGCTTTTGGTCTTCCCCGAGGTTTTCGGCGTAAACCCCCTATGCGCTCAACCCCACCGCTTCGCGCCACATCGGCTTCAAGCTTGGCGCATCAAAGTCAAAAGGGCTTCGGTTCCGCCCCCCTCGCGGGGCCGCAAGCGAAGGTCCCCACCCATGAAGCGGGCGTAATCCCGGGCCAAAAGCAGTCCCAACCCCGTCCCGGTCTCCCCCTCGCTCCCCACGCCGGACGTCAGCCTTTCGCCCCGTTGGAAGGCTTCCAAAATCCCCGGCGGCAGGCCCGGCCCCCGGTCGGCCACTCGCACCAAAAGCCCCTCCCCCTGCGCCTCGCAAGAAAGCTCGATGGCCGACCCCCGGGGCGAGAACTTGAGGGCGTTGGAAAGCAGGTTGGCCAACACCGAATCGCAAAGCAACTCGGGCAGTCCCAGGATGGCGAGGGACTTCCCCCCTTCCACCCGAAGTTCCAGGGACTTGAGCTTCAACCTTTCCCGGAAAAGATCCAAAAGGTTGCGGGCCAGCTTTTCCCAACTGATGGGCCGGAGGCGTTCGGGCGGCGCCGCGACCCCCGCGGCCAGGAACTCCCGGCTGTTGCGCAGAATCTGGTCCATGCGGGCGGTCATCTGCCGCAGTTCCAGCGAACCCGGCTCCTGCGCATCCTCAATCAGGTAGCGCAGGGCGAAAAGGGGGTTGTTCAGGTCATGCAACATGGCGCCCAAGAGCCTTTGGCGCACCCGCAGGGACCGGCGGAACTTCTCGTCCTGCTCCCGCAGGCGCGTCAAAAGCCCCTCGCGCAACTGCCAAAAGAACCAACCCGCCATCAGGACCACCGGGGCCAAGGCCGCCAACCCCAGGAAAAAAGTCACCTGGGAGTCCGGAACCGGACCCCGGAAAAAGTACAAAAATTCCAGAAGCCCCAGGTAACCCGCCATCCCGGCCAAAGCCGGACCGCGCCAGTCCAGGACCACCAGGGTGGTGGCCAAAATGATGGCGGGCAGGCCCACCAAACCCGGCGGCAGGGAACCCTTGTCCCAAAAAAGCAGGGGCGGCACCATTCCCAGCATGAGCGCGCCCAAAAAAGACCATGCCATCCAGTTGGCCCAGGTTTTTTCGCGGTGGATGATCCACCGAAAACCCAACAGCAGGGTTAAGACCAAGATGGACGCCGTTTCCTGGTGCAGGCGGTAAAACCAAAGGTTTCGGAGGATTACGATTCCATGGAACCCCAGCCAAAGGTCCGTGAAGGCGCGCAAGAGGGCCAGGCGGGCCTGGGTCATCAAGGCGTAACCGTCGGGCAAGGAATTTTCCTCGAAGGTGGGCAGCGAGGTCTGTTTGAGGTCCTTCAAGGTTTTGAGGATGGAGTCCGCCTGCCGGCCCGCCTGGGAACGGGACGCCCCCCATTCCAGGATTACCTTCAGTTCCTCCACTTGGGTTTCCAAAACCTCGAACACCGACTTGAGCAGGTGGTCGCAATTCTCATGGAGCCGGTAAAGGACCGACGAATGTTTCATGAGGTCGTGGGTCAAACCCCGAAACTGGCGCCAGGCCGCCCAACCAATGGCGAAAAAAGCCAGTCCCCCCAACAGCAGGTTGGACCGGGCGATCTCGGCCCTCAGGTCCGCGGGAGGCACAAGCGCCACATAAGTAAAGAAGAGCGCCGCCTCGAACCCCAAAAGCACCAGGCTCATCCGGGGTCCGTCCAAAACCAACCCGAAGAAGCAAAGGACGGTCATGAAGAGCAAGCTGGGGGCCAAGTAGCCGTCGGACCAGACACCCGGCATGGCGGCGATGGCGGCGAGGGTGAAAAAAAGAAAGAGGCGGATCAAGCCGGGGTAAAACCCGGGGAAGCGCCGGAGCAGGAACCAAAAGACCACCATGCCTAGGCCGTTGAAAAGGGGGTTGAGGCCCCCGCCGGCGCCGGAACGCAGTTCCCGCAACCCGAAAAAAACGCTCAGAGCCAGGTCCAGGACCAAAAGCCAGTAAAAGAGCCGGACGCGGCCCGGTTGCAAAAGCGGGCGTTCTTCCATTTCCCCCGCGGTCAAGCCGTTCCACCAGCGCTTCAAGGCGTCCATGGAAGGCCTTCCGATTGCGGGATGAGGAACAAGGCCATTATAGGTTCAATTTTCCCGCTTGTCGGCCCTAATTTGTCACGGTCCCGGGGCTCCCCGACCCGGCCTGACGGAAGCTTTTCCTTCGTCCAATCCCCAGTTATGCTGAACCCACCTAAATTCCGGAGGCCACCTTGCCCTTGAAAACCCAAAGCCTTGAGCTCAAGCCCGCCGATGGCGGCGCCATGCGCGCCTATGTGTCCCGCAACGCCGAACTCTCGCCCCGCTTCGGGCTTTTGGTCTTTCCCGAGGTTTTTGGCGTGAATCCCCATATGCGCTCGGTCACCGACCGTTTCGCCGAGCATGGCTTCCTGGCCCTCTGCCCGGAGATCTTCCACCGCAGCGCCCCCGCGGGCTGGGAGGGCGATTACGCCGATTGGGCCGCCGCCGCGCCCCATTACCAAGCCCTGACCGAAGAAGGCTTCGTGGCGGACGCCAAGGCCGGCTTTGACTGGCTTCAAAGCCAGGGGGTGGACAAGGTGGCCGCCGTGGGCTTTTGCCTGGGGGGCCGCATCGCTTTCGTGGCCAACTCGGCCCTGCCGCTTTCGGCGGCGGTCAGCTATTACGGCGGCAACATCGCCCCCGCCAGTTTGCCCCGGGCCAAGGACCAGCGCGGCCCCGTGCTTTTCCATTGGGGCGGACAAGACAAGCACCTCACCCCCGAGGTGGTGGCCCGCGTGGAAAAAGCCATGCGCGACGCCGGCAAGGAATATGTGAGCACGGTTTATTCCAAGGCCGACCACGCCTTCAACTGCGACGCCCGGCCCAATTACCACGCCGAGTCCGCGGAGCTGGCTTGGGTCGCGACCCAAACCTTCCTGAAACTGCACCTCTCCAAACCCTGACCCATCCGGTGATTTTTTCGCCCGGCCCCTGACCCCCTTTCCTTAAGGGGAACAGCAAAATAAGTTCGGGGGTCTTTGGCCCCGCCAGTCCCCTTTGTTTTTGGGTTACTTTCGGGGCCTTTCCGGGGAAAATAGGGGCATCACCCGATTTGAATCCCGAGGCCCGCTTTGACCGACACCACGCATTTCCTACAGGACCTGGCCATGGTTTTGTGCGTGGCCGCCGTCACCACGCTGGTTTTCCAGCGCCTGCGCCAGCCGCCGGTCCTGGGTTACCTCTTGGCCGGGTTGATCCTGGGCCCCCATGTCAGCCTGCCCCTTTACGCCGATGAGGCCACGGTCCGCACCTTGGCGAGCCTGGGCGTCATCCTGGTCATGTTCTCCATCGGCTTGACCTTCAGCATTGAGCGGCTGGTGCGCGTGCTGCCCACCGCGGGGCTGACCCTGATCTTGGAAGTGGGCGTGATGATTTGGCTCGGTTACGGCGCCGCGCTGCTCATGGGCTGGACGCCCCTGGAGGGCGTCTTCGCGGGCGCCATGCTTTCCATTTCCAGCACCATGATCTCCTCCAAGGCCCTGTCGGACCAAAAGGCCGACGAGAAGCTGACCCGGGCGGTCGTGAGCGTGCTGGTCCTGCAGGACCTGGCGGCGGTGCTTTTGGTGGCCGTCCTGACCCCCATGGCGCGGGGCGCCAAGCTGTCCTTGACCCCCCTGGCCACCACCAGCGGGACCCTCTTGGCCTTCCTCGGCGTGCTGTTGGTGCTGGGCTACCTCATCATCCCCCGGCTCATCCGCTTGGCCTTGAAGCTGCGCAATCCCGAGACCTTGCTGGTGACCGCCGTGGGGATTTGCTTCGTCATGGCCTTGGTGGCCGAAAAGGGCGGCTATTCGGTGGCCCTGGGCGCCTTCCTGGCCGGCATGCTGGTGGCCGAATCCGGCGCCACCCTGACCTTGGAAAGGCTCATCCATCCCTTGCGGGACATGTTCGCGGCCATCTTCTTCGTGGCCATCGGCATGCTGGTGAATCCGTCGGCGCTCTTGGCCCATTGGCGCGCCGTGGTCTTTTTGACGCTCTTGGTCATCTTCGGCCAAATGCTCAGCGTTTCCGTCGGAGCCTTCCTGAGCGGGCGGCCCGTGCGCACCGCCATCCAAGCGGGCATGAGCCTGGCCCAGATCGGCGAGTTCTCCTTCATCATCGCCCAAGTGGGCACCGCCACCGGCGCCATCAGCCCCTTCTTGTACGACGTGGCCGTGGCCGTGTCGGTGGTGACGGCCTTCACCACGCCTTGGCTTATCCGCGCCGCCGGCCCGGTTTCCCAATGGGTGGACAACCACCTGCCGGCGCCGCTGCAAACCTTCGCCGCCCTCTATGGTTCCTGGCTAGAGGCCCTGCGCTCCGACAAGCAGGAAAAATCCACCTACGTCAAAGCCTGGCGCCTGGTGGGCCTGCTCCTGCTCGATCTTTTTTGCTTGGTAATCATCGTCATCACCACGGCTTCCACGGTGAAGCGTTGGTTGCCCCAAATGGAAACCATGCTCCACATCCCGCCCGCATGGGGCAAGGTGGTCCTGATCGGGGCCGGGCTCACGCTGGCCGTCCCCTTTTCGGCGGGGATCTTCCGCTGCGCCAAGAACCTGGGCGGCCTTTTGGCCGAGGCCGCCATCCCGGCGGTGGAGGCGGGCCTGGTCGACCTGGGGCTGGCCCCCCGCAAGCTGCTGACCATCACGCTGCAGCTGGGCATCGTTTTCGCGGTGGGCGTGCCCTTGTTGGCCCTCACCCAGCCCTTCCTGCCCTTCGGCTCCGTCACCTTCCTCTTGCTGGCCCTCTTGGCCGTGCTGGGATTCATCTTTTGGAAAAGCGCCATCAACCTGCAGGACCACGTCCACGCGGGCGCCCAAATGGTCACGGACGCCCTGACCCACCATTCCAGCGAGCGCGGCGAGGCTTTTTACGAACAGATGAACGCCTTCGTGCCGGGGCTGGGCAGCCCCACCCCGGTCTCCGTGGGCCCCCATAGCGCGGCGGCGGGCAAAACCTTGCTGGAGTTGAATTTGCGCAACCGCACCGGCGTGGGCGTCATCGCCATCATGCGCGGCCAAGAACGCATCCTCATGCCCCCGCCCCGGGAAGTGCTGCAGGCCGGGGACACCTTGATTTTGGTCGGCACCCAGCAGGGCCTGGCGAACGCCCGGGGGCTTTTGACCTAGTCAAAATTTTCCGCAACCCAAGGCCGGCCTGGGCCATAATGCCGGGAATTCCCCGAGTGTAAGGAAGCGATGTACCCGCTCTTAAAACCCCTGCTCTTTTCCCTGGAACCCGAGACGGCCCACGGCCTGGCCTTGGGCGCCCTGAAACTCTCCGAGCCCTGGCTTCCGCTCTTGTCGCCCTGGCTGAGGGTGTCGGACCCGCGGCTCGAAAAAACCGTTTTCGGGCTGAAATTCCCCAATCCGATCGGTTTGGCCGCGGGGCTGGATAAAAAAGCGTCGCTCACGGCAGCTTGGGAAAAGGTCGGCTTTGGTTTCGCGGAGCTGGGCACCTTCACTTCCCAGGCCCAGCCGGGCAATCCCAAACCCCGGGTCTTCCGCCTTCAGGCCCAACGGGCCCTCATCAACCGCATGGGCTTTCCCAATCCGGGCGCCTTAGCCGTGGCCAAACGTTTAAAAGCCCTCAAGGAATCGGGCCATTGGCCGCAGAGCCCCGTGGGGCTGAACCTGGGCAAGAGCAAGATCACGCCCTTGGAAAAGGCCGTGGAGGATTACCTGGAATCGCTGGAAGTTTTGAGGCCCTACGCCGATTACCTGGCCGTCAATGTCAGCTCGCCCAACACACCCGGGCTGCGGAAATTGCAGGAAGCCAAGCCCTTAAAATCCCTGCTTCGGGCCTTCGTGCGCAAGGCCGGCGGGAAACCCGTGCTGTTGAAATTGGCGCCCGACTTGGAAGGCAAACCCTTAAGGGAAGCCGCCGACATCGCCTTGTCCGCGGGTTGCGCGGGGCTGATCGTCTCCAACACCACCATCACCCGCGCGGGATTGCCGCCGGGGGACTACCCGGTGGGCGGGCTTTCGGGCGGCCCTTTAAGGGAGAAAGCCGACCAGGTGCTTTCGGACCTTTCCCGATTCACCCGGGGACGGGTGCCCATGATCGGCGTGGGCGGCATTTTGACGGCGGCGGACGTGAGGCGAAAGTTTGAGGCGGGGGCGGCCCTGGTGCAGGTCTATACGGGTTACGTCTACGGGGGGCCGGGTTTTCCCGCGAAGCTCTGCCGGGAACTGCTGAAAAAACCTAAATCCGTTTAACCGCCGAAGCCGCGGGAATCCCTGGTTCCGACGATTTATTTTTTGCCTTTTTGGTCCCGCTGGTACTGGGCCGTTTCCTTCCAAAGGCATCCCAAGGCGTGGAACAACCCCTTGCGCAGGGTCAGGTGGTAGGCGCTGTCCTTGGGTAGTTGGGCGGCGAAGCGCCGGTGGGCCTTGGCTAGGTTGTGGTAGGGCATGCCGGGGAACAAATGATGCACGGCGTGGAACCGCAGGCCCACCGGCGCCCAAAAGGGCGTGAGATAGTCCACCCCCGGCACCGTCACCGAATCCAGGAATTGGTCGGAAAATTCCAACACATGGTCCGCGGGATTGCGGTAGCAATGGGCCACCAGGGTACGCACCCCGTTCACGAAAAGGATGCTGCCCGCCACCGCGTACCAGACGAAAAGGGCCTTCCAAGGCAGGATTCCCTTCACCAACAGCAGGGCGCCCGCCAAGGCGTAAAGGAAGGTCATGAATTCCTGCAGGCGCCAAAAGCGGCCGTCCCGGTCCGTGGGCTCGGGCCGCACGTAGCTCTCGTCGATGACCAAGGACGAGACCCTTTGCCAAAGCAGGCGGCGCAAGGGCGGCAGGATATAAGAAAGCGGCGTCAGGACCAGGAACCGGAATGCCACGAAGGCCGGCGCCGCCGCCATCATGACCAGGAACAAGACGATGCGCCCCCGGCCCAAGATCACGAAAGGCAGGTACTCGCCGTCTTCCTGGGTGCCGTAGAGCCGCTGCTTGTGGTGGTCGATATGCACGCCCATGTAAGTGAAGGAAGGCACCATCAGGGGAAAACCGCAAACCAGGTTCCAAACCACGCGGAAGAGGGGGAAACTGTCCTTCTTTAAGTGGGCCAATTCGTGGATGAAGATGACGGCGCGGTAAAGGCCCAGCACCGCCACCAACAAAGCCGCCGCCTCCACCCAAGCCGAATGGGCGGCCACCGCCGCCACCAGGGCGCCCCATCCCACCAGGGCGTTCAAGAGGAAGTCGGCCCAGTAAACCGCGGGATTGGGCTCGAAAAGATCCTCGACGATCTTCTTGGCTTCGGCCATGGAAAATAAACGGGGGGACGGGGACATAAAATTCCTTCCTTTTTTTGGCGAAACACCAGCGGCGAGTTTAGCCCAAATCCAACCCGGAGGGAAGGGCGCCCGGCCCCTTGAAAAAGGCCCCCGATCCCCTTTTTTAAGCCTTCGCGGCCCGCTTTGGGATAAGGTAGGCGGCGATTCCACTTTAGAACCCGAGGTTTTAAGTGAGTTTTTTACAAATCGCGCTGCTTGCCCTCGTCCAGGGATTCGCCGAACTGCTCCCCATTTCCAGTTCCGCCCATGTGGTGGTGGCGGAAAAACTGATGGGCCTCAACCCCACGGACCCGAGGATGACCCTGCTTTTGGTGGCCCTGCACACGGGCACCATGTTCTCGGTTTTGGTTTATTTTGGGGGCGGTTGGAAGGAACGCTATTTTGACTCCAGGGGCAAGACCCTGGCCTTCGTCAACCTCACCTTCCTGGCGACCTTGGGCACCGCCCTGACGGGCCTCACCCTGATGGAAGGGTTGAAGAAAATATTCAAGGTCCAAGTGGAGGACCTTTTCGGCAACCTCCCCCTGATCGCGCTGTCGCTTTTGGCCGCGGGGATCTTGATCCTCTCGGCCGCCCGGCGCGACTCGGCCAAAAACCAAGCCCCCCTGACGGCCCGGGCGGCTTGGCGCGTGGGCCTGGTGCAGGGCCTTTGCCTTCCCTTCCGGGGTTTTTCCCGGTCGGGCGCCACCATTTCCACGGCGCTCTTGTCGGGGCTCAACCGCCAAAAGGCGGAGGATTTCAGTTTTGCCCTGGCGGTCCTCTTGACGCCCGCGGTCCTGCTGCGCGAACTGCTGCGGCTGCTGAAGGCCCAAGGCGCGGCGGGCCTCCGGGGGGCGGATTTGGCCCCCGACTTCGCCGGCCTTCTCTTGAGCTTTGGGGCGGGCCTATTGGCCCTTCGCTGGCTTTCCGGTTGGCTCTCCCGCGGCCGTTGGGGCTGGTTCGGCCTTTATTGCCTCGCGGCGGCCGCCGCCGTGGGCCTGCTGGCCTTCCTCGGCCGTTTCAACCCTTAAAAATAGCTGGCAATTCCCGTGGGCCCCTTTTTAAGATGGACCCATCCTTTCACGGAGGCCTTTTTTGGAACCCCGCCTGGTCGAGCGAAAAGAAATGCGCGTCTTGGGCATCCGGGCCCGGACCCGCAATGCCAACGAGATCAATTTGAAGAGCGCCAAGATTCCCGGCCTCTGGAACCGCTTTTACGACGAGAACATCAAGTCCAAGATCACCCACCGGATGGACCCGGACGTCATCCTGGCCGTTTATAACTCCTACGAGAACGATTATTTGGGCGAATATGACCTGTTGATCGGGGCCCAAGTCAGCGAGTTGGAGGCGATCCCGGGCCTTTCCAGCCAAATCATTCTGCCTTCCAAGTACCTGGTCTTCAAGGCCAAGGGCCAGATGCCCCGCGCCGTCATGACCGCCTGGGCCGGGATTTGGGATTATTTCAGCAGCGGCAAGGCGTCCCACCGCCGGGCCTACACCGCCGATTTCGAGTGGTACCACGCGGCCAAGCCTTCCGAGGTGGACATTTTCGTGTCCGTCCAATAAAAGATCGGGGCCCCCATGAAAATCACCATCTACCAAAAACCCAGCTGCACCACCTGCCGGCAGGTTTATAACGCCTTGAAGGAAAGGGGCGTTGATTTCGCCTCGGTCAATTATTACCTGGAACCCATCCCCAAGGAAAAACTGCGCGAGCTTTTGAAGAAGATGGGCCTGGCGGCCCGGGAGCTTTTACGCGCGAAGGAAGACATTTACAAAAAACTGAAACTGGCCGAAAAGGACCTCTCGGAGGACGAGATCCTCGACCTGATGGTGGCCCATCCGGATTTGATCCAAAGACCCATCGTTGAAAAGGGCGCCAAGGCCGTCCTGGCCCGGCCCGCCGAGCGCCTCCGGGAGATCCTGTGATCCGCCTTTGCCTGCTTTCGCTTCTTTTGGGGACGGCCTGGACGGCCCAAGCCGGCGAGATCCAATGGAAAAAAAGCCCCATTCAAACCCATTGGTCTTTTGGGGGCATGGACTACAGCCTGGCCGGGCAAAAGCTGGAAGATTTCCAGGATTTTCAGGACCTCATCCAACCCCTGCAGGATCCCGAGGCCAACCGCCTCTTGGCCCAAGCCCAGGATGAGGCCCTGATCGGGAGCCTGGGGAAGTTGGCGGGGTCTTTAAGCGCCGGATGGGGCGGGGCCCATTTATTGTTCGACGATTCCCCCGCCAGCCATTCCAACCACCTGGTTTTTCTTTGCGCGGGGCTCGGCCTTGATCTTCTGGCCTCCCTGCTTTCCGACGACGGCCAAAAAGCCAAATACAACGCCGTGGAGCGTTATAACCGCTTGGTGCGCGGCGAGGACAACAGCCTGCCGGCCATGAAGCTCCCGCAAGACGAGAAAAGCTTGCTCCCCGCCTCAAAATAAAAATCCGGCGCCCCTTTTGTCCTTGAAATAAAAAAGCCCATCCCCGGCGGGGATGGGCTTCACGGCGGAACTCGGTTATTCCCGGGTCAGGCTCGAGACCACCAGGGCGCGCGGCGCTTCGGGGGCCTGGGCCCTCAAATCCACCGTGCCCGCCGGGGCGACTTCCAAAGACCCTTGGTCCAATCCCGCGGCCTGGGCCGTCTCTTGGATGCGTTGGTTGATGGCCTCGGCGGTTTGGCGGTCGCTTTGGGTGATGAAGGTGCGGGCCGTTTCATAGGCCGCCAGGGCCTTCGGGACGTCGTTTTTCGAGCTGTAATAATCCCCCAGTTGGGCGAAGATTCCCGCCCGGCCCTGGTATCCGGGGCGCTCCTCCAGGTTCGAGGCCACCTTGAACTCCGCAATGCCTTCGGCTTCCTTGCCCATTTCCATGTAGAGGCAACCCTTCTGGTGGTGGATTTCCACCGCCGAGCGGGCGCTCAGGTCCTTGCCGAGCCCCGTGGGCTGCAGGGTCAAGAGCTGGTCGGCGAACTTCAGGCCCTCTTCGCATTGATGGGCATAGGCGAAAGCCGCCAGGTATTGGGACTCCACTTCCAGGTAATCCGGGTGGGGGATCATCTGGATGTCGCGCAGGGACTTTTGGGCTTCCTGGATCGTCTTGTCGAAGTAGCGCGGGTATTGATAATCCGCCGGGACCAAGCGGTCGTTCTGGAGCACGAAGAGGTGGGGCGTGGGGTAGCCGAAGTTGTCCGACACCACCGCGGTCGCCTTGTCCTCCATCAAAGCCACTTGGGGGTTGTTGCCCAGGTCCCCATGTTGGATTTCCGTGAAGGCCTTGCCCGCCCAGCGGAAGACGTGGAATTGGGACTTCACGGCGCCGAAATAGGGGTTGAAGACCACATAAGGCACCGACGGGTGGCGGGCGTCCAGGAAAACCACGCCCGGATGCTCGCCCTTGGACTGCCACAAGTGGTCGGCGCCGGTTTCCTTGTAGCTCCAAAGGGTCCGCAGGTCCTTGGAAACCAAGGCCACCCCGCAGCTGGAGGGGATTTGGCCCGAGGCGGCCACTTGGTAATAAACCACCGCGTCCTTTTGGCCCACGCCGCGCACGTCATAGGCCGTGATGCCCGTGATTTGGGCGCCCGCCGGCAAGAGCCCCTTCAAAGCCTCGGCGGAAATGCTTTCCGACCCGGCCAGGCCCCGAAGGGGCATCGCCAGGATGGACAAGAGGATCATCGACAGCTGTTTGAGTTTCATGACGGACTCCTTAAATTTTAAAGCTGCTTCCACAACCGAACCTCGACCAAGGACAAACTCGCCAACAGGCGGCTCACCTGGGCCGCTTCCCCCGCCGGGGGGGCTTGGGAGCTCAAAACCCAATCCGCCGGGAAGTAGGACATCTTGGCCTCGGCGCAAACCTGCATCTGCCGGAAAAAGCGCGCCATCAAATGGTCCAGGGCTTCCATCGGGCTGAGCAAGGCCTGGCCTTCCAGCCGGGTGCATTGGGACAGCAGCCCCGGAAAATCCTGCGGCAATTGGAAGCTCAAAACCGCGCCGCTTTCCTTCGACACATAAACCCGGCGGAAGAAGCTGTTGGAAGCCTTGATGTTGAAGCTGTCCACCGACATCACCGACATGCCGTCAAAGGGCTTCAAGGCCCTTTCAAAGGCCTCCGTCAGTTCCCGGCGCGAAGGCGCTGGCCAGAGGGCCACTTTAGGGGCTGGGGATTTTTGGGCTTTCACGAGCATTTCACCGAATCCTGTTCCTGATTTGATCCACATCTGTTCTTAAGGCAACTGTCGTGCCAAAAAAAATCCGGCTTTTCATTGGCGAAAAGCCGGACGGGAAAAAATAGGGTCACGGAAAAAATGCCCCCCTGGGTAGTTTTTACCCATTCGGAACCCCTTTTTTGCCCCGAAAATGGCATCGAGTGGCCTTGCGCCTCGGCCCTGCGGCTTTTCACCATTCGGTCCTTGGGCTCCAACGCCCACTATTGCTAGAATTGGTTGAATTCCCTACTCGGACTTAAAAGGAAAGCCCACTTTTATGAAAATCCTAGTGATCGACGACGAAGAATCCTTAGCCAAGATCCTCTCCAAATATCTGCAACAAAATGGGCATGAAGTGGCCGCGGCCCATTCAGGCCGGGAAGGCATCGAGAAAGCCACCGTCCTCCAACCCGACATCATCCTGCTGGACCTGCACCTGCCTGATTTGACGGGCATGGACGTGCTTTCCAAAATCAACGAAACCTTCACCGCCGCCGCCATCGTGGTCATCACCGGATCGGGGTCGGTGGATTCGGCGGTGCAGGCCATGAAAATGGGCGCCGAGGATTACCTGGAAAAGCCCATCGACCTTGAGAAACTAAAGATCGTGGTGAAAAAAATCGGCGAAAAAAGGGGGCTTTTGGAGGAGGTCCAATCCCTCAAGCGCCAA
This sequence comes from bacterium, assembly GCA_035541195.1. GTDB lineage: Bacteria > Oederibacteriota > Muellerivitia > Muellerivitales > Muellerivitaceae > Muellerivita. Next base: position 13,287 of record DATKNU010000193.1, read on the forward strand.
CAACAGGACATTTACCGCAAGGATTATCTTTTCCTGTCGGACCCCGCCATGCAAAAAATTTACGAGCAAATCGAGCAGGTGGCCCGCCAAGAAAAGGTGACGGCCCTTATTTTGGGTGAGACCGGCACGGGCAAGGAACATGTGGCCCGGCTCATCCATTCCCTCTCCCCCCGGGCGGCCAAGCCCTTCGTGGAACTGCATTGCGGTTCCCTGCCGGAATCGATCCTCGAATCCGAACTCTTCGGCTACGAGCCCGGGGCCTTCACGGACGCCAAAAAACAAAAGATGGGGCTTTTCGAGGAGGCCCAGGGCGGCAGCCTCTTTTTGGATGAGATCGGCGAGCTCACGGCCACCGTGCAGACCAAACTGCTCAAAGTCCTGGAGCAGAAAAACATACGCCGCCTGGGGGGCACCCGGGAAATCCCCCTGGACGTGCGGGTCATCACCGCCACCCACCGGGACCTGGAAAAAGAGGTCAAGGAAGGCCGTTTCCGCGCGGATTTGTATTACCGCCTGAACGTCATCCCCTTCACGATCCCGCCCCTGCGATCCCGCCCCAACGACGTGGCCCAATTGGCCAATTTCTTCTTCCAGGAAGCTTGCCGGGCCTTCGACAAGAAGCTCAGCCTGCTCTCGGACGACGTCCTGCAGCTGATGAAGAACTACGACTGGCCGGGAAACGTCCGGGAATTGAAGCACATCATTGAGCGCCTAGTGGTGACCGCCAAGGGCAAGAGCTTGAGCGTGAAGGACCTGCCCAAGGAAATCCGGGAGGCCAAGGCCGGCGCCCAAACGACCCGGGGTTCGCTGCCCAAGGCGGAGGCGGAAAAACAAAACATCCAAAGGGCCCTGCTGGAGACGAACAACAATAAATCCAGGGCCGCGGAAAAACTGGGCATCACCCGCAAGACCCTCTTCAACAAAATGAAGCTTTATAACCTGAAGTAACCCCCCGACGACCCAGGCCTTCCGGCTTTTCAGGTCGAAAATTACCCGCTGGGCAAAAAACATCCAACGGCGATTCTTGTCCCGTTCTTTTCCCCCCGCCAATCCTTGTTTTTTCGCCGGCTCCTTTTGGCACCGCTTTTGCTTGCTTAAAGGGGAGCGGCCTAAGGAGGGAAGAATGATCCCCACACTTGAAAACAACTCTTGCGCCTTGGCGGGCGCCCCTTCCCCCGCGGACTTGGTGTTGCTCTTTGAGCGCTTCATGGCTTATTGGCGGGGGACGGTGGTCCATTTAACCGGCCTGGAGGAAGCCACTTTCGGCCCCGATCCCATTGAATGCGCGGTGGAATGGGGGGGCCGCGCCAAGGGACGCTTAGCCCTTAAATTCGACCCTTCCTTTTACCCCTGGCTGGTGGACCAACAGGATTTCAGGCGGATCAACCTCAGCACCGAGGACGAGTTGTTGAAGGAAATCACGGCCCTCTACGGCCTTTATTTCCTGCGGTTTTTCGCCATCCAAGACCTGATGGAAAACGGCCCCCTGACCCCCCGGCGGCTTTCGGTGGGCGCGGCGGCCCTTCCCGAGCCTGACCGGCGGGTTTGGGTGCGGGTGGAAAAAAGCCCGGTGGAAATCAAACTTTGGTGGGGAGCGGGCTAACGGCCGTCCAAGACTTGGCGGATCTTGCGAGCCAGTTCATCGGCGGTGAAGGGCTTTTGAAGCAGGTGGATTCCCGGGTCCAGGGTCCCCTGCCGGGCCAAAACCTCTTGGGGATAGCCGGACATGAAAAGCACCTTGATCTTGGGCCGGGTCTTTTTGATTTTTTGGGCCAATTCCTTGCCGTTCATCTTGGGCATGACCGTGTCGGTCAGGAGCAAATGGACGGGGTCGGGCGTCTGCTCGGACTTTCGCAGCGCCGATTCCCCCTGGTCGGCTTCCAGCACCCGGTAGCCCTGCTTCTCCAGGATGCGCACCACGATCTTGCGCACCGGTTCCTCGTCCTCGGCCACCAATATGGTCTCGT
>DATKNU010000194.1:0-12214 GCA_035541195.1 bacterium
GAGGTCTTCAACGGACCTGGCACTTGGGTCAGCCAATTGGGAACTTATTTTGAAAAGGTCGGCGCCCCGAACGGGCCTTTAACCTTCCAATTGGTGAACCTGAACACCTCCCAACCGGTCACCTCGGGGGCTTTTTCAACCAGCACGGCGGCGCCAAGCGTCTTTACCTGGGTGGACGTCTCCTTGCCCGGCGGCCCCTATCTACTGCAGGCGGGGGTGAGTTACCGGCTTAGCTTCTCCTCGCCGGGATCCTCCAGTTCAGCCTTTTACCTCGTGGATGGACCTATCGAACCCAGCGGCGGGCAGACACCAAACGAGAACCTGACTTTTGACGGAACCAATTCTTTTTCGGGGACTTCGTTTAATTCGGGGGTGACTTGGAGCACAAACCTTTTGGGCGACCTGGCTTTTCGTTTCCTCATCAGCAATCCGCCCACCTTTACGCCTACGGTCACCAAAACGCCTACGGTGACCCTGACGCCGACTTGGACGCTTTCCCCGACCTTGACCCCCCTTCCCACCGACACGCCGACGGTGACCGATACACCCACTGCCACGGGTACACCCACCCTGGCCGCCACGCTGACTCCGACGCCGACCGATAGCCCCACCTCCACCCCGACCCTGCTGGTGCTGCCGACCTTGACCTTTACGGTGACGATCCCGGCGATCCTGACCGACACGCCCACGCTGACCCCGACCGACACGATCACTTTGTCCCCGACGGTGACCCTGACGCCCACTTGGACCGCCACGCCCACCCATAGCTCCACGATCACTTTAAGCCCGACTATTACGTCGACGCCTTCTATGACCAAAACGCCGACCGTGACGCCTGTCTTTACCCACACCATGACCCCGAGCGTGACGCCCCTGCCCGCCGGTTCCTTCAGCCCCACCCACACGCCCGCCGCCAAACTTTACCTGGACCAAAACACCTTCACGCCGGGGTCGGGCACGCTGGGGATGGACCTTCGGGTGGACCAGCCGGGACAGGTCAAGGTGGTCGTTTATAACATCTTGGGGGAAAAGGTGCGGGAGCTGCTCAACCAGGCGGAAGCCGCGGGCAATTACCGGGTCTATTGGGACGGCCGCAATTCCGGCGGCTCACTGGTGGGGAACGGAGTTTACCTGGTGATCACGATCCAACCCTCGGGGCACCAGATCCGCAAGGTCATCGCGATCCGGTAAGGGACCTGCCCGAAATGAAGGTTTACAGGTTCCGGCTCATGGCCGCCAGGATGATGGATTCCTGCGGGCCCCAAAGTTTGGGATCGGTGCTGTTGAACACCGCGAAGGTCCTCACCCCGCAAGCCGAGGCCAATTGGGTCACCCCGCTGTCATTGCCCAAGTAGCCGCAGGCCTGGGTCAAAAGCGCCGCCAAGTCCGCCAAAGGCAAGGGTTCTTCCAACACCGTCACCTTAGGGATGTCCTTAAAAGCCGCTTTGATCTCGGGGAGCCAATCGCGCTCGGCCTCGCCCCAAAGCACCAAAACCTGGCGGGCCGTTTCGGAGGCGGTTTTTTCGGCGGCCTTGCGGAAAAAAGAAAGGGGGGCGTTTTTGGCCCGGCTCCCGCTGCCGGGGTGGAGGACGAATGGTTGGGGGGCGCCCAGCGCCGCGCAAAGTGCCGATCCCCGGGCGCGCATTTCGTCGGATAAAAGCAAGCGGGCGGTGGGGGAAGGATCGGCGAATCCCACCAGGTCCAACCAGTAATGGCCCACCCATCGTTCTTCCTTCAGGAAATCCGAAAAGGCTTGGCGGGGCCAGTGGACTTTGAGCGGGGCCAGGGCCGCGAGGGCCTTCTCCAGCCGGGCGTCCCTTTCCTTGAAGAAAACGAAGAGCTCGCCGGCGTCAGCCGGCAAGGCGGGCTTGCCGCCATAGAGTGAGTCAAGGAGGGGGTCCAAGGGGATCATTTTGGAAACCCCAAAAGCTTCGGCGCCCAGGGCCAGGAAGGGCGAGGTGGCGGCCAAGGTGACCGGGCCGCGGGTACTGAGGGTTTGCAGGGCCGGAAGGGTGAGGATGCTGTCGCCTAAACTGCCGGCGGCCAGCGCGAGTATCGGTTGGGTCATGGAAGCCCATTATATCCCGCTTATAGAGGTAGGGTTTGAAAGTCCAAATGGCAGGCTTTTATCCCAAATCGTCAAAAAGCGGACAAATCGGCGTTTTTCCGGGATTATTGTGTTTGGTTTTATCCTTATTTTTTAGGTCTTTTAACCGTTTCAATGGCATAATTCCTGCTCGATATTTTAGAGGGGCCCGGTGTAGGCCTAGTTAATTTTAGGATCAGGAATCAACTCTTGCGCTTAAAACGATCACTTATCCAGGGTTGGGCCTTTGCTTTGGCCTTCCCGCTTTTGACTCTTGTGCCTCTTTCGGCCGAGGCCACTTCGGCCCAACTGAAAGTCCAAGGCAACCAAATTGTCACCAGCGGCGGCTGTACGGTACGGCTAAAAGGCGTGGACGTGGACAGTCTGGAATACCAGGCTAACGGATTTGGATCCAATCCTGGTGGGGGCGGGATCACCGCGGCCGCCGCCGAAGCCGTCACGGGCTGGAACGCCAACATCATCCGCCTGCCCCTCAACCAGGATTACTGGTTCGGTTGTGGCGGCGGCGGGGCGCCCTACCAAGCCATGGTTGATACCATCGTGGATTTTTGCAATGCCAACAACGCCTATGTCATCCTGGACCTGCATTGGTCGGGAGCCACCACTGTCGGAGCCACCGATCCTTGCAGCTCGCCCTGGGGCAACGCCAACGCGTTGAACAACGGCCACCAGCTTTATATGCCCGACGACAACAGCGTGACTTTTTGGTCCTCGGTGGCAACCCGTTACGCCAACAACCCGGCGGTGCTTTTCGACCTTTATAACGAGCCTTACGATTACCAGGGCAACGGGTGGTCGGTTTGGTTCAATGGCGGCACGAACACGGGCGTGTCGCCCAGTTTCCATACGCCGGGCATGAAGGCCCTGATGACGGCCGTGCGCGCCACCGGCGCCAACAACGTGTTGGTGGTCGGGGGGCTGGATTACGCTTATGACTTATCGGGAGTGACCAGCAACAGTTGCGGCGGGCCTTGCAGCCTGGTGGATTCGGGCGGTGGCAACGGCGTCGTTTACGCCTCCCACATCTATCCTTACAAGGGGAGCAATCCCTGGATCCCCTCGGACGGGAACGCCAAAATCACCACCGCGACCCAATTTTTCCCCGTGATCATCAGCGAGTTCGGCGAGAACGGAAGCATCACCGGCTATACGCCTAACCCCGACACCAACGGCAATTGGGACCAGACGCTTTTAAACTGGATTGACGGGAACAACCCCGCTTCTTATAAGTACGCGGCCACGGCCTGGGATTTCCATACGAGTTCAAGCCCGGATCTTCTGGTCAATTGGCAATATACGCCTACCGCTTACCACGGGGTTCCGGTCTTCAATTGGCTCTCGACTCCCGTGGTGCCTTGCCTGGCGGCCACCGCGACGCCGACGCCCGGCCCCTGCATGGTGGGGGGCTTTACCTGCACGCCATCCTTTACCTTTACCCCCTCCCCCACGGTTACCCTGACTCCCACGCCCACGGTGACCGTGACCCCCACCATCACCAGCACGCCCAATCCGGGATCGCTTTTGCCTTTCCCCAATCCCTCCGACGGGCAATCGCCCATTTCCTTCTATTACAACGTGCCCAGCCTGACCACCGGGGTGGACCTGAAGGTCTTCACCGTGGCCAACCGGATGATTTTCGCCGACCTGTCGCTGGATAAGACTCCCGGCCAGCATCTTTACGCGCTCCCCTGGGCTCAAAAGGGACTCAATCCGGCCAACGGGCTTTATTATTTCCTGCTGACTTTCCACCAAAACGGCCAGCAAAGCCGCCGAATCTTGAAGGTGCTGGTCATCCGCTAACCCACGGGGGGCCCCCTTTTTGGTATGATTGCCCTTCCGGCTCATTTCATCCTTGAGGGTTCCGTGCTTTTTTTGTTTGCCCCCCAATTTAAGCGGTTGGCTTTTGCCCTAGGCCTGCTCACCCTGGCCTCGGCCGCCGGGTCCCAGACCTTGCCCGCCACCATTACGGTGAACGCCGCCACCACTTTGACCTCCTTCGCGCCTTTGAGCATCTTCGGGAACAACACGGCCTACTGGATCGCTAAAAGCGACAACTTGGCCGTTCAGCCAAAAGTTCAAACAGCCGGCAATTATTTCCTGCGCTATCCGGGCGGATCCTCCTCGGACGATTTCCACTGGAACGGCACCGGGTCCTTTGACGCCAACGGTTATTGGGTCCCCAGCGGGACAAGTTACAGCCTTAGTTTCCCTGATAATGAGACCTACCGGGGGACGACCTCTAGTTACAACGTTCCTTCTCACATCACGGACGGCAATAATTCGTCCGTCTGGCTTTCCAATGTGGATACGGATTTCCCGAATTCCCAATGGGCCGAATTGGATTTGTCCGCTTCATCCTTCGTGAACGCCGTCACCATTGTTTGGGGTAATGCGGTGAGCGCGACCTTGCCTTATGCCACTTCCTTTCAAGTCCAATATTCCTCAAGCGGGTCCCCGCTTTACCAAAATACTCCCGGTCTTTGGACCACTGCCGGGACTTTTGCAGGGACTGGGGGAACTCAAGGCGTGACATTCACTGGAGTGCCTAAACAATGTTGGCGTATTCTGATGACGGCCAGCTCGGCGGGCGTGAGTGGCGCCTATTCCATTGCCGAAGTGAAGCTTTACAACGGGGGCTCCCAAGTTTCAAACAACAATGTGACGGTTGGTTCGCAAACGCAAGTTGAGGTTTCCAGTACGGATCCTGCGAGTTCCCCGGCTTCTTCTTATAATATTTTTGATTTCGAATCCTTCATGAGCTATGCGCATTCCTTCGCGCCGCATGCGATCCCACTTATCACGGTAAACCTTGGAACGGGAACGGCTTCAGAAGCGGCTTCCTGGGTTTATTACGCCAACGTGGTCAAGGGCTACGGGATCAAGTATTGGCAGATTGGTAATGAAACCGAGGGTAATTGGGAGACCGGCGGCCCCCTGCCCGCGCAGGATTACGTGCGCCGCTATATTGAATATTACAACGCCATGAAAGCGGTAGACCCCACCATCATCATCACGGGGCCGGTATCGGGTAGCTTTTTGGACAAGTCCAATATGTATGACAGTAAAAGCTATTTGCAGGATTTCATCTCCATGCTCCATGCTGATGGGGATGACAGCTATATCAATGCCATCGATTTTCATTGGTATCCCAATAACGCGCCCTATACGGATGCCGCGGCGCTGGCTTCCACTTCTAGCTTGGATTCCTACCCGGTTAGCTTGAATTCCTGGTTGTCAGGTGTCGCCGGCGCCAGCACCATTCCGGTCTTCATGAGCGAGTACAACGTGGATCCGGGGGGCGGACATTTTCAGGTGGGATTAACAAACGGGCTTTGGTTAACCGATGCCTTGGGACATTTCATTTCTGACTTTGGAAGCCGGGGTTTTTCTAATCTTTGGGATGTCTTGAACGGTAACGATGCTACCACCAATCCGACGGGTGGCGACCTGGGTTATTTGAACGTTAGAAGTGATGCCTACCAGTACCAGGCCCACGCCAGCTATTGGGCCATGCAGATGATGGCCAACGATTGGGCCATCGCGGGCGACGCCACGCCGCACCATTTGGTTTCCACCGCCATCACGGGGCCGCCCGCCTCCCTGCTGGCGGCCTACTCGGATTACCGGCCCGACGGAATCCTGTCGCTCATGGTCGTCAATAAAAGCCCGACCAACAGCTACGCAGTCACCCTGAACCTGGGCCCCTTCACGCCCAATGCCACGGCCAGCGAATGGGTCTACAATTCCACCAATTACCAATGGGTCACTACCGGGTCCCCGCCTTACCACGCCGCGCCGGACACCGCCCCCACCACGCTCACGGCCACGGGCATTTCCAATTCCTTCCCCATCACCTTCGGCCCCTATTCCATCAACGTGTTGCAAATCACCGATTCGGGCCAGCCCACCCGCACGCCCACGCCCAGCGCGACCCCCACCAACACTTTGACCGTGACCCCCACGAGGACCGCCACCAACAGTCCCACGGTCACCTTTACCCGCACCCCCACCAACAGCCCAACCCAAACTTTGACGCCGACCCAGACTGACACGGTTACCCTGACGCCGACCGTCACCTTGACCCCGACTTGGACCTTGTCGCCGACGGTCACCGAAACGCCGGTCTTTTCCTTCACGCCGACTTTCACCTTCACGCCCACGCAGACTTTGACGCCGACCTGGACCTTGACCCCGACCCACACCCCGGTCCCCACGAATACCTTCACGGTGACGCCCACCCCCACGGTCACGGTGACCCAGACCCCCACGGCCACCGATACGCCCATCACCACGGTTTATATCCCCTATCCCAACCCTTCCTTGGGCCTGGCGCCGGTTTCCTTTTACTACAACGTGGACCAGGCCGAGACTTCGGTGGCCTTGAAGATCTTCACGGTGGCCAACCGCAAGATTTTCGAGGACGAAAACCTTTCCACGGCCCCCGGCCAACATGCCTATCGCTTGGACTGGAAGGCCAAGGGCCTCAACCCGGCCAACGGCCTTTATTATTTCTTCCTGGAATTCAAGGACCACGGCCAAGAAAGCCACCGGCTCATGAAGGTGCTGGTCATCCGGTAGGGAAGGCCCGAAAAACCCCTGAAATCACCGTAAGGACGCCCCCCTTTGGCGGCTTGAAAGCCCCCCGGTCCTACTACATAATGAATGCCTAGTTCTCCCAAGGAGCCTTTGAATGGCTGAAATGTTCTACGAAATCAAGCGCCGAAAGACCCGCCCGGTCATGGTGGGCAAGGTGCAGGTGGGCGGCGGGGCCCCCGTCTCCATCCAGTCCATGACCAACACCCATACCTACGACGTGCAGGAAACCATCGACCAGATCAAGCGCCTGGAAGACGCGGGCTGCGAGATCATCCGCGTGACGGTGGAAAGCCCCAAGTCCTTGAAGGTCCTGGGCCAGATCAAGGCCAAGATGCGCGTGCCCTTGGTGGCCGACATCCATTTCGCCTATACCATCGCGCTGGGCGCCATCGACGAGGGCGCGGACAAGATCCGCATCAACCCCGGCAACATCGGCGGCATGGACCGCTTGGCCCAGGTGGTGGAGAAGTGCAAGAAGTACAACGTGGCCATGCGGGTGGGCGTGAACTCCGGCTCGTTGGAGAAGGACCTCTTGGAAAAGCACGGGCACCCCACGCCCGAGGCCATCGTGGAATCGGCCATGCGCCACATCAAGTTCATCGAGTCCTTCGACTACCACAATATGATCATCTCGGTGAAGAGTTCCCACGTGCCCACCATGATCCGCTCTTACCGGCTCTTGGCCGAGCAATGCGACTACCCCTTCCACGTGGGCGTGACCGAGGCCGGCACCAAGATGCAGGGCATCACCAAGAGCGCGGCGGGCATCGGGGCGGTGCTGTCCGACGGCATCGGCGACACCATCCGGGTTTCCCTCACCGCCGACCCCGTCGAGGAAGTGAAGGTGGCCACCCACCTGCTGCGTTCCATGGGCTTCCGCAAGGAAGGCGTGGACATCGTGGCCTGCCCCACCTGCGGGCGCTGCCACGTGGACCTGGAGAAAATGGTGGACCAGGTGGAGACCGCGACGCTCACCATGAAGACCCCCATGCGGGTGGCCGTCATGGGCTGCGTGGTCAACGGCCTGGGCGAGGGCGCGGAAGCGGACCTGGGCATCTGCTCCGAGAAGGGCCACGGGGTCATCATCGAGAAGGGCCAGATCAAGGTGCGGCTGAAGGAAGAGGAATTGGTGCCCCACCTCATCGGCGAGATCAAAAAGCGCAGCGAAGAGATGGAAAAAGCCGCCAGAGGCGTTTGAACCACAGAGGGCGCAGAGCTACACGGAGTAAGGCCTGTTTAAAAGTCCTGAATGAAATAGCTTGATGAAAATCCTGCTTTGAAGAGAATGGCTTCCCTGGGGGGTGCAGCTTCCGCTGTGCCCCTTCGTTTTTTGTTCCGCCCACTTTTCCTTCTGCGGATTTTCTGGCGGAATGGCGCTGCGGGCCCATTAAAAAATTTTACTTCGTTCCCTTCGTGGCCCCCGTTGGGGGGCTCGGGGTGAAACAGGTTTGATTATTCTTTAAGGAAAAAATTATGCGAGTGTCCCAAGCCCTCATCCCCACGGTGAAAGAAACCCCCGGGGAAGCCGAGATCCCGTCGCACAAGCTCATGCTGCGCGCCGCCCTCATGCGCAAGGTGGCCTCGGGCATCTATGAGTACCTGCCCCTGGGCCAGCGCGTCATCCTGAAGGTCATGAAGATCATCCGCGAGGAAATGGAGGCCGCCGGCGCCCAGGAAGTGCTCATGCCCATCCTGACCCCCGCCGAGCTTTGGCAGGAAACCGGCCGCTGGCAGAAATACGGCAAGGAACTGATGCGGGTCAAGGACCGCCACGAGCGCGACTTCGCCCTGGGCCCCACCCACGAGGAAGTCATCACCGATTTGGTGCGCCGCGAGCTCAAGAGCTACAAGCAGTTGCCCCTCAACCTCTTCCAGATCGCCACCAAGTTCCGCGACGAGGTGAGGCCCCGGTTCGGCGTCATGCGTAGCCGGGAGTTCCTCATGAAGGACGGCTATTCCTTCGACATGGACGAGGCGGCCTCCGATAAGACCTATTGGAAGATGTACGAGGCCTACAAGCGCATCTTCAAGCGTTGCGGTCTCTTAAGTTCGCCCGTCGAGGCCGACTCCGGGCTCATCGGCGGGAGCTTCACCCACGAATTCATGGTGTTGGCCGACTCCGGCGAGGCCGCCATCGCGCTTTGCGGATCCTGCGGCTACGCGGCCAATATGGAAAAAGCCGTGGGGAAGCCCTCGGCCCACACCGCGGCTTCGGCCGGCGGGGCCTTCCAAAAAGTCTCCACCCCCGGCAAGCACACGGTGGCCGACGTGGGCGCGCTGCTCAAGCTGCCCGCCCAGCAATTCATCAAGACCCTCATCTTCATCGCCGACGGCAAGCCCGTGGCGGTCCTGGTGCGGGGGGACCATGACGTGAACGAAGTGAAGGTGCAGAACTTCCTGGGGGCGGGCGAGATCGGCCTGGCGTCGGCCGAGAAAGTGGTGGAAGTGACCCAGGCGCCCGTGGGTTTCGCGGGCCCGGTGGGGCTATCGGGGGTGCGCGTGATCGCCGACGAGGCGCTCCAGGGCGGGCACCAATACGTGACGGGGGGCCTTGAGAAGGACGTCCATTTGACGAACGTCGAGTTGGGCCGGGACTTTCCCGAACCCCAGTGGGGCGATTTCAGGAACGTGGTGACGGGCGACGGCTGCCCCAAGTGCGGCAAGCCCCTCCAGACCGGCCGGGGCATCGAGGTGGGCCAGACCTTCAAGCTGGGCACCAAATACTCGAAGGCCATGAAGTGCGTTTATTTGGGCGAGGACGGCAAGGACCACGAGGCCGTCATGGGTTGCTACGGCATCGGCGTCACCCGCACGGTGGGCGCGGCCATCGAGCAACACAACGACGAGAACGGAATTGTTTGGCCCATCTCGCTTTCCCCCTACCAGGTTCATTTGCTCTGCCTGAACCCCTCGGAGGCGGAGGTGGCCCAAGCCGCCGACCAATGTTACGAGGATTTAAAGAAGGCGGGTTTCGAGGTCCTCTATGATGACCGCCCGGACGCCACCGCGGGCTTCAAGTTCAAGGACGCGGACCTTTTGGGCCTGAGCCTCTCGGTGCGCATCGGCGCCCGGGGGTTGAAGGAAGGGCTCGTGGAGGTCAAGCGCCGCCGGGAGAAGGACGTGGTAAAGGTTCCGGTCGCGGGCATTTTAGACAAGGTCAAGGAAATGGCCGCTGAGGAATGGAAGCTCTGCACGCCTTAAGATTGAAACACAGGGTTACACGGAGTTACGCAGAGTAAGGCGCAGGGCTTTTTGTGATTGGTGATGATCCGTTTTTTCCGCGTCAAAATGTTTAGGGTTTACTCTGTGTAACTCTGAGTACTCTGTGGTGAAAGGTTTGTCTTGAAAATCGCCCTGGTCACCGACACCTACTACCCCCGCATCAACGGGGTCTCGGCTTCCACACAAATCTTCGCCGAGGAATTCGGCAAATTGGGCCATGAGGTCCACATCTACGCGCCGGCTTTCCCCAACGCCATCGACGACAGCGACCATTACAAGGTCTACCGTTTCCCGTCCCTTTACCTTTTCTTCGACCCGGAAGACCGCCTGCCCCTGCCGGGCCGGGACAAGAAGCTGGTGCAGTTCTTCAAGGACCAGAAGTACGACATCGTGCACACCCAAACGCCTTTTTCCCTCGGGGGCCCGGCGGTGAAATGGGCCCGGGAAACCGGCGCCAAGGTGGTGCATACCTACCACACGCTTTTCGCGGCCTATACCGAGCATTACCTTTGGTTCATCCCCAAGGCCTGGGGCATCGCCTACGCCAAGTCCGCCAGCCGCAAATACTGCGACTCCTGCGACCTGGTCATCACGCCTTCCAGCGAGATGAAGCGGGCGCTTTTAAGCTATGACGTGAAGGCGCCGATCGAGATCATCCCGACTGGCATCCGGCTCGAGCGCTTCCAGGGCCGGGACAAGACGCGCTACCGCGAACTCAAGGGCTACCAACCCACCGACAAGCTGCTGCTTTTCATGGGCCGGGTGGCCGAGGAAAAGAACATCGACTTCCTCTTGAGGGTCCTGAAGGGCCTTAAGCCCGAAATCCCCCAATTGCAGTTCCTCATCGCGGGCGAGGGCCCGGCCAAGAAGCGCCTGGAAAAGCTGGTGCTGGACATGGGCTTGAGCGATTCGGTGCATTTCGCCGGGTACCTGAGCAAGGAAGATTGGCGCGATTGCTACGCCGGGTCGGACCTTTTCGTCTTCGCCTCCGTCACCGAAACCCAAGGCTTGGTGGTGACCGAGGCCATGGCCGCCGAGACCCCCGTGGTGGCGGTGGGCGAGATGGGCATCAAGGACGTGATGGCCTCGGGCAAGGGCGGCCTCATGACGAAGCTCGACGAGGCCGAGTTTTCCGCCGCGGTGCGGCGCATGATGACCGACGGGGACTTCTACCGGCAAAAGAAGGCCGAGACCCTGGCGGAGGCCGACAAGTGGTCCTCCACTTCCATGGCCAAACGCATGCTGGAAGCCTATAATCAAATCCTCAAGTCCTGATTTTCACCGCCAAGACGCCAAGGCCTCCAAGAAAACATTTGGGAATTGAAATTTTGAATAAAAATATTTTTTGCCGTTCTTGGCGATCTTGGCGTCTTGGCGGTGAAATAGGGTTTTTGTTCCTTTGCGTGGGGCCGCTTTTCGCCCAATCCCCGCTTTCAGCCCCAACCCCCGTGGCGGCGTTGGAATTCCTGCCCGCCGAGCCCCTTTTCGCGCCGCTCATCGGCGATCCCCGGGAACCCCATACCAGCGTGACGGCCTATACCAACCACAACCTCTTCGAGGGGGCGGTGGGGGCCACCATGGAGATGGTCCGTTACAACCCGGGGGACGGGACCCAATGGGGCTGGGGGTTTTTCGGGGCCGGCTACATCCTTTTGAGCGAATATGGGGCCACTTTTCCCATGCAGGCGGGGGACTGGTTCGCGGGCACTTATGTGAGCGAAAAAACCGGGCCCTATTCCTTCCGGATGGAGTTTGAGCACCAAAGCGCCCACCTGGGGGATTCGCTGCAAGGCTCGTCCGTCTCGCCCATCTTCTACAGCCGGGAAAACCTCAACCTGTCGCTTTCGGACGATTTGACCGAGGAACTGCGGCTTTACGCGAACCTGGGCTTTTGGGAGAACATCGCCCCGCCGGACAAGCTCTTTTTCGTCTCGGTGGGATTGGAAGCCTATACGCCTTCCCTGGATTTCTTGGGCGCGCGCCTGCGCGGTTACGGCACCTACAACCTGAAGCACAAGGACGAGGCGGGCGGGGTCAACAACCAGACCCTGCAATTGGGCTTTCAATGGAAGGGCCATGACGGCGACCGCGCCTCCCTGCGCCTGGCGGCGGTTTATTACAACGGCAACGCCGAGTTCGGCCAGTTTTACCTTCAACGCGACGAGCATTGGGGATTGGCGGTGTACTTTGATCCTTAAGGAAATGGCGAAAGAAAACCGGCTTCTAAATCTTGGGACTCCTTTCGTTCCTCAATCCCTCTCCCCTTGCGGGAGAGGGTGGGGTGAGGGG
>DATKNU010000195.1:0-6105 GCA_035541195.1 bacterium
CCAATCACGGATTAGCGCCGGCCCCAAGCTTTCCCCCCTTGAAAAAAAGGCTCTGAAAAAGCGCCTGAGCTTGGCTTTGGGGAAAAAGAGGCCTTCGTGACGCCCGCTTCGACCCCAGGGACCATCGCGGTCATCGGGGGAGGGGTCGCGGGTCTATCCGCGGCCTTCCTCCTCCAAGAAAAGTTCAAGGTGACCCTCTTCGAGAGAAACGACTACGTGGGGGGGCACACCCATACCATCGTCATTCCCTCGGGCCCCGACGAGGGAATCCCCCTGGACACCGGGTTCATCGTCCTGAACGACCGGACTTACCCCACCTTCCACCGCTTCCTTCGCCGGTTGGGCGTGTCGGTGCGGGCCAGCGACATGTCCTTCGGCTTTCACGATGAGAGGACGGGGCTGCAATATTCCGGCTCGGGATTGAACGGCCTTTTCGCCCAAAGGGTGAATCTTTTCAAGCCCTCTTTTCATCGCATGCTTTGGGAAATAAGGCGCTTTGGAAAGGAAGGGGAAGAGGATTTGAAAAAAGGGGCGACGGCCCCGACCTTGGGCAAATACCTCGAGTCCAAAAGGTTCTCGAGGGAAATGATCGATCAATACTTGCTTCCCATGGGTTCGGCCATTTGGTCCACGCCCCCGGGGGAAATCTGGGATTTCCCGACCGAAACCTTCCTGGGTTTTTTCAAGAACCACGGTCTCCTGAACCTTTCGGACCGGCCCCAGTGGCAGACGGTGGTGGGCGGGAGCCACAGTTACGTCCGGGCTTTTTTGAAGGACTTCCGGGGCGAAGTGCGAAAGAGCTCGGGCGTGACCTCCGTCCGGCGGGAAGGGGAGGGGGTGGTTCTAAGCCAAGGGAACCTGGTGGAACGGTTTGATAAGGTGGTGATCGCCACCCACGCGGATGAGGCCTTGGAACTGCTGGAAGACCCTTCGCAGGATGAGCGAAGGCTTTTGGGGTCTTGGCGCTATCAGGACAACCACACGGTCCTTCACAGCGACGTCTCCGTGCTTCCCCCGAACCGCCGGGCTTGGGCTTCCTGGAACTATGTGGTGGAAAGGGACGCGCCCCCGGGCGGCAAGACTTCCCTGAGCTACCACATGAACCGCCTCCAGGGCTTGAAGGCCCAAAAGCAATATTGCGTCACCTTGAACCGAAGCGTCCCGCCCCGCGAGGGGGAAACCATCCGGGAATTTTTTTACCACCATCCCACCTATAGTTTGGCGTCGGTCAAAAGTCAGGGTGAATTGCCCCGGTTGAACGGAGTCCGGAACACTTATTTTTGCGGGAGTTATTTTGGCTACGGTTTCCATGAGGACGCCGTGAAGGCGGGTGTGGCCGTGGGCCGGGCCTTGGGGGTGGAACTGTGAGGTCCCGCATCTTCACCGGCCATGTCATGCACCGCCGTTTGGAACCCTTGGCCCATGGCTTCCACTATCCCGTCTATTTTTACGCTTTTGACCTGGATGAGTTGGAGCGGCTTTCCCGCGAGGTGCCTTGGTTCGGGTACAACCGCCTGCGCCCCGTTTCGATCCACGACAAGGATTATTTGGACGCCCGGGCAGGCACCCTCAAGGAAAAACTTTTCCGCTTTCTCCGGGAAAGGGGTTTGTCGGAAGCGGTGACCCGGGTGGAACTGATCACCGGCGCCCGATACTTTAATTACGTCTTCAACCCCGTTTCCTTTTATTACTGTTACGGACCGTCGGACCGGCTTCAAACGGTGGTGGCGGAGGTCAACAACACTTTTCACGAAAAGCATCTTTATGTTCTTTCCGAGTCCGGCGCCCCCCGGCCCGGTTTCGAGGCCCGTTATACCGTTCCCAAAGACTTCCATGTTTCCCCCTTCAATGACATGACGGGGGACTATGACTTCCACTTTTCGGCCATCGATCAGGACCTGGATATCCGCATCAACATCCTGAAGGAAGGGCGGGAAGTGTTCCATTCCAGAATGTGGGGGAGAGCCATGCCCATGACATCCAAAAATTTGTTGGGGACCCTGGTCCGCTATCCCTTGACCGCGAGCCTTTCCATGCCGCGGATCCTTTGGCAGGCCGGCAGGCTTTATCTCAAAGGCTTGAAGGTTTTCACCAAGCCGCACCCCCCCAGCGCCCTAACCATCCGCGTGGCGGCCCCGACCCTTTGGCAAAAGGCCTGCCTGGGGTTGTTCACCCGCTGGCTTTCGGGGCTTCAAGGGGGATGCCTGACGCTGGTTCTCCCGGACAAGAGCCTCAAACTATTCGGCGATCCGCAAGCCCCGCCGGAAAGGTCCCTGGCGATTCGGGTGAAAACTTGGGATTTCTTCCCGAAGCTGGTTTGGGGCGGCGATGTGGCCCTTGGGGAAACCTATAGGGCGGGGGATTGGGAAACCGCGCGTCTGGCGGACCTGCTCAAAATGTTGGCCGAGAATTGGGACCAGATGATCCAAAACCACCCCTGGACCGCCCGGTGGGGACGCTTGAAGGCATGGGGGTTCCACCGAACCCGCGGCAACACACCCTCGGGAAGCCGGAAAAATATCCAGGCCCATTACGACCTGAGCAATGATTTCTTTAAGGCCTTCCTGGACGCTTCCATGACCTATTCCTCGGCTTTTTACGAGGAGGCGGGGTCGAGCCTGGAAGAGGCCCAAAAAGCCAAGATCGCCAGGCTTTTAGGGAAGGCCCAATTGGGTCCCGGCGACCATCTTTTGGAGATCGGGACCGGTTGGGGGACACTCGCCATCGAGGCGGCCCAAACCACGGGCTGCCGCGTGACCAGCGTGACCATTTCAAGGGAACAATTTGAATATGCCAAGGCCCGGGTTGCGAGTTTGGGCTTAAGTGAAAGGGTCAAGGTCGAGCTGCGCGATTACCGCCACCTGGCCGGGTCCTTTGATCGGATCATCTGCGTTGAAATGTTGGAGGCGGTCGGCCATGAGCACTATGGGACCTATTTCAAGACCCTGGACCGGCTGTTGAAGCCCGGGGGATGGGCGGTGCTTCAGGTGATCACCCTGCCCGACCGGCGTTACGAGCAAGCCCGGCGCGGGGAAGACTTCATCCAAAAATATATTTTCCCCGGGTCGGTCATCCCTTCCATCAAGGCCCTGAACGACGCCATGGTTTCCCACTCCCATTTGGTGCTGGAAGACCTGGAGAACATAGGCCCCCATTACGCCCTCACGTTGGCCGAGTGGGCCCGGCGATTCCAAACGAACCGGATGGAAATCGACCGCTTGGGGTTCGACGAAAAGTTTCAAAGGATGTGGCTTTATTACTTGGCTTATTGCCAGGCCGGATTCGCCGCGGGGCTGCTCAACAACCTTCAATTGGTCTTGGCCCGCCCCATGAACCGGGAACGGGGCCCGGTGGCCGTCAAGGCGAAAACCGTCGCGGGGAATTGGGTGGAAAGGAGTCCATCGTGAAAAGGGCGCTGATCCTTTATTACATTTTGGTTTTCCTGGTCATGACCGCGGTCACCACTTGGGCCAGCTTGACGGGTAATGTGCTGGAAGGGGCAGCCCAGGTCTGGGCCTTGCCTTGGGGCCGGGCGACATTTTTCGACACTTATTTCGCCTTTCTGACCTTTTACCTCTGGGTGGCCTATCGGGAAAAACACTGGGCGGGCCGGGTAACCTGGTTCCTGCTCATCATGGCCTTGGGGAATTTGGCCATCGCCGCTTACCTGATATGGCGCTTGGCCCAGCTCCCGGCCCGGGGGACCCTCGCCGATCTTTTGACGGGCCCCAAGCCATGACCCCCGTGTCCGGGAGGGGACTTTGGCGCTTTTTCCAAGGATGGCTGGGGCAAGGGTTGACGCCGCGGCAGATCGCCTGGACCTTGGCTTGGGGCGTGGTCCTGGGGGTCTTCCCGGTTTTGGGTTCCACCAGCCTGCTTTGCGCTTTGGCCGCCCTGTTGTTTCGCTGGAACCTCCCCTTGATCCAGTCCATCAATTGGTTGGTCTATCCCCTGCAGCTGATCTTGATCATCCCTTTTCTGCGTTGGGGCGGACGGTTGTTCGGCGCCCAAGCCCTTCCGGCCAGCGCCTCGGATTTGGTCCAAATGGCGCGGTTGGATCCCGGCGGGGCTTTTCAAAGGTTTTGGACGGCCACCCTCCAGGGTATTGGGGTCTGGTGCTTGGTCGCGCCCTTGGCAGCCTTGGTGCTTTTCCTTCTTTTGTTTCTTTTGCTGAAAAGGATCCCTGTTTCCGGAGGAACCCATGTTTGAGGCCTTGACGACGTTGGGGTGGGGATGGCTGGGAATGTTCACTTTTATGCTGGCCCTTTGGGGAATCCAACTTAAGACCCGCAATGCCGCCATTTTGGACGTGGGTTGGGCTTTGGGCCTGGCGGGGTTCGTCCTTTATGAGGCCTGGCGCGGTTCGGGCGATCCTTCGCGGCGGTTGCTTTTAGGGGCCATGGTCCTTTTTTGGGGAGGCCGGTTGGCCCTTTATCTTTTGGCCACGCGCGTCTTGGGCGGACATCCGGAGGACCCCCGCTATACGGACATGAAAAAGAAATGGGGGCAGCGGGCCGGGGTGATGTTGTTCCTGACCTTCCAGTTCCAGGGCGCCCTGGTTGTTTTCCTCGCGGCGCCTTTTCTGCTGGTTTGCCGCAATGCCGCCCCCGGCCTTTTGCCCCTGGAGTGGGCCGGCCTGTTCTTGTGGGCCGTCGCCTGGGCCGGTGAAACCTTGGCGGATCGGCAGTTGGAGGCCTTTAAAAAAGACCCCGCCCACCGCGGCCAAACCTGCCGGGTCGGCCTTTGGAACCATTCCCGCCATCCCAATTATTTTTTCGAGTGGCTGATCTGGTGCGCCTACGCCCTTTTCGAAAGCGCTTCGCCCCTGGGGTGGGTTGGCTGGATATGCCCCGCCCTCATGCTTTTTTTCCTCTTCAAGGTCACCGGGATCCCCTTGACCGAGGCCCAGGCCCTGAAGTCCCGCGGCGAGGATTATCGGCGCTACCAACAAACCACCAGCGTGTTTGTGCCCTGGTTCACCCGAAAGGAGCCTTGACGATGATGGCCGATTGGTTGATCCGCAGGAACCTGCTTCCGGACCCGATCCTTCGTTGGGGGATCCGCCGGCTTTTGCGTTCGAGGCTTAAGGAGGAGGGGCGTTGGGACGGGGTGGAAAAACAACAGGAGCGCGTCTCCCGGCTGGTCCAATCCCTCCGGCAAAGCCCCATCGCGGTGCAAACCCCGGCGGCCAACGAACAACATTACGAAGTCCCAACCCGGTTCTACCAGTCGGTCCTGGGAAAACACCTGAAGTACTCCTGCGGCTATTGGCCGGCGGGCGTCACGACCTTGGACGAATCCGAGGAAGCCATGCTGGAGTTGACTTGCCAAAGGGCCCGGGTGGAAGACGGCTTGAAATTGCTCGACCTGGGGTGCGGTTGGGGCGCCCTTTCGCTTTACCTGGCCCGGCGTTATCCCCGGTGCCAAGTGACGGGGGTCTCCAATTCGGCCACCCAGCGCGCCCATATCCTGGACCAGGCCCGAAAGCGGGGTTTGAAAAACCTCCGGATCGTGACGGGGGACATCAACCACTTGTCCTTGAAAGGAAAATTCGACCGGATCCTGTCGGTGGAGATGTTCGAGCATATGCGCAATTACGAGAGGCTGATGGCGAAAGTGGCTTCTTGGCTGAGGCCCCAAGGGCTTCTTTTCGTCCACATCTTCACCCACAAGGATTTGGCCTATCTTTTTGAGGATAAGGGCCGGGAGGACTGGATGTCCCGCTATTTCTTCACGGGCGGCATCATGCCCTCGGACCACCTCTTGTTTTATTTCCAGGAAAAACTGGGGGTGGTGGACCATTGGCGGGTTTCCGGCACCCACTATCAAAAGACCAGCGAGGCCTGGTTGGCCAATATGGACCGCAATCGGGAGGCCATCTTGGCGGCCTTCGCTGAAACCTATGGCCCCCCGAACGCCCTTTGGCGTTGGTCCTATTGGCGGGTCTTTTTCATGGCCTGCTCGGAGTTATGGGGTTATGGCGGCGGCAACGAATGGTTGGTCTCGCATTACCTGTTCCAAAAGAAGTGACCTAAGGCTTGGGGTAAGGACAGGGTCCGGCCTTGAGCCGCCCGCCTTCTTCTGGGATGATGGCTGCGCTTACAT